>WHTX01000400.1 GCA_009377505.1 Acidimicrobiia bacterium
CAAGGTCGTCCGGGCGGCGGCCGGGGCGTGCTTCCGGGTGCCGCTGCGCGAGGTCGCCGAAGCCACAGACGCGCTGGACGAGCTCGGCCGGCTGGGCCTCACCCGCCTGGGCACGGCGGCTCGCGGTGGTCGCGCCGTGGACGAGGTGGAGCTGGTCGGTCCTGTGGCGGTCGTCGTCGGCAGCGAGGCGAGGGGCCTCAGGCCCGAGCTCGTCGGCTGCGTCGACCAGCTCGTCACCATCCCCATGCCGGGTCGTGCCGAGTCCCTCAACGCAGCCATGGCCGCCACCGTGGTGACCTTCGAGGCCCTGCGCCAACGTCGGGCCGTCAACCGATTGGACGCCGAGCGCCTCGCTGGGCAACGTGGACGGCCATGAGCGAGCTCCTCGACCGCGTCGCACGCGCACGCGAGGGCGCGCTCGGCCGCGTCGGGGAGGCCACGAGCACCGATGAGCTGCGCCTCGTCGAGACCGAGGTCCTCGGCAAGCGGGCGGACCTGATCGAGCTGCGCAAGTCCGTCGGCGCGCTCGGCCCCGACGAGCGCCGCCGCGTGGGCCAGGCCCTCAACGAGGCACGGGCCGAGGTCGAAGGGGCACTGGCCGCTCGCCGAAGCGACCTCGCCGCCGAGGACCGTCGCCGCCGCCTCGAAGCCGAGCGACTCGACCTGTCCGAGGTCGTCCCCTCCCGCCGCCTCGGGCACCTGCACCTGGTCAGCCAGGCCTGGGAGCAGCTCGAGGACGTCTTCGTGGGCATGGGCTTCACCGTCTCGGAGGGGCCCGAGGTGGAGACGGAGTGGTTCAACTTCGAGGCGCTCAACTTCGCCGAGGGCCATCCTGCACGGGACAGCTTCGACACCTTGTGGGTCGACTGGGGCGAGCCCGGCCAGACGTTGCTGCGCACCCATACCTCGCCGGTCCAGATCCGGGCCATGCTCGCCACCGAGCCGCCGCTGTACACGATCTGCCCCGGCCGCGTCTTCCGCCAGGACACGCCCGACGCCACCCACATGCCGGTCTTCCACCAGATCGAGGGCCTCGTCGTCGACCGGGGCATCACCTTCGGCGACCTCGCCGGCACGCTCGAGGCCTTCACCAAGGCCTACTTCGGCGGGGAGTTCACGTCGCGCCTGCGACCGTCCTACTTCCCCTTCACGGAACCCTCAGCCGAGTTCGACGTGCTGCGCCCCGACGGCTCCTGGCTCGAGCTCGGCGGGTGCGGGATGGTGCACCCGAACGTGTTGCGCTCGGGCGGGGTCGACCCCGAGGAGTGGTCGGGCTTCGCCTTCGGGTTCGGGCTCGACCGCTTCGCCCTGATGCGCCACCGCGTCGACGACCTGCGCGAGTTCTTCGCCGGCGACCTGCGGTTCCTCACCCAGTTCTGACAGAGGGGGCCTGGCTTTCATGAAGGTGCTGCTCTCGTGGTTGCGCGAATTCGCCCCCGGCATCGAGGGGGCCCCCGCCGACCTCGCCCACCGGTTGTCCATGCTCGGCATGGCCGTCGAGGAGATCGAGCTGGTCGGCCGGGGCCTCGACGGGGTCGTCGTGGCTCGTGTCCTGCGGACCCGTGCGCACCCCGGCGCCGACAAGATCCAGCTCGTGGACGTCGACGCCGGGGACGGCGAGGCGCTCCAGGTCTGCTGTGGGGCGTTCAACATGGGCGCTGGCGACCTGGTGCCCCTCGCCATGCTGGGCACGACCATGGCCGACGGCCGCCTCATCGTGCGGCGCAAGCTCCGCGGCGAGTGGTCCAACGGCATGCTCTGCTCGGCCGCCGAGCTGGGCTTCGGCGAGGACCACTCGGGCATCATGATCCTGGCGGGCGGGGCGCCGGGCGAGGCCCCTGCTCCTGGCCAACCGCTGCTCGAGGCCATGGGGATCACCGAGGACGTGCTCTTCGACCTCGACATCACCGGAAACCGCCCCGACGCCCTGTCCGTCGCCGGGGTGGCCCGCGACCTCGCCGCCCACCTGCGGGTGCCCTTCGCCGTGCCCGAGCCCAAGTCCGTCGAGGTGGTCGGGCCCTCGGCCGCCGAGCTGGTCGCCGTGGAGATCCTCGACCCCGTCCTCTGCGGGCGCTTCGCCGCCCGGGTGCTGCGCGACGTGCAGGTCGGGCCCTCGCCGCGCTGGTTGGCCAACCGCCTGCTCGCCACGGGTATGCGCCCCATCAACAACGTCGTCGACGTGTCGAACTACGTGATGCTGGAGCTGGGCCAGCCGAGCCACACCTTCGACCTCGACCGGGTGGCCGGGGGCCGGCTGCGCGTGCGCCGGGCGCACCCGGGCGAGCAGCTCGTCACGCTCGACGGGCAGCTGCGCTCGCTCGCCGAGGGCGACGGGGTGATCGCCGACGGCGACGACGTGGCTGTGAGCATCGCTGGGGTCATGGGCGGGCGCTCGACCGAGATCAGCGGCACGAGCACCGACGTGCTCCTCGAGATGGCCTGGTGGGAGCCGCTGACCATCGCCCGAACGTCGCGACGGCTGAACCTGCGCTCCGAGGCCAGCACCCGCTTCGAGCGGGGCACGGACCCCCAGCTGCTCGAGCGGGCGCTGCTCCGCTTCGCCGAGCTCCTGGCGCCGGCCGGCTCGCTGCTGCCCGGCCTGGTGGACGAGGTGGGCGACCTGCCCCGCCCGGCCCGGGCCCGGGCCCGCCCCGCTCGCATCTCGGCCCTGCTCGGAGTGGACATCAGCGCCGCGGACGTGGCCACGCTCCTCGAGCCCATCGGCTTCGGGGTGGAGCCGGCGGGCGACGACGTCGACGTCCAGGTGCCCTCGTTCCGGCCCGACACCGCCCTCGAGGTGGACGTCGTCGAGGAGGTCGCCCGCCATTACGGCTACGAGCGCATCCCTCGACGGGTGCCCCGCTCGCCCCACTCCGGGGGGCTGACCCCGCGCCAGGCCGAGCGCCGTCGGCTACGCCACACGCTCGCCGACTGGGGCCTGGTCGAAGCCATGCCCATGCCCTTCCTCGCCCCCGGCGACCTCCACCGGGCCGGGCTCGACGCCGACGCCGTCACCGTCACCAACCCCCTCGTGGCCGAGGAGTCGGTGCTGCGCACGTCGCTGCGGCCCGGCCTGCTCGCGACCCTCGCCTACAACGCCTCGCATCGCGCCCCGGGGGCACGGCTTTTCGAGATCGGCCACGTCTACCTGCCCACCGACCGCTCGCGCGAGCTCCCCGACGAGCGGGAGCACCTCGCGGTCGCCCTCGGGGGAGCCGAGGCGCCCGAGGCCGTGGAGGTGTGGCACGTCGTGGCGGACGCCCTGGCCCTCGGCCCGTGGCGCCTGGTGGCGGCCGAGCTGGCCGGGCTCCACCCGACCCGCACTGCGGTGGTCGAGCTCGGCGGCGCCCCTGTCGGCTCGGTCGGGGAGGTCGACCCCGCCGTGCTCGAGGCCTACGAGGTGCCCGAGCGGGTGGCGTGGCTCGAGGTCGACCTCTCCACCGTGTTCGCACGGCCGTCAGCCGAGCGGCTCTACCGGCCCTTCAGCCGCTTCCCCTCCTCGGACATCGACCTGGCCTTCGTCACCCCCGACGGCGTGGCCGCCGGCGAGGTGGCCGCCTCGGTGCGGGAGGCGGCCGGTGAGCTGCTCGTGGACCTGGCCCTCTTCGACGTGTACCGGGGCGGCCAGCTCGGGCAGGGCCGTCGCAGCCTGGCCTACCGGTTGCGCCTCCAGGCCTCGGACCGCACGCTCACCGACGAGGAGGTGGCCACGGTGCGCGCTCGCGTGGCCGCGGCGGTCGAAGCCACCCACGGCGCCACCCTGCGTAGCTGAGCCCACGGCCGGGCGGTCACGCCCAGGGGCGGACGCGCCACTCGAAATGCGGGTCGCCGAGGTCGAGCCGCTCGACCACGTCGAGGCGCACGCCGCGGCCCGGGCCGTGCACGGCGGCGAGGCCCTCCCACAGCCCGTTCCACGCCTCGAAGCCTTCGGGCGGTAGGGGGACTCCGCCGAGCACGCGCCAGGTGCGCTGGCGGACGCGAGCCTCGCCCTGGCCCACCTCGACCTCGACCTCGTCGCCCTGCCCGGCGCCGAGGCGGCCGAGCAGCCGGGCGAAGCTGCGATGGTCGACGGCCGGGCCCGCCTCGGCGAGGTCGACGATGGCGTCGTGGTACTGCATGCCGATCTGGCGGACGGCGATG
>WHTX01000401.1 GCA_009377505.1 Acidimicrobiia bacterium
GGTGGCGCTGCAGACCCTGCCGCTGTTCGCCGTCCAGGCTATCTCGGCCTCGAGCATCGCCGTGACGGTGCTGCTCGCCGCCATCGTGCTCGGCTCGCGGCCGACGAAGCGCCAGCTCCTGGCCATGGGGGTGCTGGCCCTGGGCCTCGTGGCGCTCGCCGTCTCCGCGGCGCCGGACGATCCCCGTCGGGTCGGCACCCGATTCGCCGTGGGGATGTGGGTGGCGGTGGGCGTGGTCGCCGGGCTCGGTGTACTCGCCCCCCGGCTGGCCCGAGGTGACCGGGCGGCGGTGCTGCTGGGGGCCGTCTCGGGCCTCGGGTACGGCGGCACGGCCATCTGTGCCCGCGCCCTCGAAGCCGACGGCTCCCTGGTCAACGTACTCGAGGACCCGCTCACCTGGGCGCTGCTGCTCCACGGGGCTCTCGGCATCGCCTTCTTCGCCGCGGCCCTCGAACGGGGATCGGTCTCGGTGGCGACCGCCTCCCAGTACGGGGCCGAGGTCCTCGTGCCCTCGCTCATCGGCCTGGTGTTCCTCGGGGACCGTGCCCGCGAGGGCCGAGTCGGGTTGGCCGTCGCCGGCTTCGTCCTCACCCTGGCGGGTGCCCTCGCCCTCGCTCTCGCCTCGTCCGCCGAGGAGGGCGCGCCCCACCCCGCGGGCCCGGCCCCGGCATAGCCGCGGCCCTGCCGTCCTCGGTCGCGCTGCGCTCAGCGCGCCGGGGAGGGCTCACCGGTGCCTGCTACTGCGGGGGGCGGGGCGTCATCGGGCGTGTTGCGGTGCAGGAGGAACGGCGTGACGCAGACGGCGAGGATGCCGAAGAGCATCACGGCCACGTAGAGCCCGGTGGCCTCGACGGAGAGGTGGTTGGCGGGCACGAAGCCGAGCACGAAGGTGAACACGGCGCCCAGCACGCCGAGGCCGACGATGCCGTAGAGGCCGACGTCGCCGCCGGGGATCCGGAAGGGCCGCACGGCGTCCGGCTGGGTGCGGCGTAGGTGGATGACCGATGCATACATAAGCAAGTACATAACAATGAACGTCTGGGCGACGAGCGCGGTGAGCATCCAGTAGTAGGTGTTCACGCTGTTCACCAGCAGGAGGAGCAGCGAGAGCAGGGTGCCGAGCACCGTCTGGATGAGCAGTACGGCCACTGGGGCGCCGCGGCGGTTCTTGCGGGCCCAGAACGGGGCCAGCCCGCCCTCCTCGGCCACGGACTGCATGCCGAGGGCCGGCCCGACCGCCCAGGCCGAGAGCCCGCCGATGACGCCGACGATGATGAGGACGCCGATCGGCTTCTCGATGGCCCCGATTCCGAGCTGGTCGAAGAACCGGGTGAGGGCCTGCATGACGCCGCCGCTGAGGCTGATGTCGGTCTTGGGCACGACGATGGCGATGGCCAGGCTGCCGAGGATGGACAGGGCGGCGACCACCGTCGAGGCTGCCAGCACGGCGAGGGGGTAGGTGCGCTCGGGGCGGCGGGTGTTGCGGGCGTAGTAGCCGCCGATCTCCATCCCGGCGAAGGCGACGACGATGCTGGCCACGTAGACGAGGCTCGCCAGCCCCTCCCACTCGGGTACCAGGCCACCGGCCTCGAAGGGGATCTGGCTCGGCCGGTCCGAGATCAGCCACCAGGCGCCGAGGGCGATGACGAGCGTGGTCGGCACGGCCGTGCCCACGGTGACGAGCACACCGGTCCAGCGGGCCGAGCTCACCGCCCCGGCGAAGGCGGCGAGCGTCGTGCCCCAGAAGATGATGAGCATCACCGCCACGAGGAACACCTTGTCGTCGGCGAGGCTGGGGTCGACCACGTAGGCGGTGGTCGTGGCGAGGAAGACGAGCACGGTGGGGAACCACACGATGTTCTCGGACCAGTCGCACCACACGGCCAGGAAGCCCCATCGCTGGCCGAACGCCTCCTTCACCCACGAGTAGACGCCGCCGTCCCCCGGGAAGGTGGTGGCGAGCTCGGCCGAGGTGAAGGCCACGGGGACGAGGTAGGCGGCGACGGCCAGGAAGTAGAAGAACACGCAGGCCAAGCCGAAGGTCGCCGTCGTCGGCAGGTTGCGGATGCTGTCCATGGCCGAGATGATCACGAGCGCCAGGCCCAGCACGCCGAGCGAGCGCGCCCTGGTTGCGCCGCCTCCCCCGTCTCCCTCGTCCTCGTCCACCCGGCCGCGGTGCAGCACCCCACGCAGGTGACGACCCCCGCTCACCCGTTCGTCCGCTCTCGGCCGCTCGGGCCGTTCGCTGCGCTCACTCGTTGGTCCTGCCTGGAACTACAGCCGCAAGGTGCGCGGTTCTCTGCCTCGATGGCCCGCCGCCTCGAACCGGACACGAGACGTCGCGCTGTCCTTGGCCGTTCCTCCGGTGACGAAATTGCTGGCGGGCGCGCTGGTCACGTGACGTCGTCGGGCGTGGCCGGGCTCGCCGGGGGCTAACCCTTACCGAGCCGCCTACGGCCGCCTCGTGACGAGGGCGGCGGCAGCCGAGGGGGCAGGGACCAGCGTTGTTCGCTGCCAGCTGCGACGCGGGCTGACACGGAGGGCAGCCCGAAGCGCGCCGGACCGCGGCCTGCGCGACCACGGGCCCGGCCCGGCCCGCGCCCCCCTGCCAGGCACGCCTTCCCCGCACGGGGCATTTCATCACCGGAGCAATGCCCAAGACCGGGGACCGAGCACCTACCCCTTCGAGGTGCGCCCCGCCCGGCCCCATCGAACTCGAGCTGCTCGCGGCGCTCACTTGCCCGTCCGCTCTCGGCCGCTCGGGCCGTTCGCTGCGCTCACTTGCTCGTCCGCTCTCGGCCGCTCGGGCCGGTCACGCTCGCCGCGGCGGTCGGGGCCGGTGCCTCGGCGGCGGGGTCGGGGCCGCTCGCCTTGAACAGGCGCCCGATGAGGGGGAGCTCGACCTCGCCCTCCGCCCGGCCGATGGCGAGGCCCGCACGTGGCGCGTCGAAAAGCGCGTCGGTGACGACGTAGCGCGGCCGCCAGATGGGGTCGTACTTCTCGTTGAACTTCCACAGCGACTCGATCTGCATCGTGTCGCTGAAGCGGTGCAGCACCTTGCGCTCCACCTTGTGCCAGGGACCGGCCTCCTCGCCAGCGACGACGGCCCGGAAGGTGGCGAAGTTGAGGCCGAGGCCCCGGTAGCCCCGCTCCCGCATCCAGTTGAGGGTCTCGATGATGACGAAGTCGGTGAGCCCGTTGGGGGCGTTCTCGTCCGACGTGCGGCGCATGACGTCGAGGGAGTAACCCCCGATGGCTGCGGCCGGGATGTACTGGTTGAAGGCCACGGGCTCGCCCTCGGGGCTGAAGCAGACGGCGAGCAGCAGTCCAGTGTCCCTGGGGTCGAACATGCGGCTCAACGTCATGGAGAAGCCCCGCTCGACGTCGCCCTGTCGCGTCTCGGTCATCAGGCGCAGCAGCTTGGCCCGCAGGTCCTCCCCGAGCGTCGTGGGGTCGAACACCTCCACCCGGTAGCCGGCCTTGCTCACCCGGTTGTACGCCCCTCGCAGGGACTTCATCGTCTTGCCCTGCAGCGAGAACACCTGGGCCTCGGCGATGGCCTCGTCGCCGATGTAGAGGTCCTGCAGCCCGGCGGCGTGGTACGTGGGCAGCCACGAGGCGTTGGCGGCCAGCACGGCGATGCCCCAGCCGTGCGCGTCGGCGTGGTCCATGGCGTCGGCCCACACCTCGGCCCGCTGCTCGGCAGGGCAGATGGGGTCGGGGGAGACGAGCATCGTGCGGTCGAGCACGGTGTAGGCCACGAGGCCGTCGCCGCTGAACAGCAGCTCCTTGTCGTCCCGCAGGGCGAAGTAGTCGAGGGTGTCACCACCGTGGCGCTCCACGATGGCCCGGCCCCGCTCCAGGTTCTCGGCGTGGTCGGCCTGGGCGCTGGCCCGGTATCGGGTGGCCCGGCTGAACCACCAGCCGAACAGCACGATGGCACCGGCGGCCAGGGCGATCAGCGTGCGCGACAGGCGCTCGTGGTGCCCGAAGCTGGCCGCGAGGACGGCGGCGAGGCCGAGGGCGAGCACGCCGAGGCCGATGGCGCCGGCGAGCCAGCGGCGCTGGCCGGGCGGGTGCACCCGGAAGTGGCGCCGTTCGGCCACGAGCCAGAGGGCGAGGGCCAGGCCCA
>WHTX01000402.1 GCA_009377505.1 Acidimicrobiia bacterium
CCGTGGCAGCGCACCGATGACGATCTCGTTCGTGGGCGCCGGACCCGGTGCCGCCGACCTCATCACCCTGCGGGGCGCGCAACGCCTGGCTGCCGCCGACATCGTGATCTGGGCGGCATCGCTCGTACCCGAGGCGCTGCTCGACCACTGCCGGGCCGACGTCGAGCTCCACGACTCCAAGACGATGACCCATGACGAGGTGTGCGCCGTCTACGCGGCCAACCCGGGGCCGCCATCGTGCGCCTGCACTCGGGGGACACCTCCATCTACAGCGCCATCGCCGAGCAGATCGACTGGTGCCGGCGCAACGACCGGGACGTCGAGATCGTCCCTGGCGTCACCTCGATGGCCGCCGCCGCCGCCGCGGCGGGGTGCGCGCTGACCGTTCCCGGCGTCGCGCAGACCGTGGTCATGACCCGGCTCGCCAAGCGCACCAGCGCGTCGATGCCCCCAGCGGAGACCCTTGCCGGTGCGGCCGCCGCGGGCGGGACCCTGGTGCTGTTCCTGTCCATCGGCCACGTGCGGGCGATCGTCACCGAGCTCGTCGACGGACCCGCACAGATGGCCCCCGAAACACCGGTGGTCGCCGCCCACCGCGTGTCGTGGCCCGACGAGCGGATCCTGCACACCACGCTGGGCGACCTCGTCACCGATGTCGAGACCGCCGGGTTCGATGCCGCCACCATCCTGCTCATCGGACCGGCGCTCGCCTCGGCCGCGCCGCCCCGCCACAGCCACGTCTACGCCGCCGCCTACACCACCCGCTTCCGCGACGGAGCCCACAGCGGCACCGATGGGTAATGCCCATCCGCACCCCGTCGACATCGTGGGCATGGTCGGCGGCGAGGTGTTCGGGAAGGCGGCGCGCCAGGCGATCGCTTCGGCCGATGTGCTCCTCGGGTCGTCGCGCCACCTCGCCCACACCCAGAGCTCCCCGACGGTTGAGCGCCTGGAGCTGACCAGCCCACTCCCGGTGCTCTTCGCCGCGATCGACGAGCACCGGCGCCAGCGGCGACGCGTGTGCGTGCTGGCATCAGGCGATCCCGGGTTCTTCGGCATGACCCGCTCCCTCGCCGATCATCTCGGCCCCACGGCACTGCGTGTTCATCCGGCGCCCTCCTCTGTGGCGTTGGCCTTCGCCACCCAGGGTTGGAGCTGGGACGACGCCACCGTCGCCTCCGCCCACGGCCGCGCCCTCGAACCCGCAATCGCGGCCATCGCCGCCGCCCCCAAGGCAGCCGTGCTCACCGACCCCACCAACCCGCCCGAAGCAGTCGGCGCCGCGCTCCTGCAACAGAGCCCCGAGCGCGACGTCGTGGTGGTGAGCCGCATCGGCGAAGACGACGAGTCGGTGCACCACACCGACGTGGCCGGCCTCGCCGCCGGGCGCTTCGATCCCATGTCGGTCGTCCTGCTGCGCGATCCAGCGCACGCGGTGCCCGTCGGGCCCACCATCCGATGGGGTCGCAGCGAGGACGCCTTTGCCCACCGAGACGGGATGATCACCAAGGCCGAAGTGCGCGCCGTGGCGCTCGGCAAGCTCGCCCTCCACCCCACCGGCGTCATGTGGGACGTCGGCGCCGGCAGCGGCTCCGTCGGCATCGAGGCAGCCGCTCTCGCCCCGCAGCTGCAGGTGTTCTCGATCGAACGCGACGCGCAGGACGCCGCTCGCATCGCCACCAACGCGGCCGCCCACGACGCCCGCATCACGGTGGTGACCGACGACGCGCCGGACGCGCTGGCCGACCTCCCCGACCCGGACCGGGTCTTCATCGGCGGCGGGGGCATCGACGTCCTCGACGAGTGCCTCAACCGGCTGACGCCCGGTGGCGTCATCGTCGCCACCTACGTCGTCCTCGACCGGGCGCTTACCGCCCACGCCCGGCTCGGCAACATGATCCAAGTCCGAGTCGACCGGTGCGTGCCCCTCGGCGCGCTCGGCGTGCGTATGGAACCGATCAACCCCGTCTTCGTGTGCTGGGGACCCGCATGACGCAGCTCGTGCTCGGCCTCGGGCTGTCGTCGAAGGCAACCCGCCAGGAAGTCCGCGAGCTCGTCGACACGGTCATCGCACTGGCCGCCGTCGGCCTCGACGCCGTCAGCCTCGTCGCCACCAGGATGCGCTTCGTCGACGACGACCGCGCCCGGTTCGGTCCCTCGATCCTCGGCGTCGACGACCGTGCGCTTCTCGCCCGGTGCCCCGCGCCGCAGCGTCCCCGTGACGGCATCGCGGCACGGGTCGCCGAGGGTTGCGCACTCACCGGCGCGGGACCCGGCGCCGAGCTGCTCGTCGGCACGACCCGATCCGCCCACGCCACCGCCGCGCTCGCGATCGGATCCCCCGAAGGAGGCCCCACATGACCGTCCACCTCGTCGGAGCAGGGCCGGGAGACCCGGATCTGCTCACCGTGCGCGCCGCCCGCCTGCTGTCGGCCGCCGAGGTCGTCGTCCACGATCGGCTCACGACAGCCGACCTGCTCGACCTCGCCCCCGCCGACGCCGCCCGCATCGACGTGGGCAAGGCCGCCGGATCAAGCCCCGTCTCCCAGAAGCGCATCAACGAGCTGCTCGTCGAACACGGCCGCAGCGGCCGCACCGTCGTGCGCCTCAAGGGCGGCGATCCCTACGTCTTCGGCCGCGGCGGAGAGGAGGCCGCGGCGCTTCTTGCCGCCGGCGTGCCCTTCGACGTCATACCCGGTATGTCCTCCGCCATCGCCGGGCCCGCCGCGGCAGGCATCCCGGTCACCATGCGCAACCTGGCGCAGTCCTTCACCGTCGTGACCGGCCACGAGGACCCCCGAGCCGGTGCCGACGTCGACTGGGGAGCCCTGGCGGCCACCGGATCCACGCTCGTGATCCTCATGGGCGTCGGCCGAATCGGGACCATCGCCGGGCGGCTCATGGACGGTGGGCTCTCCCCGACCACCCCCGTCGCCGCCGTGCGCTGGGCCACCACGGCCGACCAGAGCGTGCTCCGCACCACGCTCGCCGACGTGGCCGACCAGCCGCTCGCCGCTCCGTCGGTCATCGTGGTCGGCGCGGTGGCCGGACTGGACCTGCGCCCCCACCTCGCCACGTCCTTCGCGTGAGCAAGCTGCTCCTCATCGGCATCGGCGTCGGCGACCCCGACCACCTCACCGTGCAGGCGATCAACGCCCTACAGCAGGTCGACGTGTTCTTCGTGATCGAAAAGGGACCGGACAAGGCCGACCTCGCCGCCCTTCGCACCGAGATCTGCCGCCGCCACCGCCCCGACGCCGGGTACCGCACCGTGGAGCTCCACGACCCCGAGCGAGACCGCAGCCCAGACGACTACCGCGCCGCCGTGCGGGACTGGCACGAGCAGCGAGCCGCGGTCTACGAGCAGGCGATCACCGACGCGCTCGCTGCCGACGAGTGCGGAGCCTTCCTAGTCTGGGGCGACCCCGCCCTCTACGACAGCACCCTGCGCATCATCGACCAGATCACCGCCACCGGGCGCCTCGCCCTCGACCTCGAGGTGATCCCCGGCATCAGCAGCATCCAGGTGCTCGCCGCCCGCCACCGCATCGCCCTGAACCGCGTCGGCGAAGCCGTCCACATCACCACCGGACGGCAGCTCGCCGCCGGCCTGATCCCGGAGCACGGCGACGTGGTCGTCATGCTCGACGGCACCTGCGCCTTCACGACCGTCACCGAGCCCGTCGACATCTACTGGGGCGCCTACCTCGGCACACCCCACGAGCTGCTGATCAGCGGGCCGCTCCACGAGGTCAGCGACGAGATCCAGCGCACCCGAGCCGAAGGCCGGGCAACCCACGGCTGGATCATGGACATCTACCTGCTCCGCCGCCGATCCACCTGACGCCGAGACTCGACCACGGGGGAGCTGGGACGGGTGCTGCAACGACCGCCCTCACAGAGCGGGACCACGCTCGGCCAGGCGAGCGACGGCCGCCTTACGCGAGCGGCCTCACGCTGCGCGTAAGGTTGTGGCGTCACCGCGGGAGTCCGGCGCAACCGGGCTGAGAGGGGAGCTGTTCGGCTCCCGACCGTCAGAACCTGATCCGGATCATGCCGGCGCAGGGAGGAGCAGCGTTGATCGGCCGTCTACACGTCATCACCGACACCCGTGAGGGTCGCCACCCGT
>WHTX01000403.1 GCA_009377505.1 Acidimicrobiia bacterium
GACCCGGGCCTGCGGAAGGACGGCGTCGAGGTCCACCTGCAGGAGCTGCTGGCGGCCAACCCGACGGTGCTCGCCGAGGGCCTGCGCCTCGTGCGGCGCGAGTACCCGACCGACATCGGCCCCGTCGACCTGCTCTGCCGGGACGCCGAGGGCAACGCCGTCGCCGTCGAGGTGAAGCGACGGGGCGAGATCGACGGCGTGGAGCAGCTCGTGCGCTACCTCGAGCGGCTCGACCTCGACCCCCGGCTCAAGCCGGTGCGGGGTGTCTTCGTGGCCCAGCTCATCAAGCCCCAGGCCCGGGTGCTCGCCCTCGACCGCGGCCTGTCCTGTGTCGAGGTCGACTACGACGAGCTGCGCGGCTTCGAGCGCGACCAGCTCCGCCTCTTCTGACCACCCTCGCCCCGGGCAGCCGGCCTCAGCTCGCCCCGAACCAGCCGGCCACGTCGGCCACGAGCTCGGTGGCGCCCGCTGTGTAGAGACAGACCGTGCCATCGGCCGCCACCTCGGCCATGACGAGGTTGGGGACCGTCTGGCCGGGCACGAAGTTGAGGTTGGAGGCGAGGGGCCGCGAGCCGCAGGGCCACACGGTCACGAAGCCTTCGGCCTGGGGGTTGGCCGCGGTCACGTTCAGCACCACCGCCGTCGCCGTCGAGGGCACGTCGGCCCGGTCCAGCACCTGCAGCTCGATCTCGCCGCCGGCAGGGAGGCTGCCCCCGCCGCTGAAGGCGCCGTCCACAGTGGGGTAGGGGCGGGTGTCGAGCAGCCGGGCGGGCACGCCGGCGGCGAAGTCGGCCCCCGGGGGGAACCAGGCGGCCACGTCGGCGAGCAGGTGGGTGGTCCCGGCGGCGTACAGGCACACCTTGCCCCCCGCCCCCACCTCGCTGACGATGAGGTTGGCCACGGTCTGGCCGGGCACGAAGTTGAGGTTCGAGGCCAGGGGCACGCTCGACCCACAGGGGAAAGCGGTCACGTAGCCGTTCGCCTGGCCGTGCACGGCGGTGACGTTGAGCACCACCGAGCCGGCGTCAGCCGGCACCCCGGCCCGGCCGGCCACGGGCAGCTCCACGGTCTGGCCGCCGGCCACGTAGCCCCACCAGGGCACCTGGCCGTCGGCGGTCGGGAACCCCCGCGTGTCCAACAGCCGGGCCGGCGAGGTCGAGCCGAAGGTGGCCCCTGCCGGGAGGTAGGCAGCGACGTCCACCACGAGCTGGGTGCTCGCGGCGGCGAAGAGGCACACCTTGCCGCTGCCGATCTTGGACACGACGAGGTTGGGCACGGTCTGGCCCGCCTCGAAGTTGAGGTTCGAGGCGTTCGGGCGGGCCGCCCCGCAGGGGTAGACCGTCACGAACCCCGCAGCGGCGGTCTCCGTGGCCGTCACGTTCAACACGACGCTGTCGGCCCAGCCCGGCACGCCGGCCCGGCCCGAGACGGGCAGCTCGACGGTGCCACCGGCGGGCACGCGGCCCCACCAGGCGTGGTGGCCGTCGACGGTGGGCAGGCCCCGGGTGTCGAGCAGGCGGGCGGGAGCGAGGGGCCCGAAGTCGGGCGTGCCCGGGGGCACGGCGACCCGGCGGGCGTCGAGCAGGGGCCCGCCGATGCCGGGGTAGACGGGCCCGCTGGAGGTGATGAGGGCGACGACCTCCTCCGCACTGCGGGCCGGGTCGGCGGCGAGGGCGAGGGCGGCGGACCCGGCGACGACGGGCGTGGCCGAGGAGGTGCCGTTGAACCAGGCGGCCTGGCCGGCGAGGTTCTGGGAGATGTTCAGCCCCGGGGCGGCCACGTCCACCCAGTCCCCCCGGTTGGAGTAGTAGAAGTACTGGCCCCCGGCGTCCACGGCGGCGACGGCGATGGCGCTCGGGTGGGCCCCCGGGTAGCTGATCGTCTGGCCCTGGGCGTAGCCGTTGCCGGCGGCGGCGACGACGACGACCCCGGCGGCCCGGGCGGCAGCCACGGCCTGGCCCATGAGGTAGGACGGGGAGGGCGCGCCGAGGCTGAGGCTCACCACGTCGGCGCCCTGGTCGACGGCCCAGTTGATGCCCGCGGCCACGTCGGAGGCCAAGCCCGAGCCGTTGGAGTCGAGCACCCGCACGGGCAGCACCCGGCAGGTCCAGCACACCCCGGCGCCGGCCACGCCGTTGTTGGCCGCGCCGGCGGCCACGGTGGCGGCCTGGGTGCCATGGCCGTTGAGGTCGGCGGCGTCGTAGTCGTTGCTCCCGTCTTCGTCCTTGACGACGAAGTCCCGACCGGGCAGCAGGCGCCCGGCGAGCTCGCTCACCGGGGAGACGCCGGTGTCGATGACGGCGATGACGGTGTCGCTGCCCGTGGTCACGTCCCAGGCGCCGGGGACGCCGACGAGGGAGAAGCCGCGGCTCTGCTCAGGCCACCAGGCGTCGGTGGGCTGCGCCGTGGCCTCGACGCGGGGGTCGACCTCGACCACGGGGGCACCGGCCGCCTCGAGCTGGTCGGCCACCTCGCCGAGGTCACCCGGCTCGACGGTGACCACGGCCTGGTCGGTGCCGAAGACCTCGGTGACCGTCGTGCCGTCGACGGTGGCGGCGCCGAGCTCGTCCACGCTGGCGCCGTGGAGGTCGACGACGAGGCGCACCTCGTCCCCCAGGGTGGTGACGCCTTCCGCCCTGGGCGTCGGGTGCTCCTGCGCCCGGGCGGTGGCCGGTGTGGCCAGGCCCAGCATCGCCGTCACCGCCAGGGCGACTACCCCCACCTGCTTCGACCGCCTCACGACGCCTCCTCCAGGGGGCGGCAGCCCTCGCCGGCTCCGCCGCCGGCGAACTGCGAAGGGTCCTAGAACCACCACCCACTGTGGGGAACGGACGTCTGGGGGCCTGCCTTGAGGGCGCTCACCCGTTCTGGGGATGCCGGCGCCCGGAGTCCGGGCCCTGCGAGCTTTTGCCCTGGAGACGCATGACCTGGTCAACTGACGCCGTGGGACGACGGGTGTCACCCGAACGGCCGACGCTCGATCGGTACCGGTCCTTCACGCGAGAGGAGTGGGCCGCACTCCGGAGCTCGACGCCGCTCCATATCGACGAGCACGAGCTCGCCGGGCTCATCAGCTTCAACGACAGCCTGACCCTCGGCGAGGTGGGCGACGTCTACCTACCGTTGACCCGACTGTTGAACCTGCACGTGTCCGCGGTGCAGGACCTGCACAAGGCCACCGACCGCTTCCTCGGCAAGCCCAGCGTGAAGGTCCCGTTCGTGATCGGCATCGCCGGCTCGGTGGCGGTGGGCAAGAGCACCACGGCCCGCCTCGTGCAGCTGATCATGGCCCGCTGGCAGCACCACACCCGGGTCGACCTCGTCACGACCGACGGCTTCCTCCACCCCACAGCCGAGCTCGAGCGCCGCGGCCTCATGGGGCGCAAGGGCTTCCCGGAGAGCTACGACGTGCGCCGCCTACTCGCCTTCCTCGCCGACGTGAAGGCGGGCTGCCCCCTCGTGCGCGCCCCCGTGTACTCCCACCTGGCCTACGACATCGTGCCCGACGAGTACCAGGTCGTGCGCAGCCCCGACGTGCTCATCGTCGAGGGCCTCAACGTGCTGCAGGGACCGGGCCCGAGGGAGTCGAACAGCCCCGTGGTCTCGGACTTCTTCGACTTCTCCATCTACGTCGACGCCAAAGAGGCCGACATCGAGCGCTGGTACGTCGAGCGCTTCCTGGGCTTCCGCAAGACCGTGTTCGCCGACGAGCGCTCCTACTTCCACCGCTACGCGGCGCTGAGCGAAGCGGACGCCCGGGCGACGGCGCACGGCATCTGGGCCTCGATCAACCGGCCCAACCTCCAGGAGAACCTGCTGCCCACCCGCGAGCGGGCGCACCTCGTGGTCCACAAGGGCCCCGACCACTCCGTCACCGGGATCCGCATGCGCCGGCTCTGACCACCCGACCCCTCATCGGCACGGCCGCGTGGCCGACGGGCGGGGCAAGGCGCGGAGGAGCGATCTGGTGAGCAGGCTGTGCAGGGGGTTGTTGGTGGCCGGCCTCGTCGCCGTGGTCACGAGCTGCCGTGAGCCTGGGCCCGGCGCTGCCCCGGGGGAACCGACGAGGCCGAGCGAGACGGCCGCCACGACCGCCGGGGCGAGCACC
>WHTX01000045.1:0-2136 GCA_009377505.1 Acidimicrobiia bacterium
GGGGACGCGGTCTCACGTCAGTCCTCGAGGGACAAGCGAAGCAAGCGTTCCCCGGCGGAGGCCTCTGTGATGGAAGGTAAACCCATCAGCGAAGCGAGAGCACGGTGAGCGGAGCGAACGGCCCGAGCGGCCGAGAGCGGGCAAGCACGGTGAGCTGGCCCAGGGAAGCGCCGCGCGTCTCCATCGTCATCCCCGTCTACGAGGAGGGGGAAGCGGTCGTGCCCGTGCTCGACCGGATCCTCGAGAACGTGCGCCTGTCCTGCGAGGTCCTCGTCGTCTACGACGACCCGTCGGACTCCACTGCGCCGGTGGTGGCCGATTACGCCCGGCGGGACGGTCGCGTCCGGCCGACGCTCAACACGCTCGGGCGGGGGCCGGCGCGGGCCATCCGCTTCGGCATGAGCCAGGCCAGCGCTCCCGTCGCCGTGGTGACCATGGCCGACGGCAGTGACGACCCCCAGCAGATCGACGACCTCACCAAGCTCGTCGAGCGCGGGGTGGTCATCGCCGCCGCCTCCCGCTACATGAGCGGCGGGCGCCAGATCGGCGGGCCGCCCCTCAAGAGCTCGCTGTCCCGGCTGGCCGGCATCAGCCTCTACTGGCTGGGCCGGGTCGGCACCCGCGACGCCACCAACTCCTTCAAGGCCTACGCCACCGACTTCGTCGACGAGGTGGGCATCGAGTCCGACGCCGGTTTCGAGATCGGCATCGAGCTCGTAGCCAAGGCCCGGCGCCGCCGGCGCCGGGTGGCGGAGATCCCCACCATCTGGCTCGAGCGGAGCGCGGGGAACTCGACCTTCCAGGTCGCCCGGTGGATGCCCCGGTACTTCCACTGGTACCGCTACGCCTTCGGGCCCAAGCTGGCCGCCGTCGAGCTGCCGGTGGGCACGGTCGCCGAGCCCGAACCGCACAGCACGCTGGCCTGAGCGGGGCCCGGGCACGGCCGCCCACCCCCTCGGCCGGACGCCCGCCGAAGCGGCGAACAGTTGTGAACAGAGAGGACCTCCCCCCATGTCCAAGGTGCTGATGACCGGAGCGTCGGGCTTCATCGGCGGCTACGTTGTCGACGAGCTGCTGCGGCGCGGCCACGAGGTCGTCGGCGTCGACGACCTGTCCAAGTACGGCCGGGTCATCCGCTCCTACGACGACAACCCCGGCTACCAGTTCGTCGAGGGCGACGCCCGAGACGCCGACCTGCTGCGCAAGCTGCTGCTCGACTGCGACCACTTCATCGCCGGCGCGGCCATGATCGGCGGGATCTCGTACTTCCACGCCTTCGCCTACGACCTCATGGCCACGAACGAGCGCATCATGGCTGCCTCCTGCGACGCAGCCATCGAGGCCCACCGCGAGGGCCGGCTCGAGAAGGTCACGTACCTGAGCTCGTCCATGGTCTACGAGTCCACCGAGCGCTGGCCGTCCCAGGAGGGCGACGAACGCCGGATCCCGCCGCCTATCTCGTCCTACGGCTTCCAGAAGCTGGCCGTGGAGTACTGGGCCAAGGCGGCCTGGGACCAGTACCAGCTGCCCTACACGATCCTGCGGCCTTTCAACTGCGTGGGCATCGGCGAGGTGCGGGCCCTGAGCGACATCGAGGTGTCGAGCGGCAACGTCGAGCTGGCCCTCAGCCACGTGGTGCCGGACATCGTGCAGAAGATCGTGAAGGGCCAGGACCCGCTCCACCTGCTCGGGGACGGCACCCAGGTCCGGCACTACACCTACGGCGGCGACCTGGCCGAGGGCATCGCCACCGGTGTCGAGCACCCCGCCGCCCGCAACGAGGACTTCAACCTCTCCACGGCCGAGTCGACGACGGTGCTCCAGCTGGCCGAGAAGATCTGGGCCGTGCTGCGGCCCGGCCAGCCCTTCCGATACGTGTCGGACACCCCCTACGAGCACGACGTCCAGCGCCGGGTGCCGGCGGTGGGCAAGGCCCGTGACCTGCTCGGCTTCGAGGCGCGGACCTCCCTCGACGAGATGCTCGCCATCGTCGTGCCCTGGATCCGCCAGGCCGTGCACGACGGGCTGATCTGACCGCGCCGACGAGGCTGGGGGCGGCCGGGCGCGGCCACCCGCTGACCGCCGGGCCTGACAGGGCAGTCAGCAGTTGTCGCGACCGTGCTTGGGGCCGCCGGT
>WHTX01000045.1:2146-24224 GCA_009377505.1 Acidimicrobiia bacterium
ATTTGTCGATAGGCGACGAGCCCGGTGCGCTCTTGTCCTGTGTCGGCCGACGCCCCGCATTTCCAGACCTCCCGAGGGCGAGAGGCTCGCCCATCGGCTACGTTGACGCACAAGGATGGCCGATAGCGAGAAGCCTGAGGCCAGGGGGGAACGGCGTCGAGGCTCTCGTCAGAGAGAGCGCGCATCGCGTGCGCGCGGATGGGGGAGTTGTGAGGGGGAGAAGGACGCTCGCGGCCTGGGCCGCGACTGGCGCGACCTTGGTCATGGTCGCCGGCTGCGGCGGCGACGACGGCGACGAGAGCGGCGCGGAGAGCGCGTCGGCCACCACTGTAGATAGCGCGCCGAGCACGTCGTCCACTTCGACGTCCGCCACCACAGCCGCTGCTGGCCCTAGCCCCACGTCCATCGAGGAGTGGGAGCAGTTGTGGGCCGACGAACGGGCGGCCGTGGTCGAGAAGATCAAGGACAACGGGTGGGGCAAGTCGGCCGACGGCCAGACGCTCACCGGCCCTGAGGGCTTCACCATCGACTTGAGCCAGTGCCCCGCCGGTTGGAGCGATACCGAGGGTTTGACCGACACCGAGATAAAGATCGGCAATCCCACGGCACTGTCCGGGACGGCCGCCGACTTTGGCAACCTGTCCAGGACGGCTGCGGCCTGGTTCAAGTACAACTCGGACAACGGCGCCTTCACGGACTCCACCGGCAAGACCCGGAGCATCAACTACATCGTCCGTGACGACAGCTACGACGCGACCAAGACCATCCCGCTCGTGGACGAGCTGCTGGACAGCGAGCGGGTGTTCGCCATCCAGACGCTCGGGACGCCCGCCGGCCTCAAGGTCTACGACAAGATCAACCAGCGCTGCGTGCCCCATCCGCTCACGACCAGTGGTTCCCCCGCCTGGGGTGACCCGGTGAACCACCCGTGGACGGTCGGCTCGCTGATCTCCTACGGCACAGAAGCGGTCATCTGGGGGACGTTCATCGACCAGCACATCGAGGAGCTGACCGAGGAGGACGGGAAGGTGCGCGTGGCCGCGCTCGTGGCCAACAGCGACTTCGGGCTCGCCTATGAGGGGGCGTTCGAGGCCGTCATCGCGGAATCCCCGAACAAGGACAAGATCGAGTTCATCACCGAGAAGCTCGAGATCACCGCGCCCATCGTCACCGATGCCATGACGACGCTCGCCTCTCAGGATCCCGACGTCTTCATCACGATGACCGGCGCCGTGCAGTGCACCCAGATCATCAACGAGGTTGCCAGCAACGGCATGGCGGAGACGTTGAAGTACGGGTTCATGTCGTCGGTGTGCAAGAGCTCGGCCTACGTCGGCAGGGACAAGGTGGGTGGTGACGGCACTCAGTCCGACGGTTGGTACATCGTCGGAGGCGGGCAGAAGGACATCAACGCTGAGGCGAGCGACAGCGACGGCTTCTCCGTGTGGGCGCGAGAGTTCCTGGCCGACAACGGGATCAACTCCGAGGAGTCCAGCCAGTTCGGCAACGGCTTCTACCAGGCCTGGGTGTGGACGCAGGCGTTGATGATCGCCGGGGAGCTCGACGGCGGGCTCACCCGGACCAACTTGATCCTCGCGCTACGGGCGTTCGAGGGCACGAGCCCGGTGCACCTCGAAGGCATCAGCATCAACATGAACGGCAACAAGGACGCCTACCTGCTCGAGGGTTCCGACCTTTCCGTCTACGACGCCGCCCAGCAGACGTGGGTCGTGGAGGGCAACATCATCGAGCTGTCCGGCAAGACGACGAACTGCGCCTGGGACCAGAGCATCAACGCCTGCGGGTGACGGCGACACCGGGGATGCCGGGCTAGCTTCCCCGGCCATGGCCAACGTCGAGATCAGCCACCCGACCGACGGCGTCACCCAGCTGACGCTCAACCGTCCGGAGCGGCTCAACACCCTCAACTACGACCTGGTCAGCGAGCTGCACGCTGCCCTCGACGCCGTCGACAGGGACCACAGCTGCCGGGTCGTGCTGATCACGGGCGAGGGCCGGGGGTTCTGCGCGGGGCTCGACCTCAACGGGTTCGGGACCGTCCCCGGCACCGAGGGCTTCGGCCGGGCACAGCAGGGCCTCGCCGTCCAGCAGTACATCGCCGGCCTCGTCCCCCGGCTGCGGGACACGCGCCAGCCCGTCATCTCCGCCATCAACGGGCCCTGCGCCGGTGGCGGGTTCGCCATCGCCCTGGCCAGTGACATCCGCGTGTGCGCCGAGTCGGCCCGCTTCGGGACCGCCTTCGTACGCCTGGGCCTGTCGGGCTGCGACATCGGCGTGTCCTGGCTGCTGCCCCGGATGATCGGCGCGTCCCGGGCGTGGGAGCTGCTGCTCACCGGGAGGGTCATCGACGCCGCCGAGGCCGACCGCCTCGGCCTGGTCACCGAGCGGGTGGCCGACGGCCAGGTGGTCGAGGCCGCCCTCGTCCACGCCGAGCGGATCAAGGCCAACAGCCCCTTCGGCACGTGGATGACGAAGGAGGTGATGTGGTCGAACCTCGAGATCAGCTCGCTGCAGGCGGGCATCGACCTCGAGAACCGCACCCAGATCCTCTCGAGCGGCACCGAGGACTCCCGGGCCGCCATGGAAGCCTTCTTCACCAAGCAGACCCCCGACTGGCAGAACCGCTGAGCAGTCGGTGAGCCCGGCCGGCGGGGACGGGCCGGGGGCGAGGGTGCTGGCACCGGCCGACCCCGTGCGGGCAGGATTCCCCCACGATGCCCCGGACCCAGCGCGCCCGCCCCGCCGCGGCCCGCTCGGGGCTCCTGCGCTCGAGCGCCCTCATCAGCGCCGGCGTGCTCGTGTCGCGGGCCACCGGCTTCGCCCGCACGGTCGTCCTCGTCTCCGTCCTCGGCACGACCGCCCTCGCCGACGCCTACAACTTCGCCAACAACGTCCCCAACATCGTCTACGAGCTGGTCGCCGGGGGCGTGCTCGCCGCGGTGCTGCTGCCCCTGTTCGTCGACCTGCTGCAGCGGCGGGACCGCGACGGCACGTCGGCGGTCGTGTCGGTCGCCGTGACCGGCCTCGCCGCGCTCACCGTGCTCGGCCTGCTCACCGCGCCCGCCCTCGGCTGGGCCATCGCCGCCTTCCGGGGCGGGGAGCAGCAGGCGGAGCAGCAGCAGGCCCTCACCGTCCTGCTGCGGTGGTTCATGCCCCAGGTCTTCTTCTACGGGGTCATGACGGTAGTGACGTCGTTGCTGCAGGCCCGGCGGCGCTTCGGGGCGGCGGCGTTCGCGCCCGCGGTCAACAACCTGGTCACCATCGCCGCGTACCTGCTGGCTCCGGTGATCTCGGGCGTCGACCTCGGCACCGCCGGCCTGGGCACGGCCATCGCCGACCGCTGGACGTTCACCGTGCTCGGCCTCGGCACCACGCTCGGCGTGGTGGCCAACGCCGCCCTGCTGCTCCCCGCGCTGCGGAACGAGCGCCTCGGCCTGCGCTTCCGGCCCACGCTGCGCCACCCGGCCATCCGCCGGCTGGGCTCGGCCAGCCGCGGCGCGCTTGGGTTCGTGGCCGTCAGCCAGGTGGGCGTGATCGTCACCAGCCTCCTCGCCAACCGCTACAGCGATGCCGGCGGCTACGCCGCCTACACCTACGCCAGCCTGTTCTTCTACGTGGCCTACGGCCTGCTCGCCGTCTCCATCACCACCGCGCTGGCGCCGGAGCTGGCCAGCGCGGCCCAGGAGGGCGACATGGCCCGCCTGCGCAGGGAGTGGCTGCGCGGGCTCCGGCTCATCGTGCTGCTCATGGCGCCGGCCTCGGCGGGGCTCGTCGTACTCGCCTGGCCGCTCATGCGCTCCCTGCCCCTCACCGCGGAAGGGGCCGAGCTGACCGCGGGCATCCTGGCCTGGTTCGCCACTGGCCTGGTCGCCTTCTCCGTGTACCAGTACGTGGTGCGGAGCTTCTACGCCCTCTCCGACACCACGACGCCCTTCCGCCTGGCCATGCTCCAGAACAGCTTCATCATCGGCGCCGCCGTCGTGCTCGCCCCCACGTTCGGGCTGCTGGGCCTGGCCGCCAGCTTCGTCCTCGGGTTCTGGGTGGTCGCCGTCGCCGGCTTCTCCCGCTTCGCCCATCGCATCGGCCGGGTGCCCGCCAGCCGGGTCGCCGTGCTGCCGCGCATCGTGGGCGCGTCGCTGGCCATGGCCGCCACGAGCGGCGCCGTCGTCAGCCTCCTCGAATGGGGCGACCGCGCCCCGCCGGCCCCCGCCGCCGCCGCAGCCGGCCTCCTCGCTGCCGCCGTGGCCTACCCGGCGTACCTGTGGGCGCTCCGGGCGGACGGCGACCTCCGCGCCCTGGCCGCCGTGCTCGGGCGGATGGTGGGCCGTTGAGCACGGGCCGCCCCGCCAAAGGCCAGGTCGAGCCCGCGACGTCGGCGCCGCCAGCGGCCGGTAGCGTCCAGCCCATGATCGTCCGGGAGCTCGGCGACGGGCGACTGCTGTGCATCAACCAGACGACCCACGCCCTCCAGGCGACCAGCTTCTGCCGGCGCTGGGGCAACGACAGCTTCGTCGCTCCCCAGCCCTACGAGCCCGTCATGGCGGGCATCTTCCTGCACGACAACGGCTGGTCGGAGTGGGAGGAGGAGCCCGAGGTCCGAGACGATGGCTACCCGATGGACTTCGTGCACGGCCCGCACTGGTCCGCCAAGCTCGACCTGTGGCGCCGTGGCGTCGCCCGAGCCTTCGCCCAGCACCCGTACTCGGGCGTGCTCGTGATGCGCCACGCCGCCATCCTGTACCGCAAGGCCATGCACGGCCTCGCGGGCGACGAGCGTGCCGCCACCGAGGCCTTCGTGGCCGAGCAGGACCAGTGGGAGGTGAAGGCCCGGCGCCTGCTGTGCGACCAGCCCGGCTGGTCCCAGCACCTCACCGAGGCGGCCGTCGAGGCCAACACCCGGCTCCTGCAGTTCGGCGATTTCGCCGCCCTGGCCGTGACCATGCCCTGGCCCTCGGGGTCGCCTGCCGCGCCGTGCCCGACCGACCTGGTCGGAGGGTTCACCGAGTTGCGCCTCGAGCACGGCGAGGGGTTCGTCACCGTCGACCCCTGGCCCTACGGCCCGACCTCCTTCGAGGTGGCGGTGCACGGGCGGGTCCTCGAGCGGGACCGCTTCGCCGGCCACGAGGAGTACCGCGCCGCGCTGGCCGCGGCGCCGGTCGTCGAGCTGTGCTGGCGGGTGGCGCCGCGCTGAGGGCACGCCCCGAGCGGCAGGGACCTTCACGCGGCCGGCCCGGTGGTCGGCGCTGCGGGCGGGAGGTGCTCGCGCAGGAAGGCGACGGTGCGCTCCCAGGCCAGGGCGGCGGCCTCCGCCGAGTAGGCGGGGCCCCGGTCGGCCTCGAAGAACCAGTGCGAGGTGCCCGGGTAGCGGAAGAACGACGCGTCGCGGCCCACCAGCTTGAGGTGCGCCTCGAGCTCGACGGTGTCGTCCTCGCTGACCAGCCCGTCGTACTCGGCGAAGTGGCCCAGGTAGGCCGAGCGGGCTTCGCTGAAGTCGATCGACTGGCTGCCGTAGAAGGCCACGGTGGCCGCCACCTCCGTGGACGCCCGGGCCGACAGCCACAGGGCCCATGAGGCGCCCATGGAGAAGCCGACTAGGCCGATCGGGGCGCGGGCGTCGGCCGACGCGTTCCGCAGCACCCGCGCCGAGGAGACCACCAGGCCGGCGCTGCGGTCGACGTCGGCGGCGGCGAGGGCGGCCTCGGCGTCGTCGGGGGTGGTGGGCTGCTGGCCGGTCAGCAGGTCGGGGGCGAGCACGGTGTACCCCTCGTCCGCCAGGCGGTGGCAGACGTCCTTGAAGAAGGCGGTGAGCCCCCACCAGGAGTGCAGCACCAGCACCCCGGGCCCCTTGCCGCCCTCGCCCGGTCCGACGAGGTAGCCCGAGCCGGCGGTCCGGCTCACGCCCGCCCGCCTCCCGCCGGGCCGAGGAACCCCAGGAGGGCGGCGTTCACCTCGTCGGGCGCCTCCTCGGCGAGGAAGTGGCCCGAGGCGACGCCCTGAGTAGCCAGGGCCCCGAAGCACTGGGCGAACTGGGCCACGAAGGCGCTGGCCGGGGCGGTCGTGCTCCGGCCACCCGCCGGTTCGCGCTTTGCGCGCCGGCCCCGCTCCCGGCCCCGGGCCTGGAGCCACAGCGCCGGCTGCTCGAAGCGGGTCGAGCGGTCCTCGGGGGCGACGTCGTGTTGGCGCCAGCGGTCCGGGTGGGCGTCGAAGCCGCCCTCGTGGAGCCACATGGCGCCGACCTCGCGCTCGGACAGGCAGCGGTAGCGCTCGGCGCCGCCTCCGTCGTCGACGAGGTGGAAGGGCAGGCCGTAGCGGTAGTACTGGATCGCCGCCGCCCACGAAGCGGGGTCAGAGAACGCCTCGAGGTAGTGGTCGAGCGACTCGGCGTCGACCCAGGCGGGCCGCCCCCCACCCGTGCCCCCGAGCCCGGTGCGCGCCCACGGCGAGGCCGGCGCCCCCGGCAGGTCGGCCGCGTCGCGCCCCCCGAAGGCGACCTCGATGAAGGTGCGATGGTGGGCGGCGAAGAGCGCCTCGGGGAGCCCCTCGGCCTTGAACCACCAGCCGTGCACCGCCTGGGGGGGCCAGACGGTCAGGAGCGTGTCCAGCAGGGCGATCGAGCGCACCCGCTGAGGGTGGTCGGCCACCAGCTTGAAGGCGATGATGCCGCCCCAGTCGTGGGCCACGACGTGGGCGGACTCGAGCCCGACGGCGTCCATGAACCGGGTGACGTCGCGGGCGAGCAGCGCCCGCGAGATCCGCACGTCGGGCTTGTCGGTGCCGCCGAAGCCCCGGTTGTCGGGGGCGAAGCAGGCGTAGCCGGCCTCCGCCAAGGCGCGGAGCTGGTGGCGCCATTGGTGGGAGGTCTGGGGGAACCCGTGGAGCAGCACGACCGCCTCGGGCCCCGAGCCCTGCTGCAGGTAGTGGACCCGCACGCCGGGGATGTCCACGTGTTGGGAGCTGGCCATCGGGCCATGCTGCCACCTGGCCCGCCCCCTCGTTACCGTGCGGCCCTGCCCGTGTGCCAGGATCGGCCGCCGGAGCAGGCAGGCGCCTGCAGAAGGGGGGCGGCCATGGCCGTGCAGCTGACCAAGGACTCCATCGACCTGGGCGTGGTCATCCGCGACAGCGAGGCGGCCCTGCGCTTCTACCGGGACACGCTCGGCTTCGAGCACGTCGCCGACATGGACATGCCCGGCGGGGCGACCATGCACCGCCTCATGTGCGGCACCACGCTCGTGAAGCTCGTCCGCCTCGCCGAGGTGCCCAAGGACTCGAATCCACCCGGCGGCATCCCGGGGGGCACGGGCTACCGCTACTTCACCATCTCCCTCTCCAACCTGGCCGACGTCCTCGCCACCTGCGCCGACGCCGGCTACAAGGTGGTGTGGAAGGAGCGGGAGATCCGGCCCGGTGTGCGCGTCGGCATGGTGGAAGACCCCGACGGGAACTGGGTCGAGTTCCTCCAGCAGGCCTGATGGGCGACGCCGCCGTGGGGGAGGGGCCGGGCCCTGCGCCGTCCGAGGCCGGCCGTCCCCGGGTCGTCGAAGAGCTGCACGCCCGCCGTGACCGGGTGCGGCGCGAGCTCGGCGGGCTCGACAAGGTAGATCGCGTCCACGCCCAGGGGCGCCGGACCATCCGCGAGCACCTCGGCGCCTTCCTCGACCCCGGGTCCTTCGAGGAGGTCGGCACGTTCTCCCGCTCGGCGAACCCCCTCGACGTCGACGTGACCCCCGGCGACGGCAAGATCGGCGGCCACGGGCTGCTCGACGGGCGGCCCGTCACCGTCTACGGCGACGACGTCACCGTGAGGCGGGGCTCGTCCTCCATCGTCGGCTCCCGCAAGATCGAGCGCCTCACCGAGCAGGCCATCCGGGCGGGCAACCCGATCGTGCACTTCGGCCAGACCGGCGGGGCCCGCATCCCCGACACGCTCGGCACCGAAGGGTTCCTCCAGGTCACGCCCAAGCGCTCGCCCTCGCTACGGCGGCGCCGCGTGCCGCTGTGCACGATCGTGGCCGGGGACTCCTTCGGCGGCTCGTCCTTCGTCTCGGCCCACTCCGACTTCGTCGTCCAGGTCCGGGGCACCTGCCTGGCGGTCACCTCTCCCCGCGTCGTCGAGGTGGCGACGGGGGAGGACATCAGCTTCGAGGAGCTGGGCGGGGTCGACGTGCACGCCCGGGTCACGGGGCAGATCGACCAGGTCGCCGAGACCGACGACGAGGCCTACGAGCTGGTCCGCCGCTTCCTCGCCTACCTGCCGCCCAACGCCTGGACCCCGCCCGAGCGGGTCGGCGGAGGCAGCGCCCTCGGGGCCGACCCCGAGCTGTACCGGCTGGTGCCCGAAGCGCGCCGGCGGGGCTACGACATGCGCCGGGTCCTCGCCCGCCTGGTCGACGGGGGCGAGCTCCTCGAGCTGCGCCCGCTCATGGGCCGCTCGCTCGTCTGCTGCTTCGCCCGCATCGACGGCTGGCCCGTGGGGATCGTCGCCTCCCAGCCCATCCAGCAGGCAGGCGTGCTCGGCCCCGACGCCTGCGACAAGGCGGCCAAGCTCATCGTGCTGTGCGACGCCTTCAACCTGCCCCTGGTGTTCCTCCAGGACGTGCCCGGGTTCCTCGTGGGCAAGCAGGTGGAGCACGCCCGCCTGCTGCACAAGGCCATCATGTTCCAGCAGGCCCTCCACCTGGCCGAGGTGCCCAAGCTGACCGTGGTGCTGCGCAAGGCGTTCGGCTTGGCGTACTTCTCCCTCGCCGGCAGCGACCAGGGCACCGACGTCGTGCTGGCCTGGCCCGGGGCGGAGATCGGCTTCATGGACCCCGATGTCGGCGCGTCCGTCCTGTACGGCACCCAGTTCCAGGACCTCGAGCGCACCGAGCGCCTGGCCGAGCTGTCGCGCCGAGCGGACTCGCTGCGCGACGCGACCGACCCCTACGGCGGGGCAGGGATCATGAAGATCGACGAGGTGATCGACCCGGCCGACACCCGGGGCACCCTCGCCCGGTACCTGGGCCGCTTCGCCGGGCGCCCCTTCGAGCCGGGCACGGCGCGCCCGTTGTCGGCCTGGCCCACCTGCTGGTAGGACTCGGGTCGGCCCGCCGCCCCGGAACGGCCCCGCCGCCGCACCCCGCCGCCGCACCCCGCCTCAGGCGCCCACCTGCGCCGTGGCGTAGGCGTTGTTCACCGCGCTGGCCACGGCCCCCAGCGACGCCGTCACGATGCTCGGGTTGACGCCGCAGCCCCAGAAGCGCAGCTCGTCAGCCGTCTCCAGCTCGACGTAGGCCGCGGCCTGGGCGTCCGAGCCCCGCTCGATGGCGTGCTCGGCGTAGTCCGTGAGCTGCAGGTGCACCCCGAGCTCGCCCAGCGCGTCCACGAACGCGTCGATCGGGCCGTTGCCCACCCCGGTGATGGCCCGCTCCTCGCCCCACCAGCGCACCTTGGCCTGCAGCTCGGTCTTCTCCGAGGCGGCGGTGTCCGTCGAGTACCGGTGCGACCGCAGCTCGAGCGGGGAGGTCGTCTCCAGGTAGCGGGCCTGGAACTCGCGGTGGATCTCGAAGGAGGTGATCTCCTCGGAGGTCTCGTCGGTGATCTCCTGCACCCGGTTCGTGTACTCCACCTGCATGCCCCGGGGCAGGTCGAGGTTGTACTCGTGCAGGAGCACGAAGCTCACGCCGCCCTTGCCGGACTGGCTGTTGACCCGCACGACGGCCTCGTAGCTGCGGCCGAGGTGGGCGGGGTCGATGGGCAGGTACGGGACCTCCCACTGCTCGTAGTCGCGGGGCAGAGCGTTGAAGCCCTTCTTGATGGCGTCCTGGTGCGAGCCGGAGAAGGCCGTGTAGACCAGCTCGCCGGCCCACGGGTGCCGGGGGTGCACGGGCAGCTGGTTGCAGTACTCCACGATGCGCTTGGCCTCGTCGATGTCGCTCAGGTCCAGGCGGGGTTCCACGCCCTGGGTGAACAGGTTCAGGGCGAGCGTGCAGATGTCGACGTTGCCCGTACGCTCGCCGTTGCCGAACATCGTGCCCTCGACCCGGTCGGCCCCCGCCATCAGGCCGAACTCCGTGGCGGCGACGGCCGTGCCCCGGTCGTTGTGGGGGTGGAGGGACAGGATCACCGCCGAGCGGTTCTTCACGTGGCGCAGGAACCACTCGATCTGGTCGCCGTAGACGTTGGCGGTCGAGGACTCGACGGTGGCGGGCAGGTTCAAGATGATGGGGTGCTCGTCATCGGGCTCGTAGACGTCCATCACCGCTTCGCAGATCTCCTGGGCGAAGGGCAGCTCGGTGCCGGTGAAGGACTCGGGCGAGTACTCCCAGAGGATCTCGGTGTCGGGCAGCTGGGCGGCGAACTTGCGGCACAGCTCGGCCCCGTTTACGGCGATGTCCACGATGCCCCGCTGGTCGAGGCCGAACACCACCCGCCGCTGCAGGGTGGACGTGGAGTTGTAGAGGTGCACGATTGCCCGGCTCGCCCCGGCGATGGACTCGAAGGTGCGCTCGATGAGCTCGGGCCGGGCCTGGGTGAGCACCTGGATGGTGACGTCGGCGGGGACCAGGTCGGCCTCGATGATGTGGCGTACGAAGTCGAAGTCGGTCTGGGACGCGGCGGGGAAGCCGACCTCGATCTCCTTGAAGCCCACCGCCAGCAGCAGGTCCCACAGGCGGCGCTTCCGCTCGAGGTCCATCGGGTTGATCAGCGCCTGGTTCCCGTCGCGCAGGTCCACCGAGCACCACGTCGGGGCCATGGTGATGGCCCGGTCCGGCCAGGTGCGGTCGCGGAGGCCCACGGGCTCGAACGGCCGGTACTTCTCGAACGGCATCGCCTTGGGGATCACCGGCTCGGGTGCCATGGTGGGTTGTTCCTTCCGTGGTCGTCCTGCGAACGGGGGCCGAAAACCGAAGGAACCTCCTCGCCACACGGGCGTAGGAGGTTCCGGCGAACACCTGGGGAGGGTGCTCGCCTACTCGAGGAGGAGGCCCAGGGTCGCGAAGGTGCGGGGCATGCGGGGCCAACCTTAGCGTCCCCGAGTGGGACGGGGTCGACAAACTCATGGAAGGTCCCTTCCCGCCGATGGTCGACTGTGGGCATGCGAGTGGTGGCGTGGAACATCAAGGCGGGCGGCACCGGTCGCACGGCGGGCGTCGTGGAGCGCCTCGAGGCGCTCCGCGCCGAGGTGGCCGTGGTCGGGGCGGTCCCGCCCAACGGCGGCGGGGCCAAGCTCCGGGGCTACCTGGAGGCCGCCGGCTTCGAGCACCAGGTGGCCGTGGAGCCGCCGCCCCGGGGTACGACCCTCCTGGTGGCGTCGCGTGAGCCCATCTCCGCCGGCAGCCTCGACGGCGCCCCGGTCCCGGCCTCGTGGCTGCACGTCGAGGGCCTGCCCTTCGAGCTGGGGGCGGTGTACGGGCCGGGCCAGGATGGCGACCCGGCGGCGAGCGGCGCCAGGGCCCGGTGGCTCGACTGGCTCGGCGAGGCGGTGGCCGAGTGGCGGGAGCGCCCCGCCCTCCTCTGTGGTGACTTCCACACCGGCCGCTCCGGCGTCGACGTCGAGGGCGTCGGCGGGCAGTTCCAGGACCTGCTCGACGAGGGGTGGCGCGACCTGTTCCGGGAGCGCCACGGCGAGGCCCGGGAGTGGTCCTGGTGGTCGCCCGACGGCTCGTCGGGACGTCTCGACCACGCCCTCGGCAGCCCCGCGCTCGAGGCCCCCGTGGCCGTGAGCTACGCGGGCGCCGCCGGTCTCACCGAGCACCGCCCCCTGGTGGTGGACGTCGCCTGCTGAGCATTGATGGCACGCTCACGGCGATGAGCGCAGCGCAGGACGACCCGGGGGGCCGACCGCCGGGGCATGCGGCGCCGCCGGCCCCCTGGGCCTCCAAGGACGAGTGGCGGGCGTGGGCCCGCCGGGTGCGGCCCACGCTCGATTGGCGGGCGGTCGGAGGGGCCGTGCGCGCCGCCCTCGTGCCGTGGCTGGCGGCCCGGCCGACGGGCACGGTGCTCGTCTACCTTTCCACCCCCGTGGAGGCGGACGTCGAGCCCCTCGCCCAGGAGGGCGCCCTGCGCCACCTGCGCTTCTCGGTGACGAGGACCGGGCACGACGGGCTCCTCACCGTCCACCCCCTCGCCTCGGCCCGCGAGCGGCACCCCTTCGGCTTCGAGCAGCCCGTGGCCGGTGCCGAGGTGGTCCGCGACGAGGAGGTCAGCGTCGTGGTGCTGCCCGGGCTCGCCTTCGACGAGGCGGGCGGGCGCCTGGGCCACGGTGGGGGCTACTACGACCGCCTCCTCGCCCGCCTCGGTACCGGGGCGGCCCGGGTCGGTGTCACGGCCGACGCCCTGGTCGTACCCGGTGCGGTCCTGGGCCGTGAGCCTCACGACCAGCTCGTCGACGTCCTCGTCACCGAGTCCGGCGCCCGCCCCGCCCGACGCTGAGAGGCGCCGGCCGAGCCCGGGGTCAACGGAGGATCTCGACGAGCAGGACCCAGGCGCTGGCCAGGGAGTGGCGACGGACTCGACGGCCCGGTTGACGAGCGTGCTCGACGCCACGATGTCCGCCAGGTTGATGGACAGAGCGACGAATACGAGGCCGATGAGCACGGAGGCCACGCCGACCTGGGCGACGGCCAGGTCCGTCCACGGCGCAACGTCGTACGGGATGGAGGGCGGCGGTGCCCGGTCCTCGCCAGGCTCGAGCGTGACGGCAACGCGGTGTCTCGGCCTCGACGGTTCGCCGCCTCGCGCGAGACACGGGACCGCCGCGGTTCCTTGGCCGTTGCTCCGGTGATGAAATCGCAGGCGGGCGCGCTGTGTCGGATGGTGTCGCCGGGCGTGGCCGGTTCGCCGGCATCGGCTCCGCCCGAGCCACCTGCGGCCGCCTTGTCACGAAGGGGGGCAGCCGAGGAGGCGGAGACCTGCGTTCTCCGCTGCCAGCTGTGACGCGGTCTGACACGGAAGGCAGCCCCGAGCGAGTCGGACTGCGGCCTGCGCTGCCACCGGCCCGGCCCGGCCGCGGCCCGGCCGTGCCCGGGACACGCCCCGACATCCCGCCAGGCACGCCGGCCCCGCACGAGCATTTCATCACCGGAACAATGCCCAAGACCAAGGGCCCGAGCGCCGTACGCAGAGCGGCGCTCCATCCGGCCCCCATGGAACCGGAGCCGACGAGCAGACCCGATGGCGCTCAGGCGCGTCGCGCCCAGACGGCGTAGAGGGGGTCGCCGGGGCGGCCGGCGTTGCGGTGCTCGGCCTCGAGGCCGGTCCAGCCGACGGAGCGGCGGAAGTACTCGCCGACGATGCCGATGTGGGTGCCGTCGTCGGTGCCCAGCCAGCCCCGGATGGCCTTGGTCGGGAAGCACCGGTTGGAGAAGGTGCACACGAACGGCCCGCCGGTCCGCAGTACCCGGGCCGCCTCGTCGAACACCTCTATCGGCCTGACCAGGTAGTCCACTGAGACGCAGCACACGACGGCGTCGAAGCTGGCATCGGGGAAGGGCAGGCGGGGCTCCGCGTTGAGGTCGTGCACCCGCCTCTCGTGGGCGTCCTCGTTGGCGGCGAGCTCCTCGGCGTTCATGCCCAGCGCCACCAGCCGCCGGGGCCGCCGCTCGAAGTGGGACACCCACGACGACATGAGGTCGAGCACCTCGCCCTCGTCCAGGCCCAGGTCTGTGTAGAGGGCACCGACCTCGGCGATGGCAGCGTCGTCTATGTGGGTGACGATCCTCGCCACGCCGTAGAAGCGCGCGTCGTCCCGGTCGGCCCGGTCGAAGAAGCCGGCAGGGAAGCCGGCGTAGCGGTCACCGCTTCCGGGCCCGCCCTCATCGCTCACCGCTCCCCCCGCCGCACGTGGAGCGCGGTGAGGTCCACGGTGATGGACGCGCCGCCCCGCTGGGCCGCGGCCGCCTCAACCCGTGCCTGGGCACGGGCCATGACCGTCGTCCAGTTCGTGAAGCCCGAGAGCCGCCCGACGAGGTTCGGCCGGAGGGCCTGCACGGCCCGCAGCAGGGCGCGGGGCTCGTCGAGGGCCACCGTCTCCGACCAGCGGGCGACCCCATCGACCACGAGGGCCGGCCCCGCCTCCGACAGGGCCGCCTCGGCGGCCTCGGCGCTGGACCGCGGCCCTCGGGCAGGGCCCGTGCCGGTGGCGGCGAGCACCAGCTCGTCGAGCTCGCGGTGGTGCGACTCTCCCCGGGCGACGACGAGGGCCTCGCCGCCGGGCACGAGGGCCCGGGCCAGTTCGGCCAGGCTCCCCCCGAGGTCCTCGACCGGCCCGACGACGGCGACCTCGACGCTGGCCCCGCGCACGGGCCATGCCCGGGACGAGGCGACGGCGACGGCCCGGCCGGGCGCGGCATGAGCCTCGGGGCGGCCGATGAGGCCGGTGACGGCGACGCCATCGGCCCGCCCGAGGCTCGCCACCAGCGAGGCTGCGCCTGCACCGACGACGACCACGCGCTCGCCGGCCACCCAGCTGCGCAGCCCCAGCACCCAGGCGATGGTGTCGAGCGGGTCGGCCGCCTGGGTGCTGCGCGGCGGCATCAGCCGGCGAGGAAGCCCTCGATGCGGTCGGCCAGGGCGTCGGGGGCGTCGAGGTCGACCAGGTGGCCGGCGCCCGCCACCCGCGCCACCGTGACCGGCCCGCTGATGCCGTCGGCGAAGCGCTCGGCGTAGCGGCCGTCGAGGGCAGCGTCCTCCTCGCCCCACACCACCAGGGTCGGCGCGGTGACACGGTGGAGGCGCTTTCCCAGCCCCAGGTCGCAGAGCGGCCAGAACATGCGGGCACCGGCGACGACGGCCCGTTGCATCTCGATGGGCCACTCCACCTCGTCGCCGCCCTCGGGCACGGCGACCTGGGCTTCGATGCGGGCCCGGTCCCTCGACATCGCCATGTTGGCCGGGCCGGACCGCATGGCCCACAAGTTCTTCGGCGGCCGCTCGTCGTCGTAGAGGCCGTAGGGGGACACGAGCACCAGGCGGCGCACCGAGCCCCGGGAGAAGGCGGCGACCTCGGCGGCCAGGCTCCCCCCGATCGAGTGCCCGGCCAGGTCGGCGCCCTCGACGCCCGCCGCGTCCAGCAGGTCGAGGGTGGCGGTGACCCAGTCGGCCACGTTGTCGAGGTGCTCGTAGTCGGAGGCGCCCGGGAAGCCGGGGAGCGAGGGCACCACGACGCGCCGGTGGTCGGCCAGACGGTCGAGGAAGGGCGTCCACCGGGGCACGCCCAAGGGCCCGGCCAGCCAGGCCAGGGGCTCACCGTGGCCCTTGGACCACACGCGGGCGGGGTGGCCGCGCACGTCCACCACGGCTTCGTCCACGCCGGGGGCGAGCTGGTCGGTGAACCCCTGCCAGGCGCCGAGCGCCGCGGTCGGGGTGCTCATCGGCCCGCCCGCTCTCGGCCGCTCGGGCCATTCGCTGTCACATGCGCTGCGGGCCTCCGCTGCGCTTCGGTCCTCGCTGCGCTCATCGGCCCTTCTCCCTCGGCAGGCGGCGCTGGTTGGCGGGCAGCGCCTTGGGCCACCAGCGGTTCTCCCACTCGTCCTCGAACAGCGGCCAGAGCTGGGGGGCGACCTCTTTCGCGAAGCGCTCGGTGTTGTAGAAGGTCGTGTCCTTGTCCATGTTGCCGAACTGGCAGAGGGTCATGAGCTGGCCCACGTTGAGGTCGACGGCCAGCTCTCGGAGCTGTTCGGCGACCTCGTCGGGCGAGCCGATGACGACGTAGCCCCGCTCGACGATCTCCTCCATCGTCTGGCGCTTGGAGGCCGATTGGGCGGTGGCCTCGCCCGCCTTCTTCGCCGCCGCTTGGCGGTCCGCCGCCGCGGTGCTCGCTGCAGCTGCGGCCCTGCGGGCGTCCGCCTCGGCCGCCGCCCGCTCGACCATCGACTGGGTCCGCATCCGGGTGTTCAGCTCGGACTGGTAGCCGGGCGCCACCGCCCAGCGGGCGTCGAGGTGGAGGCACACGTTGTAGAAGTACTCGGCCGGCTCCCGGTACAGCTCCATGGCCTGCTCGCGCGAGTCGGCCACGCCCACGAACTGGAGGAACCCGGCCCGGAAGGGATTGCGGTCCTTCTCGAGCTCGGCCATGCGGGCCCAGTAGCCCTTCATGGTCGCCCGGGCCGCCTTGTAGCCGAAGTAGGAGAGGTACGAGTACAGGTAGTCCTGCTCGGCGCACCAGGCCCACGTCTCGACGGAGGACCCGCCCGGGATCCAGATCGTGGGGTGGGGGTCCTGGATGGGGCGCTGCCAGACGTTCACGTTGGCGAGCTGGTAGTGGCGGCCGTGCCAGTCGAAGTTCTCCTCGGCCGTCCACGCCTTGATGATCAGGTCGTGCGCCTCGTGGTAGCGCTCGCGCAGCATCGAGGGGTTGACCGAGTAGCAGTAGGCGGTGTCCATCGGCGACCCGACGGGCATGCCGGCGATGAGGCGGCCGCCCGAGACGAGGTCGAGCATGGCGAACTCCTCGGCGACCCGGATGGGCGGGTTGTAGAGCGCCAGGGAGGCGCCCATGATGCAGATCGCCGCGTCCTGCGTGCGCCGGGCGACCATGGCCCCCATGAGGTTCGGCGAGGGCATGAGGCCGTAGCCGTTGGCGTGGTGCTCGTTGAAGCACACCCCGTCGAAGCCCATCTCCGCCGCGTACTCGACCTCGTCCAGGAAGTCGTTGTAGATGGCGTGCGCTTTGACCGGGTCGAAGAGGCCCTTGTCGATGTCGACCCACACGCTGGCGTGCTTCTCGGGGAAGTCCTCCGGCAGGTCGGTGTACGGCATCAGGTGGAACCACAAGAGCTTCACGGGCGCACTCCCTGGTTGACGGCTCCGTCAACTGTAGTCACATCGACCTGGCGGGTTATCTGGAGGGACTCGAGGAAGGCGCGGTCGTGGCTCACCACCACCAGCGTCCCGTCGAAGTCGCCCACCGCCGTCTCGAGTTGCTCGATGGCAGGTAGGTCGAGGTGGTTCGTGGGCTCGTCGAGGACCAGGGTGTTGACCGCCTGGGCCTGGAAGGTGGCGAGGCAGGCCCGGGTGCGCTCGCCGGGGGAGAGGCTGCGCGCCGCCCGGGTGACGTGGTCGGCACCGAGCCCGAACTTGGCCAAGAGGGTGCGTGCCTGGCTCAACTCGAGGCCGGTGCGGCCGGTGAACACGGCGAGCAGAGTCTGCTCCGTGTCGAAGTCGCGCCGAGCTTGGTCGAGCTCGCCGAGGACGACGCCGGGCCCGACGTAGCGTGCGCCGGACTCGAGCGGCGTCCGCCCGACCAGCGCGGCGAGCAGCGTCGACTTGCCCGACCCGTTCGCCCCGGCGAGGGCCAGCCGTTCGCCCCAGCGCACCTCGAGGTCGACGGGGCCCAGGGCGAAGTCCCCTCTCCGGACCACGGCGCGGTCGAGGCGGGCCACCACGTCGCCGGCCCGGGGGGCGTCGGCGATGCGCAGGCGCAGGTCCCAGCCCTCCCAGGGCTTGTCGGGCGCTTCCAGGCGGGCAAGGGCGTCCAGGGTGGCGCGGGCCCTGCGCTTCTGGTCCCCCGCGCTGGTGAGGTGCCGGTGGCGGATGAACTTGTCGCCCTCGGCCGGGGCGCGCCGCACGCGGGCTGTGCCCCGCTCCGCCCACTCCCGCTGGCGCTGGGCCCGCTCGAGCAGCTCCTTGCGCTTGCCCTGGTGCTCCGCCCAGGCCTCCTCGGCGTGGCGACGGGCACGGCGCCGCTCCTCGAGGTAGGCGTCCCAGCCGCCGTGGTACCAGGTGGCGGCGCCGTCGGGCTCGGACAGCTCCAGCACGTCGGTGACCGCCGCCCGCAGGAAGGCCCGGTCGTGGGAGACGAGGACCAGGCCGCCCGGGTACCCGGCCACGAAGCGCTCGAGCAGCTCGAGCCCGGCAGCGTCGAGGTCGTTGGTGGGCTCGTCGAGACAGGCCAGGTCGTGGCGGGCGAGGAGCAGGGCGGCGAGGCGCAGCCTCGCCCCCTCACCGCCGGAGAGCGTGCCGATGGGCTGGTCGAGGAGACGCTCGTCGAGGCGCAGCTCAGCGGCCACCTGGGCGAGGCGGCCGTCGAGGTCGGCCCCGCCGAGGGCGAGCCAGCGCTCGAGGGCGTCCGCGTAACGGTCCTCGGCGCCGGGCCGGCCGGCCGCGAGCTCGGCCGTCGTTTGGTCGAGTTGGGCCTGGGCGGCGCCGACCCCGACCCGCTCGGCGAGGCGGTCACGGGCGGCGACGGTTGCGTCCCCGACGAGCTCCTGGGGGAACCAGCCGACGGTGGCGGCCCGGGGACGGCGCTCGACGGTGCCGGCGTCGGGCTGGTCGAGCCCGGCGAGCAGCCGCAGCAGGCTGGTCTTGCCGATCCCGTTCGGGCCGACGACGCCGACCCGGTCGCCGGTCGTGACGGTGAGGTCGAGGCCGTCGAACAGCGTCCGGGCACCGATGCGGCGGGCGAGGCCGCGGGCGACGACGGAGACAGGGAAAGAGGTGGGGGGCATGCGCGAGCTCCTGAGCGATCGACGGGTCGGTCGTGGACGAGCTCTCAACGCACGGTGGACGAGGCTACGCGGCTCGTGCGTTGTCCACCACCGAGTTCCGGGCGGCCCTCGCTCCGGCCCGGGTGCGAAGCCCAGCTGCGCATGTGCACTTCCCCGGTGACGAAACGCCAGCCGGCGTGTTGGCCTCCGCGCCGCCGCAGTCCCCGCGACCAGGGCATTTTCACCACCCGGGCGGCTGGCCTCGCCGTCGGGACGATGCCTGTCTCGTCACCGGAGGAATGCGTAAGGGGTCCGATGTGCAGGGGCCCGTCATCAGCGGGAAGGGACATCCGCCCCACGTCGCGCCGCTGCTCCAGCGACCCAGCGACCCAGCGTCCCGGGCGCCAGCGTCAGTCCTCGTCTCGCCGCTCCTGGAGGAAGCGCTCGAACTCCGCGGCCAGGTCCTCCCCGCTCGGCAGGTCGTCCTGGAGGGCGGCGTCGGCCTGGCGTTCCAGCTGGTCGACGTAGGCCGAGGCCTCGCTGTCCTGGGAGACAGCGCCGTCGACCTGCCGCTGCCAGTCGTCGGCGGGCTCGTTCAGCCCGACCCAGTTGGTGGCCACCCCGGTGACGTGCTGGAGGTGCTGGAGCAAGGACCGCATGGCCTTGGGGTTGGGCGGCCCGCTCACGTAGTGCGGCACCGCCACCCGCAGGGAGATCACGGGGATGCGCTCGCGGTCGAGGGTGTCGTGCAGCACCCCAACGATGCCGGTGGGCCCTTGGTAGGTCGGGCTGCTGAGGCCGAGCCTGGCAGCCAGGGCCGGGTTGGTGGACGAGCCCTTGACCTGGGGCGCCCGGGTGTGGGGCACGGCCTCGGCCATCGACCCGAGCGTGATGACCAGCTCCGCGCTGGTGGCCCGGGCCACCTCCACCAGGTCCTCGCTGAACGTGCGCCAGCGCAGGTGCGGCTCGGTGCCGGCCAGGAGCAGCAGGTCGTGGCCCTCGTCACCGAGCACCGCGGCGCGAACAGCGTTGGCCGGCCAGTCGATGACCCGCTGCCCGGCCTCGAGGCGCACCGTCGGGCGGCGGGCGGTGAAGTCGAAGTAGGGCTCGGGGTCTATGGCGGCCACCTCGTCGGCCTCGACCTGATCAGCGAGCCAATCGAGGGCGCCGGTGGCTCCCTTGGCCACGTCGAACCAGCCCTCGAACCCGACCACCAGGATGGGCCGGCGCAGGCCCGGGGGTTCGTGTCGCCAGAGCACGCTCATGGCCTCCCAGCCTCGCGTACCTGCCCCTGCTGTGCTCGCACCCGGCCCCCGAGCAGTGTCGGGCCCGTCTTCCCCCGGGCTTGCGCCTCACTCGAGCAGGTCGGCTCGGCCGGGCCGGGCGAGGGGGATCCAGGTGCGTCCCGGGGTGAGCCCGATCTCCTGGCCGTCGGGGCCGAGGACCATCGTGATCTCCTCGGGGAAGGGGCGTGACCAGGTGCCCTGGACGACGTGGCCGCCCGTGAGCACCCATGCCTCGCCCTCGCCGGTCACCTGGGCCTCGGGGCTGGCGGAGTCGGCCGCGCTCGACCCGTAGTCGGTGAACTGGACGATGACGTTCTCGGGGGCGATGGGCACGCCCTCGGCGTCGAGCTGGGTCTCGCCGTCCACCTGCCGCTCCCAGCCCGCGCCGTTCCAGAGATAGGTGACGGGCTCGTCGCCCACCCGCACCTCGACCCCCCTGACCGGCCGCCCGTTGGCCACCGGCGCGGTGGGCGCCCGGTAGGCGAACAGCCGCGGTGGCGCGCTCGTCCCCCCCGGGTTCGCCCCGTAGAGCGCCTCCGTGCTCGAGAACAGGTTGTGGGGCGCATCACGCGAGGAGTCGCGGTAGAAGACCCCGCCGCCGTCGTCGAGGATGCTCACGAGGTTGGCCCCGCGCAGGGCGTCGAGCACGTAGCTGTTCCCTCCCGAGGCGCCGTAGAGGGCCCGGTTCAGGTTGGCCAGGATCAACAGGTCACTCGTGCGGCCCGAGCGGATGGGCCCGACCTTGGGGGCGTCGGTCGACTGGAAGATGGCGATGAAGCGGGTGATCCCGCCCTCCACCAGCTCGTCGTAGACGATGTCGGCCTGGTTGAGGCCGGCCTGGGGCCGGGCAGGGGAGAGGTTGTCGATCTTGACGGCCAGGGCGGGCCGGTCCTCGAGCACCGGGAGCCCGGTGAGCGGGGCGCCTCCCTGGTTGGCCTGGAGGCGCTCGATCTGGCGGTCCACGCTGGCCAGCTCCGCCTCGAGCTGGGCCTTCTCCGCGGCGAGCTGTTCGGCCTCGGCGCTCGCCAGCGCGGCGGCGCTCAACTTCGCCTCCCGCTCGGCCTGCATGGCCGCTGCCTCCTGGTCCAGGCGGACGGCGAGTTGGCGCAGCTCGACGATCCTGGCGGCCGCCTGGTCCTCGGCCGTGCGCACGAGCACGTCGTCGGTGAATGCGCTGAGGTCGAAAGCGCCGTCGCGGAGCGTCTCGAGGAGGTGCTTGCTCTTGGGGTCGCCGCGGACGAAGGCGGCGATGAGCAGCTCCTTCTGGGCCATCTCGGGCACGGCCCGGTCGCTGTCGGCCTTGGCCCGGGCGGCCCTGTTCTGCGGCAGCCGCTGCTCGTCGATGGCGACGACGGCCTCACGCGCCGACTCGGCACGGCCCTGCGTCTCCGCCAGGGTGACCTGGATCTGGGCCAGGCGGGCGGAGATGTCGGCGCGGCGTTGCTCGGCGGTGGGGAGCTCGTCGGGGCTCGGCTGGGACCTGCCGCTGCCTTGGGCGACGCCCTGACCTGCGAGGGGACCGCTCATCGCCACGGTCGCCAGCGCCACGGCCAGCGCCACCACCATCCTCGTCCTCCGCCGGCTCATCCCCCCATCCTGGCGCCTGGGCCGCCCGGGTAGGCGCGCACCCGCGCTCGCGCTCGGGGCGCGGCGGCGTCGGCCCAGGTCAGTCCACCTGCAGCAGGTGGATCAGGCTCGAGGTGTCCAACGCCCGCCCCCGCGAGCCTCGACGTGGGCGTAGAACTGGTCCACGAGGGCGGTGAGGGGCAGGCGGCCGCCCAAGCGGCGGGCTTCGGCCAGGCAGATGCCCAGGTCCTTGCGCATCCACTCGACGGCGAAGCCGAAGTCGAACTCGCCCCGCGCCATGGTCGGGGCGCGGTTCTCGAGCTGCCAGGACTGGGCCGCGCCCTTGGAGATGACGGCGGTGACAGCCTCGAGGTCGAGCCCGGCCCGCCGGCCGAGGTCGAGGCCCTCGGCGAGGCCCTGGAGCACGCCAGCGATGCAGATCTGGTTGACCATCTTGGTCAGCTGGCCGCTGCCCACGGGCCCGAGGAGGGTGACGGCGCGGCCGTAGCAGCCCATGAGCGGGGCGGCCCGGTCGAAGGCGGCCGGGTCGCCGCCGACCATCACCGTGAGGGCGCCGCCCTCCGCTCCCGCCTGGCCGCCAGAGACGGGGGCGTCGAGGAAGCCGAGCCCGCGCCGCCCGGCCTCGGCCCCCAGCTCCCGGGCGAGCTCGGCCGAGGCCGTCGTGTGGTCGACGAGCACGGCACCGCCCTCCATGCCCTCGAACGCGCCGCCCTCGCCGGTCACCACGGCGCGCACGTCGTCGTCGTTGCCCACGCAGGTGAAGACGATCTCGGCCCC
>WHTX01000404.1 GCA_009377505.1 Acidimicrobiia bacterium
AGCGACCCCGGCGCCCGCCTGGCCGAGGTGGCCTTCACCAGCCAGCGCGACATCGTCGCCATGAACTACCTCGTGCCCACCGTCGTCGAGCAGACGAACCGTGGAGAACGGGCCTTCGATCTGTACTCGAGGTTGCTGAAGGAACACATCATCTTCCTCGGCACGCCGATCGACGACACGATCGCCAACCTGGTGTGCGCCCAGCTGCTCCACCTCGAGTCGGAGAACCCCGACAAGGACATCAACATCTATCTCAATTCGCCGGGTGGCGACATCAACGCGATGTTCGCCATCTACGACACGATGTCCTTCATCCGGCCCAGCGTCAGCACGATCTGCTTCGGCCAAGCTGCCTCCGCCGCCGCGGTGCTCCTGGCGGCAGGCACGCAGGGCAAGCGCCTGGCGCTGCCCCACTCCCGGGTGATCATCCACCAGCCCCATGGGGGCTCGGGGTACGCCCAGGCCTCGGACATCGAGATCGTGGCCAACGAGATCCAGCGCCTGCGCGAGGCGCTCGACCAGATCCTGGCCGACCATACCGGCCAGACCGTCGAGAAGATCCACCGTGACACGGAGCGCGACTTCGTGATGACGGCGGAGCAGGCGAAGGAGTACGGCATCATCGACGAGGTGATCACGGCCCGCGAGGCCGTCGACCGAGCCGGCCCGATCCGCTGAATCGACATCCGATGAGGCCAGGACGCGTGAGCGAAACGGGGAGTGGGCGTGGCCAAGTTCGGTGAGCAGACCGAGCTCCTGAAGTGCTCCTTCTGCGGCAAGTCGCAGAAACAGGTCAAGAAGCTGATCGCCGGTCCCGGCGTCTACATCTGCGACGAGTGCATCGACCTCTGCAACGAGATCATCGAGGAGGAGCTCTCGGCCGGGTCCGAGGTGCGCTTCGACGAGCTGCCCAAGCCGCGGGAGATCAAGTCCTTCCTCGATGAGTACATCATCGGGCAGGAACGGGCCAAGGTCATCCTGTCGGTGGCGGTGTACAACCACTACAAGCGGGTGCAGTTCGGGGCCAACCACGACAGCGATGTCGAGATGGCCAAGTCGAACATCCTGCTCATAGGGCCCACTGGCTGTGGTAAGACACTGCTCGCCCAGACGTTGGCGCGCATGCTCAACGTGCCCTTCGCCATCGCCGACGCCACAGCCTTGACCGAAGCCGGCTACGTCGGTGAGGACGTCGAGAACATCCTGCTGAAGCTCATCCAGGCTGCGGATTACGACGTCAAGAAGGCCGAGACCGGCATCATCTACATCGATGAGATCGACAAGATCGCCCGCAAGAGCGAGAACCCGTCGATCACCAGGGACGTCTCCGGCGAGGGCGTGCAGCAGGCCCTGTTGAAGATCCTCGAAGGTACGACCGCCTCCGTGCCGCCCCAGGGGGGCCGCAAGCACCCCCACCAGGAGTTCATCCAGATCGACACGACGAACATCCTGTTCATCTGCGGCGGGGCGTTCGCCGGGTTGGAAGGCATCGTCGAGGGCCGGCTGGGCCGCAACTCAGTCGGCTTCTCGGCCAAGCTGCGCCGCAGCCAGGACTCCTCCGTCGACGAGCTGTTCGAGAAGATCCTGCCCGAGGACCTGCTCAAGTACGGGCTCATCCCCGAGTTCGTCGGTCGCCTCCCGGTGATCGGGGCGGTGCAGAGCCTCGACCGCGAATCGCTCATCCGCATCCTCATGGAGCCCAAGAACGCGCTCGTCAAGCAGTACCAGCGCTTCTTCGAGCTCGACGAGGTCGAGCTGCACTTCACCGATGCGGCCATGGCCGCGGTCGCCGACCAGGCCCTGCTGCGGGGCACGGGGGCACGGGGGCTGCGGGCCATCCTCGAGGAGGTCCTGCTCGGGGTGATGTACGACCTGCCCTCGGAGAAGGACGCGGTCAGGGTCGAGATCGACGAGGCGCACGTCCGGGAGAAGGTCTACCCCACCGTCGTGCGCCGGCCCCACGCCGCCCGCTCCCAGCAGCGGCCCCGCCGAGCCGCCTCCTGACCCTCGGCGCCTCGGCCACCCGGCCCGCGTCCTGAGCATCGCCCCATGGACTTCGCCGCCGCCCTCGATTGGCTGAACCGGCACATCAACTACGAGGCCATGGCGCGCGCCGGCCGCATCGAGGGCCTCTCCCTCGACGCCATGCGCGAGCTCGTGGCCACGCTCGGCGACCCCCAGTCGGCGTACCCGGTCATCCACATCACCGGGACCAACGGCAAGGGCTCGACCGCCCGGGTCATCACCCGGCTCCTCATGGCCCACGGCCTCTCGGTGGGCACCTATACGAGCCCCCACCTCGAGCGCTACACCGAGCGCATCCGCTGGAACGACGAGGAGGTCTCCGAGGAGGCCTTCGGAGCCGCCATCGAGGCCGTGGCCACCGTGGAGGAGCTGCTCGCCGCCGCGCCGACCCATTTCGAGGCCCTCACCGCCGGGGCGTTGCACCTCTTTGCCGACGTGGCCGTCGACGTCGCCGTGGTCGAGGTGGGCCTGCTCGGCCGCTACGACGCCACCAACGTGGTCGACGCCGACGTCGCCGTCGTGACCAACGTCGGTCGCGACCACACCGACCTGCAGGGCGACTGGCGGTGGAAGGTGGCCGAGGAGAAGGCCGGGATCGTCAAGGGAGCCAGCCACCTCGTGCTCGGGGAGACGGACCCCCGGCTCGGGGCGGCGTTCCTCGCCGAGGGGCCGGCCGCCACCTGGAGGCGCGGCGCCGACTTCGACTGTGACCAGAACCGCCTGGCAGTCGGCGGGCGCCTGGTCACGCTGCGGACTCCCCACCACTCACTGGACGACCTCTTCCTGCCCCTGCACGGCGCCCACCAGGGTGACAACGCCGCCGTGGCCCTCGCCGCCGTCGAGGCCTTCTTCGGGCGGCCCGTGGCGGAGGAGGTGGCCGACGAGGCGCTGCGCGCCGTGCGGGTGCCCGGGCGCTTCGAGGTCCTGCGCCGCCAGCCCCTCGTGATCCTCGACGGTGCCCACAACCCCGACGGGGCCGAGGCCGCCGGAGCGGTCCTCGCCGAGGAGTTCACCGTCGACGGCCGCAGGACCCTGGTGATGGGCGTGCTCACCGGGCGTGACGCCGAGGCGATGCTGGCCGGGGTCGAGGCGCCCACCTTCGACCGCGTGATCTGCTGCACGCCGACCTCGCCCCGGGCCATGCCGGCCGACGAGCTCGCCACGTTGGCCCGACGTCTGGCCGCGCCGGCCGAGCCCGCCGCTTCTGTCGAGGAGGGCCTGGCCCGTGCGCTCTACGACGCCGGCGAGGCCGACCTCGTGTTCGTCACCGGTTCGCTCTACCTGGTCGGCGCGGCCCGGGCGATCCTCACCCGGAGCTGAGCGCCGTTGCCGGTGTCGTCGGCGCGTCGTGCCGGCACGGCCCGCGGCATGGGTGGCGATGCGTCAGCTCGTGGCAGCCCGCTATCGTCCCTGGCCGTGGATCGCACGTTGGTCATCTGCAAGCCCGATGCCGTCGAACGGGGCCTGGTCGGAGAGATCATGGCCCGCCTGGAGCGCAAGGGCCTGCGCCTCGTCGCCGGCGAGTTGCGCACGATCGACGACGCGACCGCCGGCCGCCACTACGAGGAGCACGTGGGCAAGGGCTTCTACGGCGACCTCGTGGCCTTCATCACCCGATCGCCCTCGTTCGTCTTCGTCGTCGAGGGCCCCGAGGACACCTGGAAGGTCGTACGGGCCATGATGGGGGTGACCAACCCGATGGAGGCGGCGCCGGGCACGATCCGGGGCGACTACGGCTTGCTGCTCACCGAGAACCTCGTCCACGGTTCGGACGGTCCCGAGTCCGCCACCAGGGAGATCGGGATCTTCTTCCCTCGCCTATGAGCAGCGCCTTCCGAACCAGCCGACCCCGTGGCCCAGGGCGCCCGTCCCCTGGTCGAGCGCACCGTCGGGCGCCTTGTGGACGCAGGGCCCTCCCCCTAGGCTTGGCCGCTGACCTTGCGCGCCGACGAGGCGGTAGGTATGGCTGACAGGCTTTCTTCGATGATGGGCCGCGACATGGCCGTCGAC
>WHTX01000405.1 GCA_009377505.1 Acidimicrobiia bacterium
CTCTGCCGATGCCCACCCGATCTCGGGGTCATTCACGTTCCGGGTCGGGCAGGGCGCGGAGCCGTCGCGCTCGCTCGTCGAATCGGTGCTCGCTCGGGAGGGCGGCAGCGCCGCCGTGGGCGGCCTGCACGCCGCGGCCCGCTTCGGCCTGTTCGGTTCGCTGGCCCTACTCGTCGGCGCCCTCGTCTTCCTGTCCCTGCTGTGGCCGGCAGGCGCGTCGGAGGTGCTGGTCCGGCGCCTCGTGTGGGGAGCGTGGGCGGCGGCACTCGTGTGCACCGCCGCCGGACTGCTGCTGCAGGGGCCGTACGCCGGCGCCCTGCCCCTCGGGGAGGCACCGCGGCCGGCGACGATCGAGGCGGTGCTCGAGGGCCGCTTCGGCCGGGCTTGGGCGGCGCGGCTGGTGCTCTTGGCCCTGGTCTTGCCGCTGTTGGCGGTGGGCCTCGCCCACTGCGGCCGCCGCCTGCGAACCGCCGGCTGGCGGGCGGCGGCCGTGGCCGCGGGGGTGCTGCTCGTGGCCAGCGTGACTGCGGCCGGGCACGCCACCACCGGCCCGGCCGTGGGCCTGGCAGTGGCCGCCGACCTGGTGCACGTGGCCGCGGCGGGGACGTGGCTCGGCGGGCTGGTGCTGCTGGTGTTGGCGCTGCGGCGGGCGGCGGGGGCCCAGGTCCTCGTCGTGGCCCGCGGCTTCTCGCGATTGGCCGCCGTGGCCGTCGTCGCGCTGGCGGTGAGCGGGTCGGCCCAGGCCTGGCGCCAGCTGGGCGGCCTGGCGGCGCTGTCCTCGACGACCTACGGGCGGCTGCTCGTGGCCAAGGTCGTGCTCGTGGGGCTGATGGTGGCGGCCGGGGCGCTGAACCGGGCGTCGCTGGGAGACCGTGCGGCGGGCGGGGACGGGCTGCGGCGCCGAGTCGGGCGGGGGGCGGGCGGGGAGGTCGCCCTCGGGATGGTGGTGCTGGTGGTGACGTCGCTCCTGGTGAACAGCCCGCCGGGGCGCGAAGCGCTGGACCGGCCCTTCTCGGCCAACGTGGCGGCGGCGGAGCACGACCTCAGCGTGACCGTGGGCCCGGCAGACCTCGAGGGCAACGAGGTGCACCTGATCTTCACGGCACGGGCGCCGGGCGGGGGGGTGCTGCAGGTGGACGAGGCGGGGCTGCACCTGGCCTCGGCCGAGCGGGAGGTGGCGGCGCTGGAGGTACCGCTGCAGCGGGCCGGGCCGGGCCACTTCGTGGCCTACGACGTCGACTTCCCCTTCGCCGGGGAGTGGGAGCTCGAGGTCACGGCACGATTTGGCGAGTTCACCAGGGAGCGATTCGCCGCCACCGTCGACATCAGCTGACGCTGGCCGGGGCCGCGGGCGCGCCCAACCGACGGCGCAGCGTCACGGTCGTGCCCATGGCCTCGCCCGTCCCCCGACCGAGGTCGAGCCCGTCGACGAGGGCGACCATGATGTCGAGCCCCAGCCCCCGGCCCGGCCGGGCCGGCCTCTCGACCCAGCGCCCTGCATCGCGCACGGTGATGCGGACCACGTCACGCGCCAGCTCACCCACTTCGAGAGCGGCGTCGAGGCGGAGCTCGGCCCGGGCGCTGACCCCTTCGGCGTGCTCGACGGCGTTGGCGCACGCCTCGCCCGCCGCCAGCACCAGGTCGGTCGTCTCCTCCTGCGTCGCCCCGACCGAGGCCAGCCAGGCACGCAGCGCCTGGCGGGCGACGGGTAGGGACTCGGGCCGGGCCGGGGCGCGCAGTTCCAGGCGAGGCGAGGCGAGGAGCTCGAGGCACAGCAGGGCGACGTCGTCGGCCGCGTGCTCCCCGCCGAGCAGCTCGGCCAGCACGGTGTCGCACACCGCCTCGGGCCCCGCCTCGGGGTCGCGGGCGACAGCGGCGACGAGCTGGTCGAGCCCGTCGTCGATGGAGCGGTCGCGCCGCTCGATGAGCCCGTCGGTGTAGAGGAGCAGCAGGCTGCCGGGTTCCAGGCGCACGGCTGCCTCGGCGCGCGGCTGGCCCAGCTCGGGCGCGAGCGGCGTCCCCCGACCACCCTCGAGCAGGGTCACCCGACCGCCCGGGCGGCGCAGCACCGGCGGAGGGTGGCCGGCCAGGGAGTAGCAGACCTCGCCGGTACCCGGCTCGAGCACCAGGTGGGCGACCGTGGCCATGTGCGCCCCGGGGATCGTGCCGCTCAGCTGTTCGAGCCGGGTGAGGACGTCGGCCGGCCCAGCGAAGGGGGCGAGGGCGCGCAGGGTGACGCGCAGCTGGCCCATGGCGGCCGCGGCGGCCGTGCCCTGCCCGACGACGTCGCCGACGCTGCACGCCACCCGGCCGTCCTCCATCAACGAGACGTCGTACCAGTCGCCACCGACCATGAGGCCTCGCACCCCCGGCAGGTAGCGGGCGGCGACCCCGACCCCGTCCGGCGCGTCGAGGGTGACGGGCAGCAGCGCCCGCTGGAGTTGCACGGCGGCCTGGTGCTCGGCCTCGAAGCGCTCGGCACGTCCCAGGGCCTCGGCGCAGCGGCTGGCGAAGGTCTCGAGGGCCAGGCGCTCGTCAGGGGGGAAGGCCCGCCGCTGCCCGTAGCCGAAGCCCAGCACCCCGAAGGTCCGCCCCGAGGCCACGAGGGGCAGCGACGCCCACGAGGCCCGGCCTCCTGACGAGGCGTCGGCGACGATGACCGGGTAGTCGGCGGCGAGCTCCTCGGGGCTGCCGACGTAGACCGGCGTCCCCGTGCGGGCGGCCGTGGCGAGCGGGGTCCCCGCGTCGAGGGGGATGGCGGCGTTGCGCTCGGCCACGGCGTCGGCGAGGCCGAGGTGGTCGACCAGGCGGAGCTGCGTCGGGTCCTCGGGGTCGAGGACGGTGATGGTGACCGACGCCGCGCCGAGGACGGCCGTGCCCATGCCGAGCGCCGAGCGGGCCACGTCCACCGTGGTGCTCGTGGCGGTGAGCGAGGCGATCGCCTCCTGCATCCGCTCCGCCGTGCGCCGCCGGGCACGCTCGTCCTCGGCGTGCTCGGCCCGGCGCAGCGCCTGTACGCACAGCTGGGCCAGGGTGCCGGCCACGGCCAGCGCCGCCGTGTCGGTGCGGTGGGCGACGCGGTAGAGGAACATCAGGGCCCCGGGTTGGCCGAGGGCGGGAAGGGGCACGGCGAGCAGCGCACCGAGGGGCACACCGGGAACGAGGCCGGCCACCTCGGGCACCCTGGCCCGCACAGCGTCGGGCTGGTCGAGGTGGATGGCCCGCCCCTCGGCGACGGCGACGGTCAGCGGCGTGCCCGCGCCCCGGGGCCGTCGGGCGAGGTCGCCGAGCTGCTCTGCGGTCACCCCCGAGGAGGCCTCGAGGACGAGCTCGTCGCCATGGGCCAGTACAGGAGCCCGGCGGTCGGCGGCCAGCACCCGCCGCCCGGCGACCACCATGGCCCGCACCACGTCGGCCCGGTCGGCCGCGGCGGAGAGGGACGCCGTGGCCTCCTGGAGGGCCACGGCCCGGTGCAGCTCGGCCGTCTCGGCCTCCTGCAGCCGCGTCCGGTAGAGCGCCTGGGCGGTCTGGCGGGCGATCAGGGACACGAGCGCACGGTCGGCGCCGGGCAGGTCGCCGGGGCCGGGGAAGATGGCGGTGAGGAAGCCGAAGCGGACGCCGTCGTCGCCGACGAGGGGCAGCGAGCAGGCGGCGCCGTGGGCATTGTCGCGGAGCCCCGGCCAGCTCGGGAACTCGGCGAGCGCCGCGTCGGCCGAGCCCCACCAGCGGGCCCGGCCGTCGCGGACCACCGCCGGGCCGGGCAGCGGCGCCCCGAGGCCCAGGCGCACCGGCCGGCCGGCGGGCGGGCCCAGCGCGCCGGCGTGTGGCTCGAGGGCCGCGCCCGTCCAGGCACCGGTGCGGCCCTCGATGTGGGCCAGGGTCTCGATGGCCAGGTCGCCCTCCTCGGTCAGCACGCCGACGGCGGCGTCGACCGGGTCGAGCGGGGCGAGGCCGAGGCGGATGGCGCGCAGCACCTCGGTGGGGGCGGAGGCCGTGGTCAGCGCGGTCGTGGCCGGCGTCGCGGGA
>WHTX01000406.1 GCA_009377505.1 Acidimicrobiia bacterium
CCGGCGGCGGCCGGCACGGCGGCCCCCAGCGCGGGCAGCGCGACACCCGGGGCCAGGCGGCCCAGCCCGCGCCGCCGCCTGCACCGGCACCGGTGCCGGCCGGCCCGATCCGCGTGCCCAGGGCCGTCACGGTCGAGGAGTTCGCCTCCAAGGTCGGGCGCGGCCCCGCCGAGATCATCAAGATGCTGCTGGGCATGGGGGAGCTCAAGACCATCTCCCAGTCGCTGTCCGACGAGGCCGTCGAGCTGCTCGCCGACGAGCTCGGCATGACCATCGAGGTCGTCTCGCCCGACACCGAGCCGGGCCCGGAGGAGACGAGCGAGGAGACCGAGGAGGAGTCGCCGGAGCTGCTCGAGCCGCGCTCGCCGGTCGTGACGGTCATGGGCCACGTCGACCACGGCAAGAGCTCGATCCTGCAGTGGTACCGCAAGCAGGAGATGCTGGCGCTCGAGGCCGGCGGCATCACCCAGGCCATCGGCGCCTACCGCGTCCACAACCACGACCGCACCGTCACCTTCATCGACACCCCAGGCCACCAGGCCTTCACGCAGATGCGGGCCCGCGGTGCCGAGGTCACCGACCTGGTCATCCTGGTCGTGGCGGCCGACGACGGCGTGCAGCCGCAGACCCGTGAGGCCCTGGACCACGCCCGCGCCGCGTCAGTGCCGGTGATCGTCGCCGTCAACAAGATCGACAAGGAAAACGCCGACCCCACGAGGGTCCGCCAGCAGCTCGCGGAGCTCGGTCTCCAGCCCGAGGAGTGGGGCGGCGACACGATCTTCGTGGACGTCGCGGCCAAGCAGGGGACCAACCTCGAGGAGCTGCTCGACATGGTCCACCTGGTGGCCGACCTCCAGGAGCTCAAGGCGAACCCCAGCGCCCCGGCCCGCGGGGTCGCCATCGAGGCGCACCTCGACAAGGGCCGCGGCCCGGTCGCGACGCTGATCGTGCAGAAGGGCTCGCTCAAGATCGGCGCCCCGGTCGTCTGCGGCCCCGCCTGGTGCAAGGTCCGCTCGATGGTCGACGACATGGGCCACCACCTCGAGGTGGCCGGCCCGTCCCAGCCGGTGCAGGTCTCCGGCTGGTCGCGCGTGCCGACGGCGGGCGACGAGTTCAAGGCCGTGCGCGACGAGCGCGAGGCCAAGCGGATCGCCCAGGAGCGCGAGGCGCGCGTCCGGCAGGCAGAGTACGTGGCCGCCGCCAAGCCGGTCAGCCTGCTCGACCTGCTGGCCAAGACCCAGACCGACGCCCTGCCCGAACTGCGCATGATCGTCAAGGCCGCCACGCAGGGCGCCGTCGAGGCGCTCGTGGACGCGCTCGAGAAGATGGACCAGAAGAAGGTGCGCTCGACCGTCCTGCGCAGCGGTGTCGGCGCCATCACCGAGAACGACGTCACGCTGGCGCTGGCATCGGGCGCGATCGTGGTCGGGTTCAACGTGCGGCCCGACGTGGGGGCCCGCCAGCTCGGCGAGCGAGAGGGCGTCGACATCCGCACCTACCAGGTCATCTACCACCTCCTCAACGACATCGAGGCGGCCACCAAGGGCCTGCTCGCACCGGTGCAGCAGGAGGTCGTGCTCGGCACCGCCCAGGTGCGGCAGCTGTTCCGTACGCCCCGCGGCGTGATCGCGGGCTCGTACGTGCTCGAGGGCAAGATCGTCCGCAACGCCTCCGCCCGGGTGCTGCGCGATGGCGCCATCGTGTACACGGGCACCATCGGGTCCCTCCGCCGCTTCAAGGAGGACGTGCGGGAGGTCCTGACCGGCTTCGAGTGCGGCATCGGCATCCCGGACTTCAACGACATCAAGGAGGGCGACACCATCGAGGCGTACGAGGTGCGGGAGGTCGCGCAGACCTAGGCGCCCATGTATGTCGGGTTCGCTCGTTACGACTTCCTGATCCCGGCGTCGGGGTCGCTCAAGGACAAGCGTCAGGTCGTGCGACACGTCGTCGGGACGCTGCGCAACAAGTTCAACGCCTCCATCGCCGAGGTCGACTTCCAGGATCTCCGCCAGCGGGGGGCCATCGGGGTGAGCTGCGTGTCGGAGTCGTCGTTCCACGTGAAGAAGATGCTCCAGGAGATCGAGCGGGTCGTCCGCAGCCACTACACCATCGAGGTTCTGTCGGTCGAGACGGAGGTTGTGCACCCGGATGATTGACGCCGTGAGCGACGCCCGTGCCTAAGGATTTCCCGCGCGCCGACCGTGTCGAGCGCCTCGCCCGCGAGGTGCTCGGCGAGGCCATCTCCGGGCTGAAGGACCCGCGCATCGGATTCGCCACCGTCACCAGCGTGCGCGTGTCGCCCGACCTCCGCCGCGCCCGCGCCTGGGTGAGCATCCTGGGCGGCGACGACGAGCGGGAGGCGACCATGGACGCGCTCCGGCATGCCACGCCGCACCTGCGGTCGGTGCTGGGGCGTGAGGTCCGGCTGCGCCACACCCCGCAGCTCGAGTTCCTCGAGGACGAGAGCGCGGCCCGCGGCGCCCGCATCGACGAGGTCCTCCGCGGGGACGCCCGGGCCACTGCCGACGGCACCGACGCGGGGCCGCCGGGCGCCGGCGGGGAGGACGGGGCGTGATCGAGGAGGCGGAGTGGGACAGGGCCGTCGCGGTCCTGCGCTCGGCCGGTGAGGTCGTGGTCGGCTGCCACGTCGACCCCGACGGCGACGCGCTGGGCTCCCTGCTCGGGCTGGCCGGGGCGCTGCGGCGCGGCGGCACGCGCGTGTGGGCCACGTGGGGCGCCGAGGACCCCAAGGCGCCGCCCATCTACGGGTTCCTCGAGGGACTGGAGACGGTGGTGCCCCCGGCCGAGGTCCCCGAGCGCCCGGATGTCTTCGTAGCCGTCGACTGCGGCGACCCGTCCCGGCTCGGGACGCTCGCCGGCCACTTCGCCGCAGCCGCCACGACGGTCAACCTCGACCACCACCGGTCCAACCCGGGGTTCGGGACCGTCAACCTCGTCGACCCCGGGGCCGCGTCGTCGGCGGAGCTCGTCTACCAGCTGGTGCGGCGGATGGGCGCGACGCCCGACCCCGCCGAGGCGACCGCCCTCTACACGGGGATCGTGACCGACACCGGCCGCTTCCAGTACTCGAGCACGTCGCCGACGACCCTCCGGGTGGCGGCCGACCTCCGGGAGATCGGCGTGGACCACGAACGGGTGGCCACGGAGATCTTCGAGTCCGGCTCCCTGGCGTACCTGCACGTCGTGGGCGTGGTGCTCAGCCGGGCCCGCGTGGAGGACGGCCTGGTCTGGAGCTGGCTCGACACGGCCGACCTCGACGCGGCGGGTCTCTCGATCGACGAGGCCGAGGGGCTGATCGACGCCATCCGCCCGGTGAAGGAGAGCCGGTTCGCCCTGCTGCTCAAGCAGCGGGCCGAGGGGGGCGGGTACAAAGGATCGCTCCGCTCACGCGGCGAGGTGGACGTGGCGCAGATCGCCCAGGCCCTCGGCGGCGGGGGACACCGGCGTGCGGCCGGGTTCACGTTCGACGGGGCCCCCGACGAGGCGGCGCGTGCGGTGCTGAAGCTGGCGGACGGGTGATGCCGGCCTCCCCGCACGGACCCGACGGCGTGCTCGTGGTCGACAAGGCGGCCGGCCCCACGTCGCACGACGTCGTGTCGCGGGTGCGGCGGCTGTTCGCGACGCGCAAGGTCGGCCACGCCGGCACGCTCGATCCCCCGGCCTCGGGCGTGCTGCTCGTCGGGCTCGGGCGGGCGACCCGGCTGCTCCGCTTCCTCCAGGGCCTCGAGAAGGGCTACGAGGCCACCGTGGCCTTCGGCGTCACCACCACGACCCAGGACGCCACCGGCGAGGTCCTCGAGCGCCGGCCCTGCACCTTCGGCGCGCACGAGCTGCACGAGGCGTCGCAGGAGCTGGTGGGCGACATCGAGCAGGTCCCCCCGATGGTCTCGGCCGTCAAAGTGGGCGGCGAGCCCCTCTACCGGGCCGCCCGGCGGGGCGAGGTCGTCGAGCGGGCCCCCCGGCCGGTCCGGGTGTACGAGCTGTCGGTGTCCGG
>WHTX01000407.1 GCA_009377505.1 Acidimicrobiia bacterium
GCTGTCCTCGGCCTTGGTGCCGAACAGGCCCTGGGGCCGCAGGTAGAGCATGACGATCATGCCCAGCAGCACGGCGGGCAGGGAGAGCGGCCCGCCGATGAGGCCCACGTAGCCGGACAGCATGGTCTGGCCGAGACCGACGATCAGGCCGCCGACGAGGGCGCCGCCGAGGCTCGTCAGCCCGCCGATCGTCGCCGCGGCGAAGCTGAAGACGAGGAGGCGGATCATCATGTCCGGGTCGAGGATGAGGCGGCTGGCCAGCAGGCAGCCCACGAGCGTGCCCAGCGCGGCGGCGAGCGCCCAGCCGCCCGTGAGCACGCGCCGGCTGCGCACCCCCATCAGCCCGGCCAGCACCCGGCTCGAGGAGACGGCGCGGAAGGCCAGGCCGATGCGGGTGTAGCGCAGCACCAGCCACAGCGCGCCGAGCACGACGAGGAGGGTCGCCCACGTGCCGAGGCTCTCGTAGCGGAGCCGGGCGCCGGCCACCGAGAAGTAGTCGCCGGGATCGCTCGGGAAGAGCGACTCGTAGCCCCGGGACACGGGCTTCCAGATCCTCTTGTCGAGGCCGTTGATGAGGAGCAGCAAGCCGATCGAGACGCTGACGGCGGCGCGGGCCGAGGTCTCGGGGATGCGGCTCACCACGTAGCGCTCGACGAGGGCGGCGAACGCCGCCATGACCAGCATCGCCGCCGGCACCGAGACCCACAGCGGCCACGGCGTGCCTGGCAGCCAGCGCGCGACGAGGGCGGTGCCGGCCAGCGCCGGGGTGGCCGGCGAGCTCAGCACGAGGGAGACGTAGGTGCCCAGGGTGGCCAGCTCGCCCTGGGCCAGGTTCAGCCGCCCGCTGGCGCGGAAGACCACCACCAGTGCCAGGGCCAGCGCCCCGTAGAGCGAGCCGTTCGAGAGGCCGTCGATCAGGCGTTGTAGGAAGAGCTCGATGGATCAGCCACCCTCAGCCGAGGCCCCACGCCCGGGCCAGGTCCCGGCACCCTAGTTCCCTGTCCCGTGCCCGGCGTCACCTGCTCGGGCGACCCGGGGGGGCGAAGTCTGCGAGGTGGTCGCGCACGACGGCCTCGAGGGACCCGTCCGCGGGCAGGCCGAGGGCGAGGGCCCGCCGGGCGTCCCAGCGGCCCGGCCACGAACCGACGACGGCGGCGACGAGGGGGTCGGGGCGCAGGTGGACGGGGCCGAGCTCACGACCCTCGGCGCCGGCTACCGCCGCCACCGCGCCGACCAGGTCGCCAGCGGTGACCTCGAGGCCGGGCAGGCCCACTGCCCGGTCCGGTCCCAGGGCGGCGCCGTCGAGGTCGAGGAGGGCGACGAGGCCGGCCACGGCCGCCCGGTGGCCGATGACGCAGATGGGCGTGCGCGGGTCGACCGGCAGGACGGCCTCGAGCCCGGCCAGCGGCTCTCGCACCACCGAGGAGGCGAACCCCGAGGCGGCGGCGTTCGGGCGGCCGGGGCGCACGATGACCGTGGGCAGGCGGGCCGTGCGCCCGTCGACGAGGCCCCGGCGCGTGTACTCGTTCACGAGCAGCTCGCCGATGGCCTTGGTCGCCCCGTACGTGCTGGCCGGGGCCTGCTTGGTGGTGTCCCCGACCCCTTCGGCGCGGTCGTGCGCGCCGAACACGGCGACCGAGGAGGCGAAGACGAGACGAGGCGGGCGGTCGAGGCGGCGGCAGGCGTCGAGGACGCAGCCCAGGCCCCACACGTTGACGTGCAGGGCCCCGTCGAGGTCGTCCTCGCACTCGGCGGAGACCATGGCGGCGAGGTGCACGACCGCGTCCACGCCGCCGACCCCGTCGCCAAGGGCCCGGGCGACGGCCTCGGGGTCGGTGACGGCGCCGCTGACGAGCGTGGTGCGCGGCACCGGGGCGCCGGCCCGGTCGAGGACGACGACCTCGTCGCCCCGTGCCACCAGGCGCCCGGCGACGAGGCGGCCGAGGAAGCCGAGGCCCCCGGTCACGAGCACCTTCATCAGTCCGCCCCCCTCGCCGAGCCCGGTGCGGCGATGCCATAGGGCGCGGCCCAGCCGAGGCCCTCGAGCGTCCCGCCGGCGGGGCGGTACTCGCACCCGACCCAGCCCCCGTAGCCGGCGGCGTCGAGCTCGGCGAGCAACCACCGGTGGTCGACCTCGCCCTGGTCGGGCTCGTGGCGGTCGGGCACGCCGGCCACCTGCACGTGGCCGACGAGGGCCAGGGCCGAGCGGAGCCGGGTGGTCAGGTCACCCTCGAGGATCTGGAGGTGGTAGGTATCGAACTGGAGCGTGACGTTCGGCCGCCCCACCGCGTCGATCACCTCGAGTGCCTGCGTCGTCCCCGACAGCAGGTAGCCGGGGAAGTCCCGCTGGTTGAGCGGCTCGATGCAGACGGTCACGCCGCCCTCGGCCAGCCGGTCGGCCGCCCAGCGCAGGTTCTCGACGTAGGCGGCCACCGCCTCCGGGCCGCGGGCGACGCCGGCCAGCACGTGCACCCTCGGGCAGCCGAGCCCCTGAGCCAGGGCGCGGGCGCGCTCGAGACCGGCGCGGAACTCGTCGGCCCGGCCGGGCACGGCGGCGAGGCCGGCCTCGTCGCCGGGGCCGCGGGGCGTGTTGACCAGCACGGCTTCGACCCCGGCGCCGGCCACGGACTCGGCCAGGGCGCCGGCGTCGAGATCGTAGGGGAATTGCCACTCGACCCCGCCGAACCCGGCGGCGGCCGCCGCTGCGGGGCGGTCGAGGGGGGCCAGCTCCCCGAAGAGCAGGGACAGGTTGGCGGCGAGGCGGGGCATCCGCGCCCGTTGTACCAGGAAGCGGCGCCCAGCGGCCCCCGGCGCGTAGCGTTGCGGCCGTGCTGCTCGGCTGCATCGCCGACGACGTGACCGGGGCGACCGACCTCGCCGACACGCTGGTGCGCGCCGGGCTGCGTACCACGCTCCTCCTGGGGCTGCCCGGCCCCGGCGCGTCCCCAGCCGGCGCGTCCCCGGCCGGCGCGGGCTCAGGCGCCCACGCCGAGGCCGACGCCGTGGTCGTCGCGTTGAAGAGCCGGACCATCCCTGCCGCTGACGCCGTGGCCCAGGCCCTCGACGCCCAGCGGTGGCTCCGCGCCCGGGGAGCGGAGCGGCTCTACTTCAAGTACTGCTCGACCTTCGACTCCACCGACCGGGGCAATATCGGGCCGGTGGCCGACGCCCTGCTCGACGCGGTCGGCGGCTCCTTCACCGTGTTCTGCCCGGCGTTCCCGGCCGTGGGGCGCACCGTGTACGCCGGCCACTTGTTCGTGGGCGACGTGCTGCTCTCGGCCTCGTCCATGCGCGACCACCCGTTGACGCCCATGACCGACCCCGACCTGGTGCGGGTGCTGGGGCGCCAGACGCCCCGGGCTGTCGGCCTCGTGCACCTGCGCGACGTGCTGGCCGGCGAGGAGCAGGTCCGGCGGCGCTTCGCCGTGCTGCAGCACGCTCGGGTGGCCCACGCCGTGGTCGACGCCACCTCCGACGAGGACCTGCGCGTCGTGGGCCGGGCGGCCGTCGACCTGTGCCTGGCCACCGGGGGCTCCGGCCTCGGCGGTGGCCTGGCCCGCGCCCTCGCTCCCGGTGGCACGCCTGCCGCCTGGGCGAGCGTGCCCCGCACGATCCGCAGGTGGCGACCGGCCGTGAGGGCCCGAAACTCGACGGTCGCCGGGATACCCGGCTCGACCTCGACCAGAAGGACGCCCTTGGTGTCATCGGTCTCGCCGAAGTCGAGTTGCAGGGGCGAACCGGAGTACCACACCGGGGCGGCCGCCGGCATCCGCTGATGACGGTGGAGATGGCCGAGGGCGACATAGGAGAGCGCCGGAGGAAAGGTCTGGGCGGGGATCGAATAGTCGAAGACAGTGTGAGCCGAACGCTCGCCCCCGCCGACCTCACCGCCGTGGACCATGACATGGCCGATGACGAGGTTCACGGTGTCGGATGTCAGGTCGGCGCACAGTGCCTCGACGATGGCGGCCATGCGCCGGGCATACTTGCCGCCATGCTCATCGGCGTCCA
>WHTX01000408.1 GCA_009377505.1 Acidimicrobiia bacterium
GGCCCCTTGCCGGCCGCCCCGGCCCGCCGGCCCCTCGCCCTTGCCGGCCGCCCTGGCCCGCCGGCCCTCGCCCTTGGCGGCCGGCGGGCCGCCCCGCACCTGGCCCCTTGCTCCAGCGCGGGCTCACCCAGCGAACCGCTCGACGGCGCTCCATGCCTGGGCGCGCCACGCCGGGCGAGGGCGCCAGGGATCAGAAGCTGCCGGCCAGGGAGAGGGCCTTGGCCAGGTACTCGTCGATCCGCACCGGGAAGTTGTCGACGTCCACGCCTTCGGAGGACTTCTGGCCGTTGAGGTAGCGGGCGTAGACGCCCTGCACGATGCAGATCGTCTTCCAGTGGTTGAAGCAGCGGTAGTACTCGATCTGGCTGAGGTCCGCCCGGTGGTGATGCCGTAGCGCTCGACGAGTGCCTCGGGGGGGTCGAAGCCCTCCATCCGGGCCGGCGAGTCGTCCCGGTCCCACCAGTTCACGCAGTAGGCGAGGTCGGCCAGGGGGTCCCCCAGGGTCGAGATCTCCCAGTCCACGACGGCGAGCACGGTGCCATCGCGGCCCACCACGCAGTTGTGCAGCCCGTAGTCTCCGTGCACGACGCGGGTCTCGGCCTGTTCGGGCAGGCGCTCGGCGAGGAAGTCATGGAGCCGGTCCACGTCGGGCAGGTCCCGGTTCTTCGAGGCGTTCCACGAGGCGTACCAGCGGTTCAGCTGGCGCCCGACGTAGGAGTCGCGCTTGCCGAGCTTGCCCAGTCCCACCTCGTCGGGGTCGACGGCGTGCAGCGCGGCCAGGGTGTCGATGAAGCTCGGCCCAGTCTTGGCCCGGTCGGCCACGCCGTCGATGCGGGCGACGACGTCCTCCTCCGTGTAGATCGGGCCGCCGTCGACGAAGCCCATGGCGAAGAACGGCGCGCCCGTGACCTCAGGGTCCTCGCAGAAGGCGAGCGGCTCGGGGACGGGCACCGGCGTCGGCCACAGCCCGGAGATGAGGGTGAACTCGCGGCCCATGTCGTGCGCCATGGGGAGCAGTTCGCCGAGCGGGGGCCGGCGCACGACGAAGGCCCGCCCGCCCTCGTCGTCCACCCGGTAGGTGAAGTTGGAGTGCCCGCCGGTCAGCTTGGTGAAGGCCAGCGGTGGCGCCAGCCACTCGAGCCGCTCGCCCAGCCAGCGGGTGACCGCCTCGACGTCGATCCCGTCGATCCCCTCCGTGTGCTCCATCCCGCGGATCGTAGGCGCGTGCCAGGCCCCCGTTCCCGCCTCGCCGGGCCAGGGCGCCCGGCCCCGGCACCCCTGTAGGTTGCACGACTATGACCGTCCTCCCGACGATCACCCGGCCCGAGATCAACCTCAGCGACATCCAGGGCTTCTGGAGCCGCCCGGACGCCGAGAAGGAAGCGGCCTTCGCCCTCCTGCGGGCCGAAGACCCCGTCTCCTACCACCCCTTCGTGAACATGTCGCTCGTCGACACCGAGGGGCTCTACGCGGTGACGCGCCACGAGGACATCCTCCACGTCTCCAAGCACCCCGAGCTGTTCTCCTCGGCGGGCGGCATCACCACCATCGACGCCCCTCCCGAGTTCAACGAGTTCTTCGGCTCGATGATCGCCATGGACGACCCCCGCCACGCCCGGCTCCGCCAGCTGGTCTCGGCCGGCTTCACGCCCCGGACCATGAAGCGGCTCGAGGACGCGGTGCGGCGCATCGCCGCGGAGATCGTCGACGACGTGGCCGAGCGGGGCGAGTGCGACTTCGTCACCGACGTCGCCGCCGCCCTTCCCCTGCGGATCATCTGTGACCTGATGGACGTCCCCGCCAGCCAGCACGGCTACGTCTTCGACCAGACGAACGTCGTCCTCGGCGCCGGCGACCCCGAGTACACGCCCGAGGGGACCGACATCGTCACCGCGCTGCTGACGGCCGGGGGCAACCTGGCCGCCCTCATGGACGAGGTGGCCCGCTCGAAGGAGGGGGGCACGGGCGACGACCTCACCACCGCGCTCATCAACGCCGAGGTCGACGGCGAACGGCTCACCCACGCCGAGTTGGCCAGCTTCTTCGTGCTCCTCGTCGTGGCGGGCAACGAGACGACGCGCAACGCCATCAGCCACGGGATGATGGGGCTGTGCGCCAACCCCGACCAGCGGGCGATCTGGGCGGCCGACTTCGACGGGATCGCGCCCACCGCGGTGGACGAGATCGTGCGCTGGGCCTCGCCCGTCACCTACATGCGCCGCACCACCGCCCAGCCGGTCACCCTGGCCGGGGCCCAGATCGGCGCCGGCGAGAAGGTGCAGCTCTTCTACTGGTCGGCGAACCGGGACGAGGCCGTGTTCGCCGACCCCTACCGCTTCGACGTGCGGCGCAGCCCCAACCCCCATGTCGGCTTCGGTGGGCCGGGCCCCCACTTCTGCCTGGGCGCCCACCTGGCCCGGCGGGAGATCACGGTCATGTTCCGCGAGATCTTCGGCCGTCTCGGCGACCTCGAGATGACCGGTGAGCCCGAGATGCTGCTCTCGGCGTTCATCCACGGCGTCAAGCACCTGCCCTGCCGTTTCACGCCCTCCCGCTGAGCGCACGAGCCGGGGTAGCGTCGCGGCGTGGGCGTTCGGGACATCCTGAAGCGGATGACGGCCTCCGTCGAGGAGCTCGACCGGGACCGTCGGCGCCGGGAGTGCGACGCGCTCGGCGCGACGCCGGTCGCCGCAGTCGGGCCGCGCTCGCGAGCCAAGGTGAGCGGCGAGGTCGTCTCGGTCCGCATCGTGCCCCGGGCGGGCGCCCCCTCCCTCGAGGTGGCCATCGACGACGGCTACGGGCGGGCGGTTGCCGTGTTCTTCGGCCGCAAGGGCCTCGGCGGGCTGAACCCGGGCCGGCGTCTCGTGGTCGAGGGCGTCGCCCAGCACGAACGCGGCCGCACGGTCTTCTACAACCCCGCCTACACGCTCCTCTGACCCACGCCGGGCACGGCCGGCACCTCGCTCGGGCGGCCGGGGGCGGCCCCGACGTCGGGCGCGGAGTCGCCCGTCGTCCCCGCCGTTGAGCCCGGGCCGGGCGGGCGTGCCGACGCGGGCGTGCCGGGGGACCGGGGCCGGCCCAGCAGGTCGAGGGCCACCACCGCCCACACCAGGACCTCGGCGAGCAGCAGGCAGCGACGATCGTCATGGCCCGCTGGCCCGCGGTCGCCAGCCACTCGGCCAGGTCGTGCGTCCCGGCGGCGAACACGAAGCACATGACGGCGAACGATCCGGCGGCGGCGAGCACCAGCCAGCCCGGCTCGGGCTCGGACCGGCGCGCCCGCCGGGCGGCGAGCGCAGCCAGCGCGCCCAGGGCGACCACGGCGGCAGTGGCCAGCGCGGTGCCCCGGGACATGGCCCACAGTGCCTCGGCCGCGGGCCTGGTGCGGGCGACGGCGTCGGGGTCGCCGCCCAGGTAGGCGCGGACGGACTCGGCGGTGATGGAGTCGTTGGGCAGCGATGTGTAGCGGCTGACGAACAGGGGCCAGGACAGGCCGACCAGGGCTGCGCCCGCCGCCCAGCCCACCCACGGCACCGCCTGACGGCGGCAGGCCAGCAGCCAGCGCAGCGCGGCGAGGGGCACGAGGACACCGGCGACGGTCACCATGCCGTCCCCCTTGGTGAGGGCGGCGGCACAGAAGCAGGCCGCGGCGACGGCGGCCGTGCGCCGGCCCGGGGACAAGTTCAGCGCGGCCACCGCCCCGGCGGTGGCCGTGGCGGCCCACAGCAGGTCGACGTAGCCGCGCGCCCCGAGGCCCTCGGCGAAGCCGAAGCAGCCGACCACGAACGCCGCCGCCGCGAGCGCGCCGAGGGCCCGTCCCCGGCGGAGAGCCCCGACGAGCAACAGCCCGGCGAGCAAGCAGGCCAACCAGGTCTGCACGCTGGTGACCGCTTGGGCGAACCACAGGTCGCCGCCCTCGACCGCCGACCAGGCCGAGGCCACGGTGGCCGGGGCCAGGGGCGGGTAGTCGGCGTGGGACCAGTCGAAGGCGGGGTTGG
>WHTX01000046.1 GCA_009377505.1 Acidimicrobiia bacterium
GGGGCTCGGCCCGGCGCGGCAGGGTTGTCGGGGGTGCCCAGGGCGTTCAACCCCGTGGTGCCGAAGGCGAACTCGTGGAGGCGGGTGGCCCCGACCAGGCGGGAGCCGGCTGCTCGGAGCTGGGCCACCACCGGGGCGTCGGCGAGCTCGGGGCGAGCGTCGGACCGGGCCGCGGAGCCGGCCCGGAGCGGCTGGCCGGCCACGGCGATGAGGTCCTTCACCGCCAGACGCCAACCGGCGAGCGGGCCATCGCCCCCACGGGGGCCCGTCGGCCGCTCGCCGAGGGGCCCCGGCTCGGCGACGCGCCAGGCCCACGCCGAGCCCGATCCCGGCCCTGGCCTCTCGACCGAGCCGCCGCCGCCGCCTGGCGCCCCAGGGCCCGCCGATTCGACGTCGATTCGCTGCCTGTCGACGAGCGAGTCGACGAGCGAGGTGCCATCGGCCACGTACCGCGCAGGATCCGGCTCGGTGAGTGGGGCGGCCGGGTCGTCGGCGGGAACGGGCCCAGCGCCCCGCCCGAACCCGGCGAGCCCGTCCTCGACCCGCTCGACCAGCACCGCCAGCTCGGCCGCCGGGGGCGACCCGGCAGCCGACGCCCCCAGGGCGTCGAGGGCGGCGGCCACGCGCTCGGCGGCCCCCACCTCGCCGCCGCGGCCCGCGCCCGTCACGGCACCGCCCCAGCGCCCGGCACCGCGCTGATCTCCATGCGCTGGTTGGTCGCCGCCGCCGGCCCGGAGGCGAAGGGGCCCTCGGGCGACACCCAGGCCCGCCCGCCGGGGCCGGGGTTCCCGCTGCAGGCGCCGTCGCTGTACACGACGGTTCGGCCAGCGGTGACGGTCGTGGGGGCCACCGGCCGACGATAGGCCAGGGACCGATGCCGACGTACTACCTTCGGGGCGATGGGCAGCGCGGGCGCACGAGGATCGCCGGCCGACGCGACACGGGCCACGGCGCACCGGGCGGCGTCGCCGTCACCGGTCACCGAACGGGGGCGGCGCACCAGGGCGGCCCTGGTCGAGGCGGCGAGGGACGTGTTCGCCGACCGGGGCTACCACGACGCCACGATCGGGGACATCACCGCCGCCGCCGACGTCGCCCACGGCACCTTCTACACCTACTTCGACTCCAAGCGGGACCTGTTCCGCGAGGTCGTCCAGGCCGTCGTGGCCGACTTCCAGGCCGAGGCCCGCACCACGCCTCGTCGGGGCGACGACCCCTTCTCCGGAATCGAGCAGGGCAACCGCGGCTACCTGCGGGCCTACGCCCGCAACGCCAGGCTGATGGGCGTGCTCGAGCAGGTGGCGCTCGTCGACCCCGACCTGCGGGAGATCCGCCTCGAGGCCCGCCGCTACTGGGTCATCCGGGCCGCCAAGCGCTTCGACGCCTGGAAGGCCGACGGCGTCGTGCGCCCCGAGGTCGACACGAGCTACGCCGCCCACGCCCTCGGCGCCATGGTCGACCGCTGCGCGCTGCTGTGGTTCGTGATCGGTGAACCGGGCTACGACGAGGACCGTGCCGTCGCCGCCCTCACCGACCTCTACGCCCACGCCCTCGGGCTGCCCGAGCGGGCCAACGCCGAGATGGACGTGCCCACGGGCAGCGGCGGCCTGGGCTGAAGGCCACGGTGCCCGAGGCCCCGGTGCCCGGCTCGCCCTCCCGGTTCCCCATCACCGGGGACCCGGCGGCGGACGGGCTCCTCAATGATGACCCCTTCGCCCTGGTCGTCGGCATGCTGTTGGACCAGCAGGTCCCCATCGAGGTTGCCTTCGCCGCGCCGGCCAAGCTGGCCGACCGCCTCGGCGAGCGGTTCAGCCCCGCCGGCGTGGCCGCCATGGCCGAAGACGAACTGGTCGCGGCGTGCTGCGCCCGGCCCGCGGTGCACCGGTACCCCGCGGCCATGGCCGGGCGCATCGGGGCGCTGGCCCGCGCCCTCGTCGAGGACCACGGCGGCCGGGCCGACGCCGTGTGGGCCGACGTGGGCGACGGCGAAGAGCTGCGGAGGCGCCTGCTCGCCCTGCCCGGCTTCGGGGACGAGAAGGCCCGGATCTTCGTGGCCCTGCTGGCCAAGCGGTTCGCCGTGCGCCCGAGCGGCTGGGAGGCCGCCAGCGCGCCCTTCTCCGATGACCAGCCCCGCTCGGCCGCCGACGTGGGGTCGCGGGCGGACTTCGAGCGGGTGAAGGCCTGGAAGCGGGCCATGCGCTCGCGGGGCCTCGCCAAGGTCGACCCGGTCTGACGGGCCGCCGAGGCGGCGCTCAGCTGGGGCGGGCTGACTGGTGCCGGCTCCACTGGCGGTCGAGCCAGCCGACGAGCACGGCGATGGCCCTCGGGTCGAGGTGCAGGTCGTGGCTGGCCCCGCTCACTATGCGCAGCTCGGCCTCGCCGTGGGCGTCGGCGAGGACGCGGGCGTCGATGACCGGCACGCTCTGGTCGTCCGAGCCGTGTACGACCATGAACGGCCGCGGTACCAGCGTCTCGGCACAGGTCACGGCGCGGGCGACCCGCAGCTCGGCCGCCCAGGCCTCGAAGCGCATCGGGAAGCCCGAGCTCCGGATTGCCCCGACCTCCCGGGAGAACTCGCGCAGCCGTCGCGGGTGGTTGGCCCAGTCGTCGAAGTCGGCCGGCGCGGCCATGGTCACCACCCCGAGCACGGCGGGGTCCTGGGCGGCGGCGCACACCGCGATGGCGCCGCCCGTGCCGAAGCCGACCAGCCACGTGCCGACCACGTCCTCCTGGCGGCGCAGCTCGCTGGTCGCCGCCGCGACGTCCTCCAGCCAGCCAGCGAGGGAGAAGTCGCCCTCAGAGGCCCCACACCCCCGGAAGGTGAAGCTGAGCACCACCCAGCCGAGCGCGTCGGCGATGCGCTGGGCCAGGGCGGGGAACGTGCGGCCGACGTAGGCGGCACCGCCCGCCGCCTGGGGAAAGCCGTGGCAGATGACCACGCCGGGCCGCGACTGGCTGGCACCCGCGGGCCGGGCGAGGTGGCCAGCCAGGCGGATCCCACCGGCCTGGAACCACAGCTCTCTCACCTCAGCGGGCGTGCCGGCGCTGCCGCGCCCACAACCGGTACCCGCGGTTGCGGGCCTCGGCGAGGGTGTCGGGCGCGAAGCAGAGGTACTTCTCCGAGGCGAGCAGCTCCTCGAGGACGGCCTCGTCGGCCTCGCCGAGCGCGTCGACGTCGTAGACGACCTGGTTCCGCTTGTCCCCGACGTAGCGATGGTGCTCGAAGCGCGTGGGACGTTCCATCGGCCGGATGTGTAGCACGGCCGGGGGCCGCGATCACAGTGCCGGGCAGGCTCCCGGCCGTCGACGCCCGAGCGCGTGACGAGGGGAGGCCGGAGCCTCCCCTCGTCTCAGTTCTTTGCTGGAAAGACGCAACCAGTGTCGTAGTAACGCCGGGTGGGACCAAACCCGAACACCGATGCGCGGTTGCTGGCTGGGATTCGCCAGGTGGTCCAGCGGCCGTCTAGCGGCCAGCGACCTCCGAGGTCCCAATGCGTTTACCGTTCAGCTGGACCACCTCCTTTCGTCGGTACCGCCCATCAAAGCACAGGCGCCGGCCGATGTGCGATCGTTTTCGCTGCGTCAGCACCCGCGCGCCGAGCCTGCCGAGGAGGCCGCCGAGCGGCGGGGCGCGCCCGGCGCGGCACGTCGCGCCGGGCGCGCGTTCCGTGCCCGGCGCGTACCAAAATCTCGGGGCCCGGGCGCCCCGGCCGTGCTCACCGGCGATAGCGTGACGTCGTCCTGGAGCCCGGCTCACCTGCTGGTCGGGCCTCTACGCCCCCGGCCGCTACGGCGCCGCGAGGGCGATCTCCTCCCCACACTGTGAGCCAGCGAGAACCTTGGGCGCCACCGGAAAACGCATCACCGTCCCCATCTCCGTGGTCGTGGGCGGCATCGCCCTCGTCGTGCTCGCCGCCGGCCTCGTCGGCGCGCTGACGATCTTCGGCGGCGAGGAGTCCGCGACCTACGAGGTCGACTTCTCGGTGTCAGAGCCGACACGGGAGAACCGGCTGCTCCCCGACCGGGTGCAGTGCCCGACGGAGGGCCGCCTCGCAGCCGGGTCCACCGACGGGCCGCTCCCGGGCACGAGCTTCGCCCCGACGGACGAGACGCTCGACGCCATCTTCGCCCCGGGCCAGGTGGTCGCCTTCCAGTACGCCATCACCGTCGCCGGGAACGCGCCTGACAACGGCGCCCTCGACCTCGAGGTGGCCCTGCCCCGCGCCACCGCCCGGGAGATGGGCTTCGACCCCGATCGCAAGGTGCTCTGCGCCTTCGTCGACTCGAGCGACCCCTCCAACCGCGAGGCCGACTCGTCCAGCCCCGCCGTCGCCCGCTCCCAGGACCTGCCCCCCACGCAGGAGTCCATCCGGGCCCGCCTCGCCGTCCAGGCCCTCGACCCCGGTGACCGCGTCGTCGTCGAGATGTGGGTGGCGGCGCCGCGAGGCATTCCCGAGACCAGCCCGACCCTCGAGTCGCGCCTCCTCAGCGCCGAGGCCGACCAGGGCCGCCGGGTCAAGCTCGTGCGGGACACGGTGTCCTACCGGATCAACTTCTTCGACCGTGCCGAGGAGCCGGTGCTCACCTTCGACGTGAACGACACGCCGCCCGACGGTGTGAGCCGCACCGAGCGCGTCGACTACGTGATGACGGTGACGAACACGTCGGCCGAGGCCATCGCCCCCGCCGCCCGCCTCGACGCCTTCATCGACGAGCAGATCAGCCTGGCGGCCGTCGAGCCGGTCGACCAGGAGGGCGCCCCGACGACGTGCAGTACCACCGAGGAGGGCGGCTTCGCCTGCGACCTCGGCTTCGTCAACCCCGGCGAGGTCATCCGCATCAACGCCCAAGCGGGGGTGAAGCCCGAGGCCGAGCGGCGCTTCACCAAGGAGGACCAGGGCTGCCAGGGCGAGAACGTCGACGTGTGCAGCCGCCTTGTGCTGACCTGGTTCCGCAGCGAGGGCCTCGAGGACCGCGTCGAGTGGGAGGAAGCCAGCGACATCCCCGACGACCAGCCCCTCTCGATCCTCAAGCTCGTTCCCAGAGCGCCCTTCGCCTACCCGGGCCAGAAGGTCGACTTCACCTACCAGGTGGCCAACGCCGGCCCCACCGGCTCCTTCAACCAGCTGCGGGTCAGCGACACGGCGTGCCCCGAGGTCACCTACACGGGCGGTGACGCCAACGGCAACAGCCGCCTCGACCCCCTCGAGAGCTGGACCTACGCCTGCTCGGTGGCGCAGATGAGCGAGGAGATGTCCCGTGGCGACTCCCGGGTCGACGCCTTCACCGACGACGGGCGGCCCATCGGCGACTCCGTCTCGACCCGCATCACGATCATCACCCCCAACCTCGGGGTGAACGTGCAGCCGGTCGTCGACAACCCGGGCATGCGCTCGATCGTGGTGACGAACGCGGGCGACGCCGACCTGACGAACCTCGCCCTGTCCCCCGTCGGCTGCGCCCAGCCCCCCACCCGGGACGGCGCCATCAACGGCGATGTGCTCGAGCCCGGCGGCTCGTGGTCCTACACCTGCCCGGCAGAGCCCAACCAGCCGGTCACGGTCCGGGTATACGCCACCGACCCGCTCGAGAACGCGGTGACGGCCACGGCCACCAGCGCCAACTAGCTGTCCTGCCTGGAACTACAGCCGCGCACGTTGCGGGTGTCTCTGCCTCGACGGCCCGCCGCCTCGCACGAGACACGGGAGCTCGCGCTGTCCATGGCCGTTGCTCCGGTGACGAAAATCACCGGCGGGCGCACTGGCCGGGTGGTGTCCCCCGAGCGCGGCCCGGCTCGCCCGGGGGCCGGCCCGCCCGAGCCACCTACGGCCGCCTCGTGACGAGGGCGGGGGCATCACGGGTCGTTTCATCACCGGAGCAATGCCCACGACCGGGGGCCCGAGCACCCACCCCGCCTCGACCGGCTCTCCACCCGGCCCCATCGAACTCGCAGACCCACTGGTCGCCCCCAGGGGGCGCGTCAGGCGGGCCCGCCGTTCCCGTCGACCGGCGGGGGCTGGGGCTCGGCTCGGTCGTGCTGGTGCTGCTCGGCCTCGAGCTCCTCGAGGTCGGGGCCCTCGACCTCGGACACGGCGCCGATGGCCTCGAAGTACGCCAGCTGGGAGGCGATGACCTCCACGACGTGGGTGCGGTTGGGGTAGAAGTCCACCAGCGCGGCCCGGCGCAAGACATAGGCCTGGGCCTCCTGGGGGTCGACCACGCGCACCCCTGGCCCGAGCTGGAGGTCGCCACCGCTGCGGGCCACCCCCTTGCTGTACAGGTAGTCGAGGTGGAAGCGCAGGATGCGCTGCACGTCCTCGTAGCCCAGCTGGGCCGTGGTCGAGTCGGGCAGGGCCTGGGCGACGAACTCGAGCGCCTCGTCGTGCTCGAAGACCTGGCGGGGCGGCTCGGTGCGCAGGCGTGCCACCACCCCCCCGACGGCCACGAGCGCTATGACCACCACCAGGACCACGGCGACGACGGCGGCGAGGATCAGCACGGGTCAAGCGTGGCCCGCCGGCCGCCAGTGGGGCAATGCGCCCGTCAGGCCCGCTCGACCGGTCCGCGACCGAGGCTCAGAGGCCGATGCGCTGGGCGAGCAGCTCCCGGTGGTAGGTCGGGTCACCGAAGAGCAGCTCGGAGGACTTGGCCCGCTTGAAGTACAGGTGGGCGGGGTGCTCCCAGGTGAAGCCGATGCCCCCGTGGATCTGGATGTTCTCCGCTGCCGAGTGGAAGTACGCCTCGGAGCAGTAGGCCTTGGCCAGGGAGGCGACGGCCGGGAGCTCGTCGTTCAGCTCGGCGGCGCACCAGCCGGCGTAGTAGGCGGCCGACTTGGCCGATTCGACCTCGAGCAGCATGTCGGCGCACTTGTGCTTGATGGCCTGGAACGAGCCGATGGGGCGGCCGAACTGGACGCGCACCTTGGCGTACTCGACAGACATGTCGAGGCACATCTGGGCACCGCCCACCTGCTCGGCGGCGAGGCCGACGGCGGCGAGGTCGAGCACCTGGGACCAGTCGGCCCAGCCGAAGCCGTCCTTGCCGATCTCCCGGCCCTCGACGCCGGCGAACTCGAGCTTGGCCTGCTTGCGGGTCTGGTCCATGGTCGACAGCGCCGTACGGGTGAGCCCCGCCGCGCCCCCCTCCACGGCGAAGAGGCCGAGGCCGCCGCCGGACTTGCGCGCCAGCACCAGGATGACGTCAGCGATGTGGCCGTCGATCACGAAGGACTTCGTGCCGGTGAGCTTGCCGCCGTCCGCGCTGAGCTCGACGCCCGACTCGTCCCAGCGGCCGTTCTCCTCGGTGAAGGCGACGGTGGCCTTCGTGGCCCCCGAGGCGATGCCGGCCAGGAGGTCCTTCTGGGCCGCGGGGCTGGCCGCGTGCAGCAGCGTGTTGGTGGCCAGCACCACCGTGGAGAAGAAGGGGGCGCAGAGCAGGGCCCGGCCCATCTCCTCGAGCACGACGATCAGCTCGACGTAGCTGTAGCCCGAGCCGCCGAACTCCTCGGGGATGATCAGCCCCTGGAGGCCGAGCTGGTCGCCCATCTGGGACCAGACGGCGGGGTCGTAGCCCTCGGTGGTGTCCATGAGCCGCCGGACCTCGGCCTCGGGCGACTTGGTCTCGAGGAACTGTCGGACGACCTTGCGGAGCTCTTCCTGCTCCTCGGTGAAGGCGAAGTTCATGGGTGGGACGCTAGGCACCCGCCCGCCGGCCCGTCGAATCCTCGTGTGTACACACGTGCTACGGTACCCCTTCGTGGAGCGAGTCGGGATCCGTGAGCTGCGCAACCAGGTGGCGGCGATGGTCAGGCGGGCCGCGGCAGGCGAGCGGGTCGTCATCACCGTGGACGGGGTGCCCACCGCCCAGCTCGGCCCGCTCGAGCCCCGCGGCGGCCCCACGCTCGACGACCTGGCCGCCGTGGGCCTGGTGACGCCGCCGCCGAGGCGGGGACGGGCGGCGGCGGTGCCGACAGCCGGCGCGGTTCCCGTCGACGTGCGCGTCGACCGCCTGCTCGACGACCTGCGCGGCCGCTGACGCGGCCGGCGATGACGCTCGTCCTCGACACCTCGGCCCTGGTCCGCCGCTACGTGCACGCGCCCGGCCGCGACCTGGTGCTCGGGACCATGGCCGACGACGGGGACTGGTGCGCCTCGGCGCTCGCCCCGACCGAGACGCTCGTCCTGCTGCACCGGCTCGCCCTCCACCCCGCCGAGCAGGAGGCGCTGTGGCGAGCCGCACGGGAGGACTTCGAGGCGCTGTGGGTGGTGCCAGTCGACGGCCGCTGCCTGGCCCGGGCCACCGAGATCGCCGCCACCTACGGCACGCGCACCATCGACGCCGTCCACCTCGCCGCCGCCGACCGGCTCCCCCGGCCCCTGCGCTACTGCACGTTCGACCGGCGCCAGATCCCCGCTGCCGCCGGCCTCGGCTTCGAGGTCATCACCCCCCTCATGGCCGATTGAGCGGCAGGTCATCAGCCCCCGGCTGGGCTAGCTTTTGCGCCATGGCCGCTCCGCGCTACCTGCACTACGAGGACAACCAGGCCCTCATCCACAAGGTCGTGGTCGGGCCCTACGACAACAACGTCTTCGTGCTGCGCTGCAAGCAGACCGGTGAGGCGGTGCTCCTCGACGCGGCCAACGAGCACGAGCTGCTCCTCGAGCTGTGCCAGGAGCTGAACGTGGGCAAGGTGCTCGAGACCCACGGCCACTGGGACCACATCCAGGCCATCCCTGCCGTGCGCGAGGCGGGCATCGAGGTCGGGGTGACCCGCGAGGACGCCGAGATGCTGCCCTCCTACGACTTCGTGCTCGAGGACCAGACGGCGATCGACGTGGGCCGGTTGCGGCTCCACACCATCCACACCCCGGGCCACACGGCGGGTTCGATGTGCTTCCAGCTCGAGGGGTCGCCCGTGCTGTTCTCGGGGGACACGCTCTTCCCCGGCGGCCCCGGGGCCACCCGGTTCCCGGGCAGCGACTTCGCCACGATCATCCGCTCCATCGAGGACCGACTGTTCTCGCCGCTCGGCGCCCAGACCATCGTGATGCCCGGCCACGGCGTGGACACGACGATCGGCAAGGAGTCCCCGCACCTCCAGGAGTGGGCCGACCGGGGCTGGTGAGGCGTTGGCGACCCCGCGATCACAACGACCGCTCGACCTGACGCCGGTCCACACCCATGAGCTGCCCGTCACCCCGCCGCCCGACCGCAACATCCCCGCCGAGGCGTGGGTCGAGGCACCGCTCGAGCTGCTCGCCCTGGGCGACGACATCGGCGTGCCCACCGTGCTGTACCTGCGCCAGCTCGGGCCGTTCTTCATCTGGCGGGCGGGGCCGGGCACGAGCCGCACGGACACCCGGTGGATGGCGGTGGACATCGGGGACGCAGACCGGCGCTTCACGTTCCGCCAGCACGTGGACGGGCGCGGCGAGGGCGAGGGGCCCTCGGGGGAGGCGCACGAGCGCTTCCGCACCTGGAAGGAGGACCTGCACGCGTCCCGCTGACGCCGGTGCAGGAGAGGGGGCGTCGTGAAGGTCGGGGTGCTGCAGTTCTTCAGTTGGCCGGAGCGCCGGGTACCGCTGCCCGTCGTCTACGAGCGCGCGCTCGCCCGGATCGACGTCATGGACCGCACCGGTTACGACGCCGTCTGGCTGGCCGAGCACCACTTCTCCACCTACTCGGTCTGCCCGTCGGTGCACCTCATGGGCATGCACGTGGCCGCCCGCACCACCCAGCTCCGGGTAGGCACGGCCGTGACCCTGGCGGCGTTCCACCACCCGCTCCGCATCGCCGAGGAGGTGGCGATGCTCGACGTGCTCTCGGGCGGGCGGGTCAACTGGGGGGCAGGCCGCGGCTTCGACCGCACCGAGTACGCCGCCTTCGACGTTGCCGACGACGAGAGCTACCCCCTCTTCCGGGAGAACGTCGCCGTGGTGCTGGACGCGTGGCGCCACGAGCGGCTCTCCTTCGAGGGGCGCTTCCACCGCTTCGAGGGGGTGGAGGTCCTGCCCAAGCCCGTGCAGCAGCCGCACCCGCCGACCTGGCTGGCGGCGTCCTCACCCGAGGCCGTGGAGTGGTCGGCGTCCCAGGGCCACTCGATCCTGATGGACCCCCACGCCTCCCACAGCGAGATCGCCCGCAAGCGGGCGCTGTGGCAGTCGACCCTCGAAGCTGCAGGGTTCTCGAGCGCAGGCCGGGACATCCCCATGGCCCGGCTCGTGGCCGTGGCCCCGACGACGGCCGAGGCCGAAGAGGTCGCCCGTCGGGGGGCGTCGTGGATGATCGGGTCGTACGCCAACCCGGCGAAGCGCGCCGTGGTGCGGGGGGACGTGACCGAGGCCGGGCGCCCCGGGGCGCAGGCCGACCCCGTGCAGCGCTACGTGGACGACGTGATCGTCTGGGGCACGCCCACCTCGGTGGTCGACCAGCTCGGTGAGCTGGCCGAGACCATGCCGCTCGACTACCTGCTCGCCGCGCCGCTCAGCCACCAGAGCTTCGAGCTGCTCACCGACGAGGTGCTGCCCAAGGTGGCGTGAGGCACCGGGTATTTCCACTACCGCCGTAGGGGAAATAGACTCAACTCATGCGCGATGCGCTCTTCGAGGTCGAAGACCTCCACGTGGTGACCGCCGAAGGCGGTGCGCCGATCCTCCGTGGCGTTTCCCTGGCCGTCCGCCCTGGCGAGATCCACGCCCTGATGGGGCCGAACGGGTCGGGCAAGTCGACCCTCGCCCAGGTGCTGCTCGGCAGCCCCGAGTACGAGGTCACGAGCGGCGCCGTCCGCTTCAAGGGCGACGACATCACGTCCTGGGACCCGGACGTGCGGGCCAAGGCCGGGGTCTTCCTCGCCTTCCAGTACCCCCAGTCCATCCCCGGCGTGTCGGTCACGAACTTCCTCCGCCAGGCCATGTCCTCCCGCAAGGGGCTCGACCTCTCGGTCCTCGAGGTCCGCCTCGCCCTCATGGAGTGGATGGCCCGGCTCGAGATGGACCCGGCCTTCGCCGACCGGTACCTCAACGAGGGATTCTCCGGTGGGGAGAAGAAGCGCAACGAGATCCTGCAGATGGCCATGCTGCAGCCCGAGGTGGCCATCCTCGACGAGACCGACTCGGGCCTCGACATCGACGCCCTGCGCGTCGTCGCCCGGGGCGTGCAGGAGGTGCGGCGCGAGAACCCCTCGCTCGGCGTGCTGGTCATCACGCACTACCATCGCCTGCTCGACCACCTCGCACCAGACGTCGTCCACCTGCTCGTCGACGGGCGCATCGTCCGCTCCGGCGGCCCCGAGCTGGCCCGTGGGGTCGAAGACGAGGGCTACGAATCATGGCGTTGACCTCCACCGACACCCTCGATGCCCGCCTCATCCGGGCCGACTTCCCGTTGCTCTCCGACGGTGGAGACCGGCCCCTCGTCTACCTCGACTCGGCAGCGACCTCGCAGAAGCCCAGGGTCGTGCTCGAGGCCATGACCGCGTACTACGAGACGGCCAACGCCAACGTGCACCGCGGCGCCTACCGGCTCGCCGAAGAGGCCACCGAGGCCATGGAGCAGGCCCGGGCCAAGGTCCGCCGCTTCATCGGCGCCGGCCGGGACCGCGAGCTGATCTTCACCCGCAACGCCACCGAGGCGGTGAACCTGGTGGCGCACAGCTATGGGCGCAACTTCCTCCAGGCCGGCGACGTCGTGCTGCTCAGCCTGCTCGAGCACCACGCCAACATCGTGCCCTGGCACCAGCTCGCCGCCGAGGAGGGCATCGAGCTGCGTTGGATCCCCCTCACCGCCGACGGCGAGCTCGACCTGACCGACCTCGACCGCCTGCTCGAGGGGGTGAAGCTGGTCGGCGTCTCCGCCCAGTCGAACGTGCTCGGCACCATCCCCCCCGTGGCCGACATCGTCGGGGCCGCCCATCGGGTCGGTGCGCTCGTGGTGGTCGACGCGTGCCAGTACGTGCCCCACCACGCCACCGACGTCCGGCGCTGGGACGCCGACTTCGTCGCCTTCTCCGCTCACAAGATGTGCGGCCCGACGGGTATCGGCGCCCTCTGGGCCCGCCAGGAGCTGCTCGAGGCCATGCCGCCCTTCCTCGGTGGGGGGACGATGATCCTCGACGTCACCACCGAGGGGTTCCTCCCCGCCGAACTGCCCAACAAGTTCGAGGCCGGCACCCCCGCCATCGCCGAGACCGTCGGCTTCGGCGCCGCCGTGGACTACCTGGAGGGCGTGGGCATGGAGAACGTGGCCGCCCACGAGCGCTCCCTCACCGCCTACGCCCTGGCCGCGCTGCGGGACCGCTACGGCGAGCGCATCACCATCTACGGGCCCCCGTCGGCCGAGCGGCGGGGCGGCATGGCGTCCTTCAGCTTCGGCGACGCCCACCCCCACGACGTCTCCCAGGTGCTCGACGAGGCGGGCGTGTGCGTGCGGGCGGGCCACCACTGCGCCAAGCCCCTCGTGCGGGCGCTCGAGGTCCCGACCGGCGCCGTGACCCGGGCGTCGTGGTACCTGTACAACGACGAAGCCGACATCGACGCCCTCGTCGACGCCCTCGCCGGCGTCGAGGACCTCTTCGGCTGACGTGCAAGATCTGCGAGGTGCACATGTCCGGCCTTGAGGACCTCTACCGCGAGATCATCCTCGACCACTACAAGAACCCCCGCCAGCGCGGCGAGCTCGAGCCCCCCGCCCGCCAGACCAAGGGGTTCAACCCCCTCTGCGGCGACGAGGTGGTCGTCAGCGTCCTCGTCGACGACGACCGCATCGCCGACATCCGCACGACGGGCCAGGGCTGCTCGATCAGCCAGTCCTCGGCGTCGATGATGAGCCAGGCGGTGCGGGGCCTCAGCCTCGACGAGGTCGCCGAGCTCACCACCAGCTTCAAGGCACAGCTGGGGATCCGCGACGAGTCTGGGGACGACGGCGACGGCTCCCCGGACGGGCACGACCACGGCCGCGACGACGAAGCCGCGCTGAAGCAGCTCGGCGAGCTGGCGGCGCTGAAGGGCGTGATGAAGTTCCCCTCGCGCATCAAGTGCGCCACGCTGGCGTGGAACACCCTGGTCGAAGCGCTCGGGAGCGAGGACGCGACGGAGCGGACCTGAGCCCTTCAGCCGGCGTCGTCAGCCGTCAGCCGGCGAGGGCGTCGACCCGGTGGGCGAACTCGACGTCGAGGGTGCCGATCCCGCCGAGGTCGTGGGTCGACAGGTCGATGACGACCGTGGCCCACACGTTGGACCAGTCGGGGTGGTGGTCCAGTTTCTCGGCCACGAGCGCGGCCCGGCTCATGAAACCCCACGCCTCGCTGAAGTCGGCGAAGCCCAGCTCACGGTGGAGCTTGCCGTCCTGCACCTCCCAGGCCGGCAGCTCCCGCAGGGCCGCGGCCAGCTCGTCCTCGGTCAGCGCTCGACGTTCGATGGCCATGACCCGCGAGCGTAGCGAGCTGGCCCGAGCGGGAAGCACCGCGCGTAGCGAGCTGGCCCGAGCGGCCGAGAGCGGGAAGCACCGCGCGTAGCGAGCTGGCCCGAGCGGCCGAGAGCGGGAAGCACCGCGCGTAGCGAGCTGGCCCGAGCGGGAAGGCAGCGTCAGCCGAACCAGCCGGTGACGTCGTAGATCACCTGCGTGCTGCCCTCGGCGTTGTAGGCCGTGAGGCGCCCGCCCTCGCCCAGGCCCACCACGGCCAGGTTCGCCCTGGTCATGCCGGGCTCGAGGTTCTGGTTGGAGGCGTGGGGGCGGGCGACGCCCGAGGGGTACACGGTGAGGAAGCTCGGCGCCGTGGCCTCGGTGACGGTCACGTTCACGGCGACCGCCTTCGCCTCGCCAGGCACACCGGCCACGCCGGCGACCGGGGGGTTGAAGGTGCGCCCCGCCGACAAGGCGCCGGTCATCACCCGGCTGTCGGCCACCCGGACCGGCTGGAGCGGGTGGTAGCGCAGCCCGCTCGGCGCCCCCGCCGAGCCGTCGTCGTACCAGCCGAGCAGGTCGACGACGACGTCCACGCTGCCCGCGGCGTTGAACACGGAGAACCTGCCGTCATCGTCGACCCCGGTGACGACGGCGTTGGGAACCGTCTGGCCGGCCACGGGGTTGAGGTTCGAGGCGTAGGGCACGGGCGTGCCGTAGGGGTGGGCGGTGAGGAACGTCCCCGCCGTGCCGTCCGTCGCCGTTACGTTCAGCACCACGGCCCCCACCCCACTGGCGGGCAGGTCGGTGACGGCGTCGACGTCGACGGTGAGCGAGCCCCTCGGGCCGACCTTGCCCCCGCCGAGGCGGGTGTCGGCCACCCTGGTGGGCTCGACGGGGTGGAGCTGCCCGCCACCAGTGGAGGGGTAGTAGCCGACGACGTCGACGATGACGTGGGCCGTGCCCATGGCGTTGAGGACCTCCACGGCACCGTCGCCGCCCAGGGCCACGCTGACCAGGTTCGGCACGGTGTCGCCGGGCGACCAGTTGAGGTTCGACGTGCCCGACGCGCTACCCCCGGTCGGGTAGAGGGCCACGTAGCCGTCCGTCACCGTCGCGGTGACGGTCACGTTCGCCACGACGGCGGCGGCATCGCTCGGCACCCGGCCCTGCCCGCCGACCTGCAGCGGGCGCGTCTCGCCTCCCGCGAAGGGCCCGCTGCCGTCGGAGCGGGAGTCGAGCAGGCGGACCGGGCTCAGGGCCACGTAGCCGTAGCCCGCACCGGAGGGCCGCAGCGTCGTCGTGGTGGTGGAGGGCGCCGTCGTGGTGGTGGTGGTGGTGGTGGTGGTGGTGGTGGAAGGCGTCGTCGTCGGCGCGGTCGTGGTCGCCGTGGCCTGGGACTCGGCCTGGCCGACGGTCACGGCGAGGTCGCGGTACGCGCCTCTCACGGTGGCCGCGCCGGCGTCGGCGTCCACCGTGTCCATCAGCCCGACGGTGAAGCGCTGGGGCACCGAGGTCAGCAGGTTGGCCGTGTTCTCGCGGCCGAACCCGAACACGGTCATGCTGCCCTGGGCCGAGTACAACATGAAGTAGGAGTCGGTGAGAGCGTCGTCCTCGTGGTGGGCCATGTACAGGGAGCGGCCCGCCGCCGGTGCGCCGAAGAACGCCCACTCCTCAGGGCCGAGGTCACCCGTCCAGGCGTCGCGGATGTCGGTCGTGACGGGCCCGTCGGGCGTCGGGCGGACGACGACCTGGTCATAGGTGAGCAGGCCGGCGGGCGTCCCCTCGTACAGCCACCACCAGCCGCCGTGCGCCGGGTCCACCCTGGTGACCGTCGAGGTGGCGTAGCCCGGGTAGTAGTCGGTGTCGTAGGACCACCTGCCGTCGGCGCTCGTGGCCCGCAGCGTCACCTTGAGCGGCCCGGCGCTCACCACCTCTGTGCTGGCGAGGGGGGAGCCGGGGTGGAAGATGCCCTCGGGGTTCGGGAAGTTGGGGATGCCCCGGTACTCCCCGGCGGCCTCGGAGCCCGGTGCCGGGTCGAAGCCCACCCAATCGTTGCCGGTCATGTCCAGGAGGCTGGAGAGGGAGCCGTTCGCCTTCTGCACGTGCCACTGGCCGACCTGGTTGGAGATGACAAACGTGGCCTGGCCCATGTCGGTGCCCTCGGCGAGGGAGACCTGGGGGGCGACTGCCTGGGCGGTGTGCCCGGCCGCGGCGCTGTCGAGGTAGACGTGCACGGTCCTGCTGGCGTCGGCGGCGAGGGCGCCGGGCAGGACGAAGGTGAGCCGGTCGTCGGCGAACTGGGCAGGCAGGGGCTCGCCGGTCGGCGTGCCGTTGGCGTCGAGCGCGAGCACCCGGGTCGACGCCGGGTCGAATGGGCCGAGGACCCCGGCAGCCGCCAGCACGGCGTCGCCGTCGAGGGCCAGGTCGACCACCTTGTCGTGTCGGGCTACGCCGCCGGCGCCGACGGTGACGGCGACCCGCGTGCTCCACCCCGGGTGCCACCACGTGGTCGCGGCGTCGGCCGGTCGGGTACGGCCCTGGAGGACCAGGACCACGCTGACGAGGCCCACGAGCCCGACCAACGCCAGCACACGGGAGCGCCCGGACCGCCGTCCCGCCATGTTTCCACCGCCGCCTTCGATCCGCCTCACGCCGACCGCTCCGGCGCCGCCCCGTCGACGCTACGGGTGGGCCCGACGGGCGACAACACTGACGTTACGTAAGGGTTACGGGCTGGTGACGGCCCCCGCCGGCGAGGCTCAGACCTCGGCGAAGGCGGCGTACCCGTCGGCCTCGACGCGCTCGGCCAGGTCCGGCCCGCCCTCGGCCACCAAACGTCCCTTCACGAGCACGTGGACGTGGTCGGCATGGAGCTCGCCGAGCAGGCGGTTGTAGTGCGTGATGGCGAGCACGCCGAGGCCGAACTCCGTCGTGGCCGCCTCGACCCGACGGGCGACGGCTCGCAGGGCGTCCACGTCGAGGCCGGAATCGATCTCGTCGAGCACGGCGATCCTCGGCTGCAGCACGGCGAGCTGGACGGTCTCGTTGCGCTTCTTCTCCCCGCCGGAGAGGTCCACGTTCACGGCCCGTTGCAACAGGCGGGGGTCGAGCCCGATGCGCAGGGCCTCGGCCTCGATGCGGGCGGCCACGCCCGCGACGTCGCCGCCGCTGGCCCGCACCGACTCGGCGAGTACCTCGCCCATCCGCACGCCCGGCACCTCGGTCGGGTACTGCAGGGCAAGGAACAGGCCGGCCTGCGCACGTTGCCACGGCTCGAGGGCGAGGAGGTCGACCCCGTCGAGGGTCACGCTGCCGCCCGTGACCGTGTAGCCGGGGCGGCCAGCGACGACGTGGGACAGCGTCGACTTGCCCGAACCGTTCGGGCCCATGACGGCGTGCACCTCGCCGCTGCGCACGGAGAGGGTGAGCCCCCGCAGGATCTCCTGGCCGCCGACCGACGCGTGCAGGTCGTCGATCCTCAGCTCACTCTCTGCGCCGAAGGGTTTCATTGCACCACGACCTTCACGTCGTCGCCGTCGACGACGACCTCGTAGACGGGGACCGGCTTGACGGCCGGCAGGCACTGCGGTTCACCGGTGACGAGGGAGAACGTGCTCCCGTGCTTCCAGCACTCGATCTCGCGCTCGTCCCCGAGCACCTCGCCCTCCGACAACGAGACCTCGGCGTGCGAACAGGTGTCGCCGAGGGCGTACACGTCGTCGCCGATGCGCACGAGCGCCACGGTGCGACCGCCCACGTCGACGCGACGGGCCTCACCGGAGGCGAGTTCGCCCAGCGCGCACACGCGGACCGCGTCGCTCGGGCTAATGGCCTCGCTCATGCGGCCGGCCCGCCGGGGTTGTCCAGACCGCTCAACTTGGCCGTCACCTCGGAGCGCACCAGGGGCGCCAGGGCGGTGACGGGCAGGCGCTCGATGACCTCGTCGAAGAAGCCGTTCACGATCAGCCGGTCGGCCACCTCGGGCGGCACGCCCCGGCTCTCTAGGTAGAAGCGCTGCTCGGCGTCGATCGGCCCCACGGTCGAGGCGTGGGAGCACTTCACGTCGTTGTTCTCGATCTCGAGGTTGGGCACCGACTCGGCCCAGGCGTGCTCGCCAAGCTTGATGTTCCGGTTCGTCTGGAAGGCGTTGGTGCCCCGGGCCTCGCGCTCCACGCGGATGAGGCCCGAGTAGACGGAGTGCGAGCGGTCGGCGACGACGCCCTTGAACAGTAGGTCGGACGTGGTGTCCGGGGCCTGGTGGTCCTGGAACGTGCGGAAGTCGAGCATCTGGTCGCCGTCGCCGTAGTAGAGCGAGACCAGATCGCCATGGGCGCCCCGACCGACCAAGCGGCAGTCGGTGCGCACCCGGGCGTACTCCCCGCCGAAGGCCGCCGTGGAGGACACGAGGTGGGCCTGGGTGCCGACGGCGGCCACCTGCGAGGCAACCTGCCACACCCGCCGCCCGAGGCGCTGCACGTTGAGGTACCCGAGGCGGGCATCGCGTTCGGCGGCGAGCTCGACGACGGGGGCGACGAAACCGCCCACGTCCGATGACACGAAGATCTCGACAACGGTGAGCGAGCTCGCCGCCTCGGCCCGTACGACCAGGCGCGGGTAGGCGGCGGCTGCCTCGGCGTCGAACCAGTGCAGCACTACCACCGGCGCGGTGATCGTGGCCCGCTCGGGCACGGCGACCAGGAGCGGGTCGGCCATGAGCGCGTCGTTGAGCTGGGCGAACGCATCGGTGGGCTCGGCCATGACCGAGCCGAGCGCCCCCTCGGGAGCGGCGCCGACCACGAGGCCGGCGGCCGCAGCGTCTGCGGCGAGCTCGCGGCGGGCCAGGTGCCCGTTCACCGTCACCAGCAGGGCGGCCCGGTCGGCGACGGGTTCGAGCCAGCGGGAGAGGCCACCGGGCAGCCCGGGCGGTGCCTCGGGCCTCGACGACGGCGCCTGGAACCGGTCGAGATCGAGCTCGTCGATGCGCGAATAGCGCCAGATCTCCTCGCCGACGGAGGGAAGCGGGGTCTCTGCCGCTCGTCTGGCGGCGGCCTCCCGCCGGAGGCGGAGCCATTCGGGCCCGTCGAGGGCCGACACGTCGACAGGGGTGAGGGTGGTCACGATCGGGGGCACCTCGGATCGGTCGCCAGGCCCGCGAAGAGCGGTGCCTAGCTGGGGGTTTCCGCCAGCGATGGTAGTTCGAGCCCGTCCTCGGACGGGGGCCTCGGTCAGCGCCGGCGGAACATGCGCTTCCAGAGCGGCTGGCGTCGACGTCGCTCGTCCTCGACCTCGGCGACGACGTCCGGCCCGACGGCGTTGATGATCTCCTCGGCCTCGTCGAGCAGGCGGGCGACGCGCTCGTCGGGGTGGTCGAGCCCGGGTGGTTCGGCGGGGGTCGGCGGCGTCACGAGGGTGCCGTGCGCCCAGTTCACGTCGGCGAAGCGCCGCTCGTAACGCGGGCAGTCGTCCGGGCAGCGCCACGGCGCCTCGGGGGCCAGGTCGAGGTCGCACTTTCGCACGGTCTCGCCATTGCGGTACGTCCGGCTCTCGAAGTGCTTGCAGTCCTGGCGCATCGGCATGTGACCAGTATCTCCGGCGCCGCGGCCCTCGACGTGTCGGTGCCGTGACGCCTGCTCGACGAGGGCACCGATCACCTCAGGGGCGGGTCAGCCGACGCTGCCCTCCATCTGCAGCTCGATGAGGCGGCTCCACTCCACGGCGTACTCCATGGGCAGTGTCCGCGTGACGGGCTCGATGAAGCCGTTGACGATCATGCCCATGGCCTGCTCCTCGGAGAGGCCTCGGCTCTGCAGGTAGAAGAGCTGCTCGTCGGCCACCTTGGAGACCGTGGCCTCGTGGCCGATCACCGCGTCCCGCGGGCCGATCTCCATGTAGGGGTAGGTGTCCGAAGTCGAGTCCTCGTCGAGGATCAGGGCGTCGCACTGCACGTGGCTCTTGCAGCCGTGGGCGCCGTCCTCGACCCGGACGAGGCCGCGGTAGGAGGTGCGGCCCCCGTCCTTGGAGATCGACTTCGACACGATCTTCGAGCTCGTCTCCGGGGCGGCGTGGGTCATCTTCGCCCCGGCGTCCTGGTGCTGGCCCGCGCCGGCGTAGGCCACCGAGAGCACCTCGCCCGAGGCCTTGGGGCCGACCATGACCACGCCCGGGTACTTCATGGTGAGGCGCGAGCCGATGTTGCCGTCGATCCACTCCATGTGGCCCTCAGCCTCGACCCTGGCCCGCTTCGTGACCAGGTTGAAGACGTTGTTCGACCAGTTCTGGATGGTCGTGTACGTGACCCGGGCGCTCGGCTTGACGACGATCTCCACCACGGCCGAGTGCAGCGAGTCGGTGGTGTACACGGGGGCCGAGCAGCCCTCGATGTAGTGCACCTTCGCGCCTTCGTCCGCGATGATCAGTGTCCGCTCGAACTGGCCCATGTTCTCGGCGTTGATGCGGAAGTAGGCCTGGAGCGGCATCTCCACCTCGACGCCCGGCGGCACGTAGATGAACGAGCCACCCGACCACACCGCCGAGTTGAGCGCAGCGAACTTGTTGTCGTTCGGCGGGATGATCTTGCCGAAGTAGGGCTTCACGATGTCCGGGTACTCGCGCACCGCGGTGTCCATGTCCGTGAAGATGACGCCCTGCTCTTCGAGCTCGACACGGTTGCGGTGGTAGACGACTTCGGACTCGTACTGGGCGGTGACCCCGGAGAGGTACTTGCGCTCGGCCTCGGGGATGCCCAGCTTCTCGTAGGTGTTCTTCACCGAGTCCGGGAGCTCGTCCCAGGCGTCGACCTGCTTGTCGGTCGGCTTGATGTAGTAATAGATCTGGTCGAAGAAGATCTCGGACATGTCGCCGCCCCAGTTGGGCATGGGCCGGCGCTCGAAGTTGCGCAGCGCCCGCAGGCGGAAGTCGCGCATCCAGTCCGTCTCGGTCTTCATCCAGGACATCTCGCGGACGAGGGCTTCGTCCAGCCCTCGTCGCGGCTTGAAGATGTAGTTCTGTTCGTCGCTCCACCCCAGCTTGTAGCGGCTGAGGTCGAGGTCGAGCTGGGTGTCAGCCATGGGTCTCACGCTCCAGGTGGGGGTGCCGGGGCGGTACGGTCGTAGCGACGCCCCTCGTACGGGGTGCCAGCGGGTGCGACCTACCTACAGGTCCTCCGGCTTCTCGGCCGGCCGCGGTGCCCCGCAGAGGAATTTCCACTACGGCCATAGTAACAATTCGGCCTGGGCTATGTCATCCCGGCCGGCGAAGGCGTACGTGCACGACAGGTACCCGCTCTCCCCACCCTCCCACGCCCATCGCCCCTGGGTCGCGCCGGTGCTGGTCGGCGGCGTCGCCCTGGCCGCTTGTGCCGCCGTGGCCCTCTCGGGCAAGGCGGCAGGCCTCGTGCCCGACTGCCCGTTCCGGGCGGCCACCGGCCTCGACTGCCCGCTCTGTGGCGGCACCCGGGCCGTGCAGGCCCTGGCCGGCGGCGACCTGGTGCAGGCGCTCGACCACAACGTGCTGGTCGTGGCGGCCCTGCCCCTGCTCGTCTTCGCCTGGGCGCGCTGGGTGGCGGGAGGGCTCGGGCTCAGCCTTGCCCGCCTACGGGCACCGGCCCGGGCGGCGCCGCTCGTGGCCGTGCTGGTCGTGGTGTTCGCCGTGGCCCGCAACCTCGACCTTCCTGGCCTCGGCTGGCTGGCCTCGGGCTGAGCGCGCCACATGGCCGGGCCCGCCCGCACGGCCAGGCTGCACCGGGAGCGACGGCCCCGCCACCGAGGCGGGCCGCAGCGCACGTATCAACCCTGGTCTTTCATGAGGCTCGCGGCCATGCCGCTGACCTGGACGGCACCCGGTCGGTCGAGTGATGCGGCTGACTGGCTGACCAGCTCGAACGAGCTCGAATGCAAGATCGGGGTCAGGCGCTGAGGGTGATGGCGGGGCCCGTGTGGTGGCAGCCCGGGGTGAGGGCCACCTTGGCCGAGTCCACGTCGAGGGCGATGCCCTGGGCGTCGATCGTGGCCTCGGCGGCGAGCAGCTGTCCCTGCGCACCGGTGAGGGTCGTCGTGGCCGAACCACCGGAGAGGTCCATGGGCTTGGTCCCGTAGCCCGGCGCCGAGATCGTGGTGGCCACCGCGTGGGCGACATCGGCGCTCACCAGCAAGGTCACCAGGTGGGGGTGCGGCTGGGCCACGGGCACCACGGACACGCACACCTGGCCCAGCTCGGCCTGGGCGAACTGCACCACCTCGGGCGGCGCCGCCCCGCTCACCGACACGACGACCTGGTCCCCGTCGCTGGCGAGGTGCACCTCTGCGGCGAAGGCTTCACCCGCCGCGAAGGCGCTGTGTTCGACGATGACGCCCAACTCGAGAACGGCGCCCGGCGCGAGCGCGGCCTGCGGGCCCGCCGCAGGGTCGATCGCCAGCCAACCGACGCTGGACACCGCCTCCCAGTGAAGAGCCTGGCCACCCGTGTTGGCCACGCTGATCGCCCCCGTCGTTGCCGAGCCGAGGTCGAGGGCCGTCGGCGCCGACAGCTCGGCCGCGGCGGGCTCGGCGTCGCCACCGTCGCCGGTGCCGCCGTCCCCGCCGCCGGAGCCCCCCGACCAGCCACCCTCCTCGCCCGCCTCGCCCTCGCCCGCACCACCCGAGCCGCCGGCCCACCATCCACCGGTCTCCTCGCCGGCGGACCAACCGTCACCGACACCGTCGCCGCCGGACCAGGTCGCCGGCTCGGTCGCCCCCTCGTCGGGTGTGCCCGACCCGTTCTCGTCGCCGGTGCCGGCCGTGCCGCCGGCCCCGGCGCCGGCGCCGGTCGGGCCGGTGTCGCCGACGGCCCCTTCCTCCTCTCCCTCGAGCTCGCCCTCCAGGTGCTCGACCCCCGCCGAGGACCGGCCACCGAAGGCCCGTGCCCCCCCGCTGGCGAGGAGCAACCCCACCAGCACCGCCACCAACGCCAACCCCGACGCCGCTGCCTTCGTCCGCTTGGTCATGTCCCGGCCCTCCTGGCTCGGTCGGCGCCCTCCAGCAGGTCGCTCGACAGTCCTGAGAGGCCCCCTGCCGCGCAGACCTCGCGCTTTTCCGGGCAGGAATCGCGAGACTTCCCCAACTGCCTCCTCTGCACCGTGGGCCCGAGTGAGCGAAGCGAAGGGCAGCGCCAGCGGGCACGAGGCAGCAAGGCGAGGTCATGAACCATGAGCACCAGGTCGGATGCCCAGCTGGTGGAGGCGCACCTGGGCGGGGGCCCGAGCGCGCTCGGGGACATCTACGACCGCTACGCGCCCGGCCTCTACGACGTGGCCATGGCCATGACCCGAAGCCCTCACGACGCCGCCGACCTGGTGCAGGACACCTTCGTGCTGGCTGCGGGCCGGCTCGGCCAGCTGCGCGACCCCACCCGGCTGAAGGCATGGCTGTACGCGGTGCTGCGCCACGAGGTGTACCGACGCACGCGGCGCCAGCGCCGGGAGCGGCCGGCCGAGGCGGTGCCTGAGGTGGCCGATGCCGTCGACCCGGGGGCCGGGGAGGACCGCCTCGTGGACGAGCTCGCCGGCGCCGAGCTCGCCGTGCTGGTCCGCGACGCCGCTTCGGGGCTCGACGAGCGCGACCGCCTCGTGCTCGAGCTCTCCGTCCGCCAGCAGCTCGACGGGGCCGACCTGGCCGACGCGCTCGGGGTGTCCGCCCAGCAGAGCTACACCCTCGTGCACCGGATGCGGCAGCGGTTCGAACGCTCGGTGGGCGCCGTGGTCGTGGCCCGCGCCGGGCGGCGGGACTGCCCCGAGCTGGCTGAACTGCTCGCTCGCTGGGACGGCACGTTCGACGTGCTCGTCCGCAAGCGCGTGTCCCGCCACATCGAGGACTGCGACACCTGCCACCGGACGCGCCGGCGCCTCGCTCCCCTCGGCCTCTTCCAGGCCGCCCCGGCCTTCGCCCTGCCGGTCACCCTGCGAGAGCGGGTGCTGGGTGCAGTGCAGGCGGGCTCCGGCGAGCTCCGTGTCGACGGTGACGGCTTCCCCCGCCCGCCCCGGCGCCGCCGGCACCTCGTCGCCGTGCTCGCGGCCCTGGCGGTGCTCCTGGCCAGCGGGACGGCCGCCAGCCTGGCCATGGCCCGGCGTGAGGCCGTGCCGCCGCCGCCCGACGAGGTCGAGGTGGCCGGCCGTCAGGCCACCTCGCCGAGCGGGAGCAGCGGGACGGGCCCGGCAGTCGCCCCGCCCGCGCCGACCACCTCGACGACGCCCCGTGGCGCCACGGCCCCTTCGGCCACCTCGGGGGGTCCAGGCGTGCCGCCGACGAGTAGCAGCCCCGCGGCCGACGCGGCTGCCCCCGGCCCGAGCGCG
>WHTX01000409.1 GCA_009377505.1 Acidimicrobiia bacterium
GTCGCGCTGGCGGGCGCCGTGCTCGCCGCCATCGTCGCCACCGGGACGGGGCTGGCCGTGGCCGGCGCCACGGCGGACGGGCCCGAGGTGCCGCTCGGCCCCGGCCTGGTCACCGTCGAGGTGGGCGTCGAGCACAGCCGGTTCTCCCTGGACGACCTCACCGTGCGCGCCGGCACGGTCGTGCGCTTCGTGCTGCGCAACGGTGACCCGATCGCCCATGAGCTGGTGGTGGGGGACGAGGACGTCCACGCTCGCCACAGCGTCGGCACCGAGGCGGCGCACCCGCCGGTCCCGGGGGAGGTGGCGGTGGGCCCGGGGGAGACGGGCCTGACCGTGTACGACTTCGCCGAGCCCACCACGCTGGTCTTCGCCTGCCACCTCCCCGGGCACGTGGCCTACGGCATGGTGGGCGAGGTCGCCGTGGTTCCCTGACCTCGGCGGGGGCCGCGGGTGCTGGCCCGCGGGTACTGGCGCCGTCAGCCCGTGGTGCCGGTGGTGTCGTCCTCGAGCTCGTCGACGATGGACGTAGCGGTGTCCTCGGCGTCATCGCCCAGGGAGCTGACGGTGCTCCCGAGGTCCTCGAGCTCCTCGTCGACGTTCGTGTCGGCGTCGTCGGAGCAGGCCGAGAGCCCTCCCAGGAGGAGCGCGCCGACGACGATGCCCGAGGCGATGCGGCGAGAGCGGATGGGACGGGCCATGGGGCCTCCTGTCGTGATCTCCTCGGACGCCTACCCAGGCCGGGCGCGGCCCAACCCGAGGCCAGAGGCGGGTACGGTCTCGCCGTGGCCGGCGAGGGGATGGGCGAGGTGGTGCCCGGCGCTCGGCCCAGGTCCCGCAGCGCTCGTCGGTCGGTGAGCGGGCCTTTGGCCGCGCTGGCTGCCTTGGTGGTCGGCGCGTGCGCGGTCGACACGTCGGCCCCGGTGGCCGCCTTCGACGCCTCGGCCACGCCGCCGGCCGAGCGGCCGCTCGTCATCGTCGCCGACCTCGAGCCCATGCGGTCCCTCGACCCGGCCCGCGCCACCTGCGACCCGTGCCGCATGTACCTGGCGGCCACCTACGAGACCCTGCTCGCCGCCGCGCCGCCCGAGGGGGGCTCGGCGGGGGAGGACGGCCTCGTCGGGCGTCTGGCGCGTTCTTGGTCGAGCGACGAGGAGCTGACGACCTTCACCTTCGAGCTGGACCCCGAGGCCACCTTCGCCGACGGCACTGCGGTCGAGGCCGGCGACGTCGTGTGGTCCTGGGAAAGGGCCCTCGCCGCGGGAGGGCACGCCGCCTCCCTTCTCGACGGGCTGGCCGAGGTGCACGCCAGCGGCCCCCGTACCGTGGTCGTCCGCTTCGCCCGTCCCAACGCCGACCTTCCCGCCATCGCGACGTCCCCCAACCTGGGCGTCGTCAACCGTGACGCCGTGCAGGGCTCGGGCGAGGCCGCGGTCGACCTCGACGTGGCCTCCGCGGGGAGCGGGGCCTTCCTCCTCGAGGCCTTCACCCCCGGCGAAGAGCTGCGCCTGGCCCGGGACGAGGACCATTGGCGCGGGCGGGCCGACGTCGCCTCCGCCGTGGTCTGGCACCTGAGCTCCGACCGGGCCCGGGGGAACGAACTGGCCTCGGGCCGAGCCGACCTGGCGTTGGCCCTGCGAGCGGACGTCGTCGGCGACCTCGACCTCGACCTCGTGGCCGAGCTCGTGGCGGTCGAGGCGCCCAGCGACGGCCTCGTCTACCTGGCCCTCAGCCCTGGCGCGGCGAACGGGGCCGAGCTCACCGCCCCAGTGCGCCGGGCCATCAGCCTGGCCCTCGACCGTGATCGGCTGGTGGACGTGGCGGCGGACGGCGCGGCGACCACCCCGGGGTCGCCGATACCGGTCGACGCCCCGGGAGGGGCCGCCGTGGCGCCCCCCGAGCGCGACGTCGCCGCGGCCCGCCAGCTCCTCGAGGAGGCCGGGCTCGGGGAGGGGTTCTCCCTCGAGGCCGCCTACCCCGCGGTCACGGCCTACGGGGTCGACCTGGCCACGGTGGCGGAGCAGGTGGCCGACGACCTCGCCGACGTCGGCATCGAGCTGGCCCTCGAGGCGGTCGCGCCGGCAGCCTGGGCCGAGCGGTTGGCCGGGCCCGGCATCGCCGTCACCCTCGGCTACGCCGGGGCCGACCACCCGGGCTCGAGCCAGTTCGTGCGCCTGTTCGGCCTGGTCCCCGGGTCCCTGTGGGGCGAACGGGCGGGCGGGGGCCGACCGCTCGTCGACGCCGCCCAGGCCGAGCTGGCAGCCGCGGCCCTGGCCACTGACGACCCGGCCGAGCAGGCCGAGCACTACGGCGCCCTGGCCGAAGCCATGGCCGAGGACGACGTCATCATCCCCCTGCTCAGCCCCGAGGTGTACCTGGCCCACCGCTCCGACCTGACAGGCGTGGAGCCGAGCACCTGCTTCGTGGTGGAGCTGGCGTCCCTCAGCATGGGGCCCAGCTAGCCCCAATCTTTCATTCGAGCTCGCTCGAGCTGGTCAGCTAGTTGCCCGGATGGCTCGCCCCGACCAGCTGCCGTCCTGGTCAGGGGCTTGGCCGCGAGCCTCATGAAGATCAGGGCTAGTGAGGGTGCGGGCGCGAAGGTTCTTGCACCGTGGCGGTGCAAGATCCTTCACGGTTCGCCTGGCCGCGGCGACGCCGCGGGCTTCGACGGGCGCTCAACCGGGCCCGACCGTCTACGCGGAGCGGTGGCGGGCGAGGAGCTCGGCGAAGCGGCTGCTCAGCTCCTCATGGCTCCGGTAGCGGTTGTAGCTGGGCGCCGCCGGGGACAGGAGCACGACGCCACCGGGCGGGGTGTGGCGCACCGCCCAGGCCACGGCGGCGTCGAGGTCCGCCGCCTCGGTGGCCAGAGTGGCGCTGGGCGGGCCGGCGCGCAGGGCCTCGGCCACCCGGGCGCCGGTGTCGGGCACGCAGGCCACCGCCGTGGGCTCAGCGCGCCCGGCGAGCGCGGCGGCCAGCTCGCCGACGTCCACGCCGCGGTCGTGGCCGCCCACGATCACGGTCACGGCGCGGTGCCCGAAGGCGGCCAGCGCGGCCACGGTGGACTGGGGCACGGTGGAGAGCGTGTCGTCCACGAAGTCGAGCCCGCCGTCGGTCCTGCCGAGCAGGGTGAGGCGGTGGGCCAGGGGGACGAAGCCCTCGAGGGCCTCCCGTACCACGTGGGGCCGCTCGGCCACCTCGACGCCCAGCGCCCCGGCGGCGGCCACGGCGAGGGCGGCGTTCTCCAGGTTGTGGCGCCCGGCGAGGGGCCATTGGCTCGGGGCCAGGACGTCGCCGGGGGCGAGCACCAGGCCCTCCTCCGCCACGGTCGGGCGGAGGACCGTGGCCGGGAGGCGGCCCAGGCGCCCTTCGGCCAGCTCGACATGGGGCCCCACCAGCACCCGGAGGTCGTCCCGGGACCCGTGGGCGAAGAGGTTGAGCTTGTCGTCGAGGTAGCGGTCGAGGGAGCCGTGCCAGTCGAGGTGCTCGGGGTGCAGCGAGGTGAGCACGCCGAGGGATGGCGAGCAGCTCACGTCCGCAGCCTGGTAGCTCGAGACCTCGACGACATGGACGCGGCCGGCGGGACGGGGCACGTCCGGGCCGAGCAGGGAGAGGACGGGCACGCCGATGTTGCCGGCGAGGGTGGCGGGCACGCCGGCCACCTCGAGCAGCCGGTGGAGCAGGGCCGCCGTGGTGCTCTTGCCCTTGGTCCCCGTCACCCCGACCACCGGCGTGCCCGCCATGGCCTCGAGCCAGATGGCCATCCCGCCCGTCACCACGGCGCCGCCCGCTTCGAGACGGGCGACGTCAGGCCGGTGGCGGCTGATGCCCGGGGACTTCACGACGACTTCGGCCGCGGCGAGGGCAGCGGCGCCGGCCGCCCCGGTGCGGAGCGGCGTGCCCTGGGGGCCGGTGGCCGCGGGCGAGTCGTCGACGAGGACGAGGTCAGCGGGGCCGTGGTGGCGCAGCAGG
>WHTX01000047.1 GCA_009377505.1 Acidimicrobiia bacterium
ATATCGGCACCGCCTCGTCAGCCTGCGCGCCGGCCAGGAGTCGGGCTACTTCTTCCTCCAGCCCGTGCTCGACGCCCTCACCTACGCCGCCGACGTGGGCGTCGACGTCCTCAACCTCTCGTTCTTCGTCGACCCGTGGCTGTTCAACTGCCCCCAGAACGTTCGTGACACCCCCGCCGAGCAGGCCGAGCAGCGCGGGGTCATCGCCGCCGTGGGCCGGGCCCTGGACCACGCCCACGCGCGGGACGTGACCATCGTCGGCGCCCTCGGCAACGAGCACGCCGACCTCGCCAACGCCACCGCCGACGTGGCGAGCCCCGTCTACCCGCCGGGCTCGAGCCGGAACCGCTGGGTCGACGACTCGTGCCTGTCCGTGCCCGCCGAGCTCGACCACGTCGTCGGCGTGGTGGGCGTCGGGCCGAGCGGCAAGAAGGGCGACTACTCCAACCACGGCGAAGGGGTCGCCGACCTGGCGGCGCCGGGCGGCTACCTGCGCGACCTGCACGGCACTGCTGGCTACCTCGACCGGGCGAACATGGTGCTGGCCCCCTACCCCGCCGGGGCGGCCGCGGCCCGCGGCCTCGTGGGGGCGTCGGGCGAGCCGACGGGGCCCGAGGTGGTGCGCGACTGCGCCGGGGGCAGCTGCGCCTACTACGCCTACCTCCAGGGGACCTCGATGGCCGCGCCCCACGTGGCCGGGGTGGCGGCGCTGGTCGTCAGCCGTTCGGGCCGCCCCGACCCGGACCGGGCCGGCATGCGCATGGCGCCCGACGCGGTCGAGGCGGTGCTGCGGGCGACGGCGCGCGACGTGCCCTGCCCGGGCCGGGTCGTCTCCTATGCCGCCGAGACCCGCCCCACCGCCTATGACGCCTTGTGCGTGGGCGACCCGGCCCGCAACAGCGTCTACGGGGAGGGGATCGTCGACGCCGCCGCTGCCGTGGGCGCCCGCTCGGGGTGACGGTGTTCGGTCCCGGTCGCGGGGTCGGCCGTTCCCCCGCCGGTACCATCGGGTCGTGCTCCGGGCGATGAGCTGGAACCTGTGGTGGCGGTTCGGCCCCTGGTGGCGCCGCCAGCCCGCCATCGCTCGGGTGCTGGCTGACTCGGGCGCCGACGTCATCGGGCTGCAGGAGGTGTGGGTCGAGGAGGACGGCGCCAACCAGGCCGAGATCCTGGGCCGGCGCCTCGGCTACCACGTGGCCTGTGGCCCCGTCCGCTTCTACGACGGCATCGCCTTCACGAACGCCGTGCTGTCGCGATGGCCCATCCTTCGTCATGACGCCGCGCCTCTCCCCGGCGCGGCGGGGGCGCCCTCGCACCGCCACCTGCTCTACGCCGAGGTGGCCGCCCCCTTCGGGCGCCTCCCGTTCCTCACCACCCACCTCGACTGGCACTTCGACGCCTCCGCCACCCGCGTGGCGCAGGTCGCGGCCGTGGCCAAGGCGGTCGACGGCTGGCGGGGCGAGCCCGACCGCGACTTCCCCGCCGTGCTCGTCGGCGACTTCAACGCCGTGGCCGGCTCGGACGAGGTGCGGATGCTCACCGGGGCCACGGCACCGCCGGTCAAGGGCCTCGTCTTCACCGACGCCTGGGCGGTGCGCGGCGCGGGCGCCGGCCACACCTTCAGCGAGGACAACCCCCACCTCGCCAACGCCACGTGGCCCAACCGCCGCATCGACTACGTGCTCGTCTCCTGGCCCCGGCCCAAGCCCCGGGGCAGCGTCGAGGCATGCTGGCTGGCCGGCACCGAGGCGGTGGACGGCGTCGTGCCCTCGGACCACTACGCCGTCGTGGCCGACCTGCGCACCGCCTGACGAACGGGCGTCTCGCCCTGGCCCGGCCGGCCTCGCTACGGTCGGCGGCCCGAGGCCGCCGGCACCGCGGCGGGCCGTCGAACGGAGGGGCACCCATGCAGCTCGAAGGGCGCGTCGCGCTGGTCTCCGGCGGGAGCCGTGGCGTCGGCAGAGGCATCTCCCTCGGCCTTGCCGCCGACGGCGCCGACGTCGTCGTCAACTACCGCAAGGACGAGGCCGCGGCCAAGGAGACGGTGGCCGAGATCGAGGCGATGGGCCGGCGCGCCGTCGCCATCGGGGCGTCCATCGCCGACTACGAGGACTGCCGCCGTCTCGTGGCCGAGTCGGTCGAGGCCATGGGCAAGCTCGACATCCTCGTGAACAACGCCGGCATCGCCAGCCGCGGCCAGTCCGTCGAGGCGAGCGAGCCGGCGGAGATGGAGCGGGTGGTCCGTACCCACGCCTTCGGCGCTTGGTACCTGTGCCACGAGGCCGTGCCCCACCTCAAGGCCCACGAGCGCAGCGACATCGTGATGATCTCCTCGGCGGCGACCATCGGCTACGGCGTCAACGGCTCGCCCTACAACATGGGCAAGGCGGCGCTCGAGGCCCTGGCCTTCACGCTCGCCAAGGAGGTGCGCCCCTTCGGCTGCCACGTCAACATCGTGGCCCCGGGGCTGGTGGAGACGGAGATGGGCCGTCGCCTCGCCCGGGCGGTCACCGGGGTGCAGGACCTGCGCGACCTCGACGCCTCGATGCCCTTCGGTCGCGTCTGCCAGCCGAGCGACGTGGCCGACGTGGTGCGCTTCTTCTGCTCGGCGGGGGCCGGCTACCTCACGGGCGAGCGGCTCTACGTCCACGGCGGCGGCCAGGACTGGCGGGCGGCCGGGCCCGCCAAGGAGGCCTGAGCCGGCGCGGGACGGCCTGGCCCCGATCTTCATTCGAGCTCGCTCGAGCTGGTCAGCCAGTTGCCCGCATGGCTCGCCCTACCAGCTGTCGTCCTGGTCGGGGGGGGCCTGGCCGCGAGCCTCATGAAAGATCAGGGCTGGAGGGGCCACCGGCTCGCCGGGCTCGTCCGGTCAGGTCGGGCGAGGCCGCTAGCATCCCAACAGTTCCACTGGTGAACCCGGCGAGGCTGATCACATGACGACGGACACCACCACCGAAGCCGACAGCACCCAGTCCGGCGAGGTGCTCGGCGTCACCGACGCCGCCCTGGAGAAGGTGCTGGCCATCCGCGCCGGCGAGGAGGGCCCCGAGACGCTCGGCCTGCGGGTCGAGGTCGTCGGCAGCCAGGGGGTCGACTACCAGTACGACCTCAGCCTCGAGTCCCTGAGCGAGGTGCCCGAGGGCGACCTGGTGTACGGCCTCGGCGAGCTGCGCGTCATCATCCCCGCGGCCAGCGTCGAGCCGCTGCGCGGTGCCATGCTCGACCTGCCCACGACCTCGGGCCAGGGCGGGCTCGTCATCCGCAACCCAAACAAGCCCAACCCGCTCGCTGGGCTCGACCTCCAGCTCGAGGGCACCGTCCCCGAGAAGGTCCAGGCCCTCTTCGAGACGTCGGTCAACCCCTCGCTGGCCAGCCACGGCGGCTACGCCACCCTCGTCGGCTTCGACGAGGAGAAGGGCGAGGTGTTCATCACCATGGGGGGCGGCTGCCAGGGGTGCGCCATGAGCCGGGCGACGCTCACCCAGGGCATCCGAGAAGCGGTCAAGGAAGCGATCCCCGAGGTGAACGAGGTCGTCGACGTGACCGACCACACCGCGGGCGACAACCCCTACTTCACGTAAACGACCGCCCGTAGCCACCCCGGGCCTCGGTAGGTTCGGGCCTCGATGGAGATCAGCCTGCTCGGCCCCCTCGAGGTGCGGGACGCGGCTGGGCCCGTCGAGGTCCACGGGCCGCGGGCGCGTCGGCTGCTCGCCGCCCTGGCCCTGCGTGCCCCCGAGCCCCTCCTCGCCGACCAGCTCATCGAGCTCGTCTGGGGGGGCGCGCTCCCCCTCAACGCCGGCAACGCCCTGCAGGTGCAGGTCTCCAAGCTGCGACGGCTGGTAGGGGAGGGGCGCATCCTCACCCGCGGCCGGGCCTACCAGCTGGCGCTCGGCGACGCCCGGGTGGACGTAGCCCGCTTCGAATCGCTCGTGGCCGAGGGGCGCTGCGCCCTCGAAGGCGGTGACCCGCGCCGTGCCGCGCTGCTGCTCGGCGCGGCGGACGCGCTGTGGCGCGGCCCGGCGCTCGTCGACCTCGACCACCCTTCGGTCGCCGGCGAGGTGGCTAGGCTCGACGAGCTCCGCCTCGTCGCCCGCGAGCTGCGGGTGGACGCCGACCTCGCCCAGGGCGGCCACGCCCGCCTCGTCCCCGAGCTCGACGCGCTGACCGCTGCCCACCCGCTGCGCGAGCGCCTCTGGGGCCAGCAGATGGTGGCGCTGTACCGCAGCGGCCGCCAGGCCGACGCCCTGCGCGCCTACCAGGCGGCGCGGCGGCACCTCGCCGACGAGCTCGGCCTCGAGCCCGGCGCCGAGCTGCAGCGCCTCGAGGCCGCCGTGCTCGCCCACGACCCCTCCCTCGACGCGCGCCCCCCGCCAACGCCCGCGCCACCGGGGCCGAACGGGGCGGCAGCGAGGCCCGCACCGTCTGGGGCTGCCCCGTACCCGCCCGCCGGCGGCGGCTCGTCGCCGCCAGGGAGCCCCGCCGTCGGTCGCCTGCCGGCTGAGCTCAACCGCCTGGTGGGCCGGTCGAGGGAGCTGGCCGAGCTGGCCGTCGTGCTCGCCGAGCACCGCCTCGTCACCCTCGTCGGGCCGGGGGGCTCGGGCAAGACGCGCCTCGCCCTCGGCGTGGCCCGTGCGGCCCAGCCCTCGGGTGGGGCGTGGTTCGCGGACCTCGCGCCCCTCAGCGACCAGGCGGGCGTGCCCTCGGCGGTGGCCGCCGGGCTCGGCGCCGTCGACCTGCTGGAGGAGCTGATGCCCGGGGCGCCCCGCCAGACCCTCGACCGGGCCGCCGACTACGTCGGGCACCGCGAGGTGCTCCTCGTCGTGGACAACTGCGAGCACGTGGTGGGCGAGTCAGCGCGTGTGGTCGAGGCCCTGTTGCGGGCCTGCCCCGGGCTCACCGTGCTGGCCACGAGCCGTGAGCCGCTCGGCGTGCCCGGCGAGGTCGCCTGGGCAGTGCCGCCGCTGCGCGAGGAGGAGGCGGTGCAGCTCTTCGCCGAGCGGGCCACAGCCCATCGGTCGGGCTTCGCCCTCGACGGCACGAGCGCCGGCGTCGTGGCCGACATCTGCCGCCAGCTCGACGGCCTGCCCCTCGCCGTCGAGCTCGCCGCCGCCCGGGCAGGCGTGCTCTCCCTCGACGAGGTCGCCGCCCGCCTCGACGACCGGTTCCGCCTCCTCACCGGCGGCGCCCGCACCGCCCGCGCCCGCCACCAGACCTTGCGGGCGGTGGTGGAGTGGAGCTACGAGCTGCTCGACGGGCTCGAGGCCGCGACCTTCCGCCACCTCTCCACCTTCGCCGGCAGCTTCGACCTCGAGGCCGCCGTCGCCGTCTGTGGCCACGAGGGCACAGACGAGCTCGACATGGCCGACGTCCTCGGCCGGCTGGTGGACAAGTCCCTGGTCGTGGCGCTGGACGGCCCCGGGCCTGGCCGCTTCCGGCTGCTCTCGACCCTGGTCCTGTACGGGCGGGAGGCCCTCGAGGCCGTAGCTGAGGCCGACACCGCCCGGGGCCGCCACCTCGCCTGGTTCGCCGCTCGCTCCGAGGCTGCGTCGGTCGAGCTGCTGGGCGAGGGCCAGGTGGAGCGGGTGGCGGCCATCCAGCGCGACCTCGACGACTACCGGGCTGCCCTCGACTGGGCGGTCTCGTGTGGCGACGGCCAGGCCGCGGTGACCGTAGCCGGGGGGCTCGGGTGGTTCTGGTGGCTCCAAGGCGAGCTCAGCGAGGGCTCGGCCTGGTTGCTGGCCGCGCTGGGCACGCCGGGGCCGACGACCTCGCAGCGGGCGCGCGCCCGGGCCTGGGCCGGTTGGATGGTCGCGCTGCGGGGCGACTTCGACGCCGGCGCGAAGGAGCTGGCCAGGGCCGAGGACGAGGCGGACCGGGTGGGCGACGCCGAGGCCCTCGGCACGGCGGCGGCGCTGTGGGCGAGCGCCCACGCGTTCCGGGGTGACGTCGCCGAGGCGCTCGAGCTCCTCGAGCGGGCCGAGGCCGCCTACCGCAGGGTCGGCTACACCTGGGGACGGGGCGCCGTGCACCTGGTGCGCGCCCTGGCCCTCAGCTATGGGGCGACGCCCGACGAGGACCTGGCCCGAGCGCACGCCCTCTTCGAGGAGGTGGGCGACGCTTGGGGCCTCGCTGTGGTGCTGAGCGAACAGGCCGAGCTGGCCGAGCGCCGCGGCGACTACGCCACGGCCATCGCCCAACTCGAGCGGGCCGAGCGGCTCACCGAGGGCCTGGGTGTGCACTGCTCGCGCCTCGTCAGCATCCGGCTCGGCAACCTGGCCCTGCTCACCGGGGACCTTGCCACCGCCGAGCGCCGCCATGGCGAGGTGCTCCACGGCCTCGTCGAGGGGGCCATGCCCTTCGCCCGCATCACCGCTCTCGGTGCGAGGGGGCTGTCGCTGCGGGTGGCCGGGCGCGTCGAGGAGGCGGCGGCCGTGCTCGTCGAGGCCCGCGCCCTGGCGCGTGAGGCCGACCTGCCTCTCGGCCACAGCTTCGCCGCCGGGTCTCTCGGCTACCTGGCCGAGCTCGACGGGCGGGCCACCGAGGCGCGGGCCTGGCACCTCGAGGCGCTCGGGCCCGCCGCTCGCCTCGCCGAGCCCGGGGCCATGGCCTTCGCGCTCGAGGGCCTCGCCGGTGCCGCGGCCCTCGCCGGCGACGGTGAGGACGCGGCGTTCCTGTTGGGGGCGGGCGACCAGCTGCGCCGCCGCGTGGCCGGCCCCATGCCCCTGGCCGAGCGGGCCTTCAACCTCGACCGCATCGAGGCCGCCGCCCGCCGACTGTGCACCGCCCACGGGTTCGAGCGCGCCTTCGCCGCGGGCGCAGCCGAAACCCTCGAGCCGGTCGTCGCCGACCTGCTCGGCCAGTCGTAGCGGCAGGGACAGGGCCGGCGCCCGCCGGCACGCCCACGACAGCGAGGCTCAAGCGCCACGAAAGCGGAAGGGCGCACCGTCTCCTCCACGGCGCCCGACCGGGGCACCACGAACGCGGAGGACCCCCCATGTCGCGACTCCTGTTCCGCCTTGGCCACGCATCGGCCAGGCACCCCTGGCGCGTGCTCCTGTTCTGGGTGCTGGCCGCCGTCGCCACCGTCGGGGTGCGCCAGGGCATCGGGGGCGAGCCCAACGACGACTTCCAACTGCCCGGCACCGAGACGCAAGCGGCGAGAGACCTGCTGGAGGAGCGGTTCCCCGAACAGGCGGGCACGACGGGCCAGGTCGTCTTCGCCGCCGAGACCGGCGTGCTGGCCGACGCGGGCAACAGAGCCGCGGTGGAGGCCACCCTCGGGCAGTTGGCCAGCGTCGAGCACGTCGTCGACGTGAGCGACCCCTTCGACGCCCGCGGCCCCACGATCAGCCCGGACGGCCGCATCGGCTTCACCACCCTGACCTTCGACGAGCAGACCCTCGACAAGGAGATCGCCGAGGCGACCGAGGCCGCCACCGAGGTCGGCCGCGACGCCGGCGTGCAGGTCGAGGTGTCGGGCACGATCATGGCCTCCGCGCAGGAGATGGAGGGCGGCGAGCTCGTCGGCCTGGCCGTGGCCGTGGTGGTCCTCCTCGTGGCCTTCGGGTCCCTCGTCGCCACGGGCATCCCCATCGGCACCGCCCTTTTCGGGCTGTTCATCGGCCTGGCCGGGGTCGGCATCCTGTCCGGGATCACCGACGTGCCCACGGTGTCGCCCATGTTGGCCACGATGATCGGCCTCGGCGTGGGCATCGACTACGCCCTCTTCGTCGTCACCCGGCACCGCCAGTTCCTCCACGAGGGGTGGTCGGTGCCCGACGCCGCCGGGCGGGCCAACGCCACGGCCGGCCAGTCGGTGCTCTTCGCCGGCATGACCGTGGTCATCGCCATCATGGGCCTCATCGTGGCCGGGATCCCCTCCATCGCCACCATGGGCTACGCCGCCGCCATCGTCGTGCTCGTGGCCATGGCCGGCGCCATCACGCTGCTGCCCGCCTTCCTGGGCCTCGCCGGGCACCGCATCGACAGCCTTCGCGTCGGGCGGCGTCGCGGGCTCGAGGCCGAGGCGCACCGGACGGTCGCCGGCCGCTGGGCGGACCGCGTGGGACGTCGCCCGTGGCCCTACGCGCTGGTGAGCTTCGGCCTGCTCGTCGCCCTCGGCGCCCCGCTGCTCAGCATGCGGGTCGGCTTCGCCGATGACGGCAACCAGCCCGCGGACACGACGGCCCGCAAAGCCTACGACCTGCTGGCCGAGGGCTTCGGTGTCGGCTTCAACGGCCCCCTCACCGTGGTGGTCGACCTGCCCACGCCGGGCGCAGGCGACGAGGTGCTCCCCTCGCTCACCGCGGGCTTGGCCGGGGACCCCGGCCTCGTCTCCCTCTCGCCCGCACAGCTCAACCCCTCGGGGGACACGGCCGTGCTCTTCGCCTTCCCGGCCACCGCCCCCCAGGACGAGGCCACCAGCCAGCTCGTCCACCGCCTGCGTGACGACGTCATCCCCGTGGCGCTCGAAGGCACGGGGGCCGAGGTCCACCTCGCCGGATGGCAGGCAGCCCAGATCGACATCTCCGAGCGGATGAGCAGCCGGCTGCCGGCGTTCGTCGGAGCCGTCGTCGGGCTCTCGTTCCTGCTGCTCATGGTGGTGTTCCGCTCGGTACTGGTGCCGCTCAAGGCGGCGGTGATGAACCTGCTGTCGATCGGCGCCGCCTACGGCGTGGTGGTGGCCGTGTTCCAGTGGGGCTGGATGAAGGACCTGGTGGGCCTGGAGGAGACGGTGCCCGTCTTCCCCTTCCTGCCCATGATCATGTTCGCCATCCTCTTCGGCCTGTCGATGGACTACGAGGTGTTCCTCTTGTCCCGGGTCCGAGAGGCGTACGTGCGCTCGGGCGACAGCCATCGGTCAGTGGTCGAGGGCCTGGCCAGCACGGCCCGGGTCATCACCTCGGCGGCGCTCATCATGATCAGCGTGTTCGGCGCCTTCGTCCTGTCGAGCGACGTCATCCTCAAGATGTTCGGGCTGGGGTTGGCCACGGCGGTGCTCGTCGACGCCACCGTCGTCCGCATGGTGCTGGTGCCGGCGACGATGGCGCTCCTGGGCAACGCCAACTGGTGGCTGCCGCGCTGGCTCGACCGGCTGCTGCCCCACGTGGACATGGACGGCGCCCACAACCTGGGCGGGCTCGGCGGCGAGGCACCGGACCAGCTCTCGGCTCGCGAAGAGGAGCTGGAACCGGTCGGCGCCTGAGCTACCGGGCGCGAGTGGGGCCCGGGCCGGGGTCGGCCCGGGCCCCGGCGCGCGTATCGTCGGCGGCCGGCCGGGACGGGTGACGACCGACGAGCGGAGGAGCGCCCCTTGGCAGGTGCGAGCGCGAGACAGCGACGGCCCTCGATGTGGGTGCTCGCCAGCATCACGCTGTCGGGGATCATGGCCAACACCCTCCTGGTGCCGGTGATCCCCGACATCCTCGAGGAGTTCGGCCAGCCGGACTCGGCCGCCGGCGTGCTCGTGGCAGCCTCGCCCGCTCCCGCCATCGCCTTGGCCCCGGTGCTGGGCATCCTGTCGGACCGCTACGGGCGGCGGTCGCTGCTCAGCCCCTGCCTGGCCCTCTTCGGGGCTGTGGGCGTGCTCTCGGCGTTCGCCCCCAGCTACGGCTGGCTCGTCGCCGCCCGCTTCGTGCAGGGCCTCGGCTCTGCCGGGCTCAGCGGCATCGTCCTCGCCCTCATCTCGGACCACTGGCAGGGCGCCGACCGGACCAGGTTCATCGGCTACAACTCCGCCGTCCTCACCGCGGGCATCGCCATGCTGCCCCCCCTGGGCGGACTGCTCGCCACGCTCGGGGGCTGGCGCTGGTCCTTCGCCCCCTACGCCCTCGGCGTCGTGGTCGCCGTGGTGGTGTGGGTGCAGCTCCCGGCGCACGACCGGCGGGCGGGAGGGCCCACGGTGCGGGGCCAGTTGGCCGCCGCGGCCTCGGCGGTGCGCCAGCCGATCGTCGCCGCCGCCCTCGGGTTGGGCTTCGTCCTGTTCTTCCTCATCTTCGGGCTGTTCCTCACCGTCCTGCCTCTCCTCCTCGAGGACAGCTTCGGGCTCGACGCCGGCGAGCGGGGCCTGGTCACGGTCGTGCCCGCCGTGTCCTCGACCGTCGCCGCCCTGCTCCTCGCCCGGCTGCGCGTGCGGCTCGGGGCGCGCCGGGTGCTGTGGTTCGGCACCGCCACGCTGGCCGTGGCCTACGTGGCCGTCGGCGCCGCCCCTGGCCTGTGGCTCGTCCTCGTGGCTTCGCTCGCCTACGGCTACGCCGAGGGCTCGACGATCCCCATCATCCAGGACATCGTCACCTCGAACACGCCGCCGCCCAGCCGGGGCGCGGTGGCCACGGCGCTGGTGGGCACGTTCCGGGCCGGCCAGACCGTCGGGCCCCTGGTGGTCGGCGCCAGCCTGGGGTTGCTCACCAACAGCGAGGTCTTCCTCGCCGGCGCCGCCGTCATCGCTGTGGTCACCGTGGTCCTCGTGCTCTGGACGCCGCCGGCCGTGGTGCCCGAGGGCGGCCTCGAGGACCGCCCCGTGGCACCGGGCCGTGCACCGGCCGGCGGGCTGGCCCCCGACGGGGCCGCCGGGGTCACCACATCTCGAGCCCGCCGGCGACGTTGAGGGCGACGCCGCTCATGTTGTCGGCCCGGGCGAGGTAGACGGCGGCCTGGCCGATGTCGGCCGGCGTCTGGGGGCGGCCGAGGGGGACGCGTTCGGCGCTCAGCTTGTCGAAGATGGCCTGGGCGTCCGCACCGGCCTCCCGCTGGCCCCAATCTTTCAGTCGAGCTCGCTCGACCTGGTCAGCCAACTGCCCGCATAGCTCGCCCGACCAGCTTCCGTCCTGGTCAGGGGCTGGCCGCGAGCCTCATGAAAGATCAGGGCTGGTGGGCGAGGATGTCGTTGAGCCACATCGACGTGCCGAGGTAGCCGGGGCAGATGGCGTTGGCCCGCACCCCGTGCGGCGCAGCCTCGAGGGCCAGGGACTGGGTGAAGCCCACGACGGCGAACTTCGAGGCGCAGTAGTGCGCGGCGTTCGCCCCGCCCCGCTTCCCGGCGATCGAGGCGGCGTTCACGAAGCAGCTGTGCCGCTGCCCGACGAGGTGGGGCACGGCGGCCTTGCACGTGAGGAACACGCCCTTGGCGTTCACGTCCATCACCCGGTCCCACTCGTCGGCCTCGAGGCTGGCGACGGGGGAGAGGGAGATGACCCCGCGCCGGGCGCGCTCGCCCGGCTCCTCATGGATAGTGTCCCGGCATGGACCTGGGGATCGCAGGGAGGAAGGCGGCCGTGGCCGCCTCGTCGGCCGGGCTGGGCCTCGGCACGGCGAAGGCACTCGCCGAGGCGGGCGTGCAGGTGGCGCTGTGCAGCCGGGACAGGGGCCGGGTCGAGGCGGCGGCGGCGGCGCTGCCGGGCGAGGGCCACGTCCCCCTCGTGGCCGACGTCTCCGACGCCGCCGGGGGCAAGGCCTTCGTCGAGGCCGCCGTCGAGGCCCTGGGCGAGGTCGACATCCTCATCTGCAACGCTGGCGGGCCGTCCCCCGGTACCTTCGGCACGAAGTCGCCCGACGATTTCCCCTCAGCCCTCGACCTCAACCTGATGTCGACGGTTGGGATGTGCTACGCCGCCGCCCCTGCCATGCGGGAGCGGGGCTGGGGGAGGGTGGTGGCCATCACCTCGATCTCGGTCCGCCAGCCCATCTCCAACCTGATCCTGTCCAACACCTCCCGGGCCGGGGTCACGGGCTTCCTCAAGTCGGTGGCCATCGAGATCGCCGGCGACGGGGTGACCGTCAACACCATCCAGCCCGGGATCCACCTCACCGACCGCCTCGGCCAGCTCGACAAGGGCGGGCGGGAGGCCATGGCCCGCTCGATCCCTACCGGGACTCTGGGCGATGCCGAGGACTTCGGGCGGGCGGCGGCCTTCCTGTGCTCGACATCGGCGCGCTTCATCACCGGCGCATCCCTGAACGTCGACGGCGGCGCCTACCAGGCGCTGCAGTGACCAGCGAGCGCGGCGAGCGGCCGGGAGCGGGCTCGCACAGCTCGCCGTCCCGCGACGACGTCGTGGCCGAGGCGGCCCGCCACGCCGACGAGGCCGACGCCACCCGGACCGTGGCCCCCTCCGTCCTCGCCGCCGTGCGGGCGTCCGACCTGCTCATCGCCGCGGCCAGCCCCCGCATCGGCGGGCTGGGCGAGCCCGTCGGTACAACGGCTGGGTCCCTCGCCGGCCTCGCCGCCGCCTGCGCCTCCGCGGCCTGGTGCGTCTGGAACCACCTGAGCGTGTTCCACCTCTTCTGCGGGGCGTTGGGGCCCGATCACGAGGAGCTGCTGGCCGGCATCGTCGCCCGCCGGGAATGGGTGTGCTTCCCCGCGGGCGCAGGCAGCGGCGTGCGGGGCACGGCCAAGGGCGACGACGTGCTGATCGAGGGCCGGGCTGCCTTCGGCTCCGGCGCCCGATATGCCGACTGGGCGGGGGTCGCCTTCGCCATGACCGGGCCCGACGGGCGGGTGACACGGCCGCCCGACCTGCGCTTCTCCGTCGTGCGCCTCGACGAGGCCGGTGTGCGGGTCGAGCCGACATGGGACGGCGCCTCGTTGCGGGCCTCCTCCACGGACGACGTGGCCTACGAGCAGGTCGCCATCCCCGGGGGCCGCTGGGCGCCCTGGTACGGCGCCAATCGGGCCCAGATGTTGCGCGACCCCGACTTCGGGGTCATCGACCCCCGCTACCGCGAGGACTGGGTCGGCCTGTCCGACCTGTGGCTCGGGGCGATGGCGACCGGCCTGGTGGGCGCGGCGCTCGACCAGGTGAGCAGCGAGATCGGTGGGCGCAAGGCGTTGATGGGGCGGCCCATGGCCGATCTCGCCGGTGTCCACTTCAACGTCGGCCGGGCGGCGGTCGCCCTGCACGGCGCCCGCGCCGCGGTGGCGCAGGGGTGCGCGACGGTGGACGCTCGCGTAGCCGCCGGGATGGCGCCCGACGTGGCAGACGAGCTCGACCAGATGGCCAGCTCCGCCTTCGCCCTCGAGGCCTGCGAGCGGGCGATGGGGCACCTGGCCAAGGTGCTGGGCGGGAACGGCCTGCGCGAGGGCCATCCCTTCGAGCGGCGGCGCCGTGACTTCGCGGCCATGCCGCTGCACATCAACGCCCACGAGGACCGGGTGGCCGAGCGCATGGGCCGCCACCTGCTAGGCCTCGAGCTCGACAAGTTCTGAGGAAGCGAAGACCCAAGGAGGGCCGATGGGCCAGCTGGATGGCAAGGTTGCCCTCATCACCGGGGGTGCCCGCGGCCAGGGTGCCGCCGAGGGCGAGCTGTTCGCCGCTGAGGGCGCCACCGTGGTGCTCGCCGACGTGCTCGACGAGCAGGGCGAGAAGACGGCGGGGGGCATTCCCAGCGCCGACTACCGCCATCTCGACGTGACCTCCGAGCAGGGCTGGGACGAGGTCACAGCCGAGATCGTCGCCCGTCACGGGCGGCTCGACGTGCTGGTCAACAACGCCGGGATCCTCACCGCCCACAAGCTGGTGAACGTCCCCTTCGACGAGTGGTCTCGGACCGTCGCCGTCAACCAGACCGGCGTGTTCCTCGGCATGCGGGCGGCGGCCCGGGCGATGCTCGAGGCGGGCAACGGCGGGTCGATCATCAACACCAGCTCGGTCGCCGGCCTCGTCGGCATCTTCGGCAGCACCTCCTACAGCGCCACGAAGTGGGCGGTGCGGGGCATGACCAAGGTCGCTGCCAAGGAGCTCGGCCCGAAGGGCGTCCGGGTCAACAGCATCCACCCCGGCTACATCGAGACCGACATGCTCGACGACGTCGGGGACGACCGGGAGAAGATGGCCCGCAGCGTGCCGTTGCGCCGGACGGGACAGCCCATCGACATCGCACAGACCGCGTTGTTCCTGGCCAGCGAGGCGTCGTCGTACATCACCGGCCAAGAGCTCGTGGTCGACGGCGGTACCTACGGCTGAGCTGGTCCGCTGGGCTGCTGGCGCAGTACACGGGCTTGGTGGTGCCTCGGGGCCCCGCCTAACCTGCCCGGCGTTCGTCTGGTCGTCGACCCTTTGGGGGCAATGTGCGCGGCATCATCTCAGCGGGGGCCTACATCCCCTACAACCGCCTCCAGCGGTCGAAGATCGGCCAGACCCTCGGGACGGGGGGCGGTCGCGGCACCCGCGCCGTGGCCTCCTTCGACGAGGACACCACGACCCTGGGCGTCGAGGCAGGTCGCATCGCGCTTCGGGGCGCGCCGGGCGTCGTGCCCGGCAACCTCTTCTTCGCCACGACGGACCCGGCGTACCTCGACAAGAACAACGCCACCGGCATCGCTGCCGCGCTGGACCTGCCCACGAGCGTCGGCGCCTTCGACATGGTCGGCTCGGCCCGATCGGGCATGGGCGCGGCGGTCGCCGCCAGCGGCCTGACCGCAGACGGGCGGGTGTCCCTCGTGGTGGCGTCCGACCTGCGCACCGGCCTCGCCGGGGGTTCGGACGAGGCGAACAACGGGGACGCTGCTGGTGCCCTGCTCTTCGGCGACGACGCGGCCGGGCCGGTCATCGCCGAGTACCTCGGTGGTACCTGCGCCACGGCGGAGTTCCTCGACCGGTGGCGCACGCCCGGCGCGAGCAACTCCAAGGTGTGGGAGGAGCGCTTCGCCGAGGCGGCCTACGCTCCCGTCATCGAGCAGGCCGTGGCCGACGCCTACCAGGCCACCGGGCTCGCCCCGGAGAACATCGACAAGGTCGTGATGACCGGGCTGGCCGAGCGGGCCGTGCGCTCCGCCGCCAAGTACGTCGGGGTCGCCCCCGACAAGTACGTCGACAACCTGTACAGCTCGATCGGCAACACCGGCACGGCGCACTGGGTGGTCATGCTGGCGGCCGCGCTCGAGTCCGCCCAGCCGGGCCAGGTCATCATGGTCGTGAACGCGTCCGACGGCTGCGACGTACTGGTAGTTCGGACGACCGACGCCCTCAGCGGTCACCGGCCGGGCGCGACCGTCGCCACCCAGATCGAGAAGGGCAACGACGGGCTCGACTACGCGAAGTTCCTGACGTGGAAGGGCATGCTCACCCGTGAGCCTCCCCGTCGCCCCGACCCCGAGCGCCCCGGTGGGCCGCCCATGCTGCGCTCGGAGCGGTGGAAGTACGCCTTCTACGGCTCGAAGGACCGCTCGTCGGGCGCCGTCCACCTGCCGCCCCAGCGGGTGTCCGTGCGCGGCGGCGCCGTGGACGAGATGGACCTCGTGCCCATGGCGGACGTGCCCGGCACGATCGCCACGTTCACCATCGACCGCCTGGCGTTCTCAATGTCGCCGCCGCTCGTGGCGGCCGTGGTGGACTACGACGGCGGTGGGCGCTTCCCGATCGAGATGACGGACTGCGACCCGGCCGAGATCGCCATCGGCATGCGGGTCGAGATGACCTTCCGCCGCTTGTTCACGGCCGACGGGATCCACAACTACTTCTGGAAGGGCCGCCCGCTCCGCTAGCCGTCCCAGCCGCGCTGACCAGCAACCGCGCCGACGCCGCCGGCTCCCAGCCAGCGGCGTCGCCGCGTCCGCGCGCGCTCGGCACCGGGCGGGCCCTGGCGGGGTCTCGTCGGTGTCGGTCCCGTTTCCCGGTGCTGTGGCCGTCGAGATGGGCGAGCGCCGGTGACGGCCAGAGGTCTCGCAGGCCGATGGCCCGGTTCGCGGTGCTGTGGCCGTCGAGAGCCCCCGGGCCGGGCCGCTCAGCTGGCCCGCTCGAGGAGGGCGAGCCCGAGTGGGGCGGCCACGTCGTGCCCGCCCTGCACGAGGGCACGCTTCGTGGTCCGCAGCACGTGCCAGCCCATGGCCGCGAGCTCGAGGTCCCGCCACCGGTCCGCCTCGAACGCGGCGCGGGTCCCGTGGTGGGACCATCCGTCGGCCTCCATCGCTACGTGGAAGAACGCGGCGAACGTTGGTGGTCATGGCACTACCTCGGAGTCAGGGACCGAGTCGGCCAACGCCCAGTCGTCGAGCACGCGTCGGAGCACACCGGCGCCGGAGCGTCCGGGACGGGCGTGGCGGGCCAACGCGGCTCGAGCGCCGGCCACCGTGACCAGGCGGGAGACGACCAGCGTCTCGAGCGCGGCTTCGACCGCGGCGCCCGAGTAGGAGGCACCGAGGTCGACGAGGGTGCGCCGGGGGTTGGCGACGGGGACCCCCTCCCGTCGCACGGGCGTGAGGCCCACGAGATCGATCGGGTGGTGGACGACCACGCCCTCCGGGTGCGCGCCACGGCTGCGCTTCGTGGTGGTCACCTCGACGGGCCACGGGGTGATCTCCGCCCCCCCACAGCAGGGCGGCTGAGCCGTGGGACGCCAGCGCAGTCGGGCCGACGGCGAGCACCCCGGCGAGGATCCGTAGACGGGCGCTGGGCGACGTGCCGGCGAGCCGCCCGACCCCCCGGTGCACGAGCTGGGCCCGGCCGCTCTCCACCAGCCGCTGCCACGCCGAGCGGGAGACGCCGGCGTCCAACGCCTGTCTCCGTGCCACAACCCCGTGCTGGCGCCGCGCCCACCCGATCACCTGTCGTTCCGCCTCGCGCATCGGACCAAGGTGCACGGGAGGTATGACAACGAGCCGACAGAGGGCCGGGCCTCCCGGCCGACCCGGCCGGGCGCCTGTCTCTCGCCACCGACCATCTCGCAGGTCTCGGTCCCCCTTTGCGGTGTCCTGCCCGACGAGACTCGCACGGCCGAGGGCGTGGTGCAGTCTCGCCGGCCTCGGGCCCGGCTTCCGGTGTCCTCAGCGTCGAGAGCGCGGGCGCGCCCCGGCCCAACCAACTCCACGCCAGCTCAGGCCCGCTCGACGAACACCCGCTCGGCGAACAGCGCCATGGCCTCGATGCGGACGTTGCCCCTGGTCAGCACGGCGCCGCCCGGCTCGGCCAGGGCCACGACCAGGGCCTCGGTGCTCGATCCCCGGCCGGCCGCGGTGCGCAGCCAGGCCGCACGGCGGGCCAGCGCCTCGCCCAGGTCGGTCACGACGTCCACCGTGTGGAGGAACCGCTCCAGGGCCTCGTCGCTCTCGGCGTCCCCGCTCAGGCACTCGACGAGCACCGGGGCGGGCACGAGCGGGGGCCACAGGCCGCGATCCCGCAGGGCGACGACCAGGGCCAGGGCACGGGTCGACCGTTCGGCCAGGAGGCGCAGGCCTCCGGCGTCGAGCACCAGCACTATGGGGCCTCGCCCGGCATTCTCGGTCGAATCCGTCTCACAAGTGAGACGCATCCGACCGAGAACCCGCCCACCTGTGCCATCGCCACCGCAAGCTGCGTCACCGTCACCGCAAGCTGCGCCACCGTCACCGCTGGCGCCACCGACCGCCGGAGCGCCACCACGAGCGCCGGCCCAGGCGCCGGGCCACGAGCTCCGCCCGTTCCCGCTCCGCCGCCTTGGGCTCGCCGACCTCGGCCTCGAGCTCGGCCACGTGCGCCGAGGCTGCGCCCAGCAGGTCCAGTCGGCGGATCTCGGCCCGCACCGCCTGCTGGAGCAGCTCGGACGCCCCCAGCCCGCGGGCCTTGACCTCGCGGTGGAGGTCCTCGGGCAGGTACACCTGGAGACGAGGCATGCGCCTGACCATACGCCTACGTGGGCTGGACTTGACGTCGGGGTCGACTACTCTGCTAGCACGGACTTCCACAAGAGGGAGCAGGCATGAGCTCACACGGCATCCGAGACAAGGTCGCCATCGTCGGCATGGGCTGCACGCCCTTCGGCGAGCACTGGGACAAGAGCGTCGACGACCTCCTCATCGACGCCACCGAGGAGGCTTTCCGCACCTCGGAGATCTCCAAGGACCAGATCGACGCCTACTGGTTCGGCACGATGGGCTCGGCCGTCTCCGGCCTCGGCCTCAGCCGGCCGCTCAAGCTCGACTACAAGCCGGTCACCCGGCTCGAGAACATGTGCGCCACCGGCTCCGAGGCGTTCCGCAACGCCTGCTACGCCGTGGCCTCCGGCGCCTACGACACGGTCATGGCCGTCGGCGTCGAGAAGCTCAAGGACTCTGGTTTCTCCGGCCTCACCGGCTCGCGGCCCCCGTCCGACGGCACCGAGCCCGCCATCACCGCACCCGCCACCTTCTCGCTCCTCGCCCCCGCCTACGGCAACAAGTACGGGGTCGACACGGACACGATGAAGGACGTGATGACCCGCATCGCGTGGAAGAACCACAAGAACGGGGCGCTCAACCCGCGGGCGCAGTTCAAGAAGGAAATAGGCAAGGACGTCATCTGCAACAGCCCGCTCGTGGCTGGCCCACTCGGCATCTTCGACTGCTCGGGCGTGTCCGATGGCTCCGCCTGCGCCATCATCGTGCGGGCCGAGGACGCCCACAAGTACACCGACCACCCGCTCTACGTGAAGGCGCTGTCCTTCACCGCCGGCCCGGCCTTCGGGCCGATGGACCCGGACTACGACTACACCACCTTAACCGAGGTGGACCGGTGTGCGCACGACGCCTACCAGCAGGCCGGCGTCACCGACCCCCGTGGCCAGATCGCCATGGCCGAGGTGCACGACTGCTTCACCCCGACCGAGCTCGTCCTCATGGAGGACCTGGGCTTCGCCGAGCGGGGCACCGCCTGGAAGGAAGTCCTGGCCGGCACGTACGACCTCGACGGTGAGCTGCCCGTCAACCCCGACGGCGGCCTCAAGTCCTTCGGCCACCCGATCGGCGCTTCGGGCCTGCGCATGCTGTTCGAGGCCTGGCTGCAGCTCCGAGGCCAGGCACCGGCCGAGCGCCAGATCAAGACGAACAAGACCCTGGCCCTCACGCACAACCTGGGCGGCCAGCCCGGCGCCTGCGTGAGCTTCATCTCCATCTGGGGCAGCGAGCTGGACTGATCGCTCGCTCGTCACTCGTTCACACGAGGGGGGAACTCGGGAGGCCCGGTCGCTCCGGCGGCCGGGTCCCTCCGCGCGAGCGCCTCCGCCAGGGCTCAGACCGTCCGCTCGGCCTCGAGGTCGTGGGCGTAGCCCTTCTCGAGGCTGGCGCGCACCTCCTCGGCGGTGGCGTCGAGGCCGAGCCCCTCGACCAGCAGCACGCAGGCGTCGGGCGCGCCCGCGTGGCCCGCCCAAGACCCCGCGTCCCATACCTGGCCCCGGCGGAAGGACTTGGCGCAGTGCACGAAGGCCTCGCCGACCTCGACGCCGATGGCCACCTTGGGCCGGCGCAGCTCGCCGTCCCAGGAGGCCAGAACCTCGGGGTCGGTGGTCAGCACGGCATTGCCCTCCACCCGCAGGGTCTCGTCCCGCCCCGGCAGGACGAACAGCATCCCGACGTGGGGGTTGTCGACGATGTTCTCGAGGGAGTCCAAGAGGTTGTTCCCGCTGAGGTCGGGTAGGGCGAGGCGGTGCTCGTCGAGTGCGCGCACGAACCCGGCCGGCCCGCCGCGGGGGGACACGTCGCAACGGCCCTCGGCGTTCGACGTGGCCATCAGGCAGAACGGGGACGCGGCCACGAAGGCCCGCGCCGTAGCGTCGAGGTGGTCGAGCTTCTTGCGCTGCACCAGGGCCGAGGGCTCCCGGTAGAGGGCGCGCAGCTCGTCGCGGCCGGACAGGGTCTGGGCGAAGCGGGCCATCGGGCGGTTGTAGCACACTCGGCCGCTGCTCCGGGCGGGGCCAGGCCCGCAGGGGCCCGGTAGGGTCCGCTGATGGGCCTGCTGGGGTGGGTGGTGATCGGGTTCCTGGCTGGTGCCGCGGCACGGGCGGTCGCCGGGGGAGCCAGCTACGGGTGCCTGACGACGATCCTCCTGGGCGTGCTCGGCGCCGTCGTCGGCGGCATCGTCTTCAACGCCGTGGGGGCCGACAGCGAGGCCATCCTCTCCGGCGCGCTGGGCTCGTTCATCACCGCGTTCTTCGGCGCCGTGCTGGTGCTACTGGCCCTGCGCCTCGTGAGCCCCCGGCGACGCCGCTGACCCCGGGCGACGCCGGCGCCGCGCCGTGCCCGACAGTGGGCAACGGCGCGTAACGACGGGCTCAGGCGTCGGCCGTGGGGCGTACCCCGAGCAGCCGGGTGACCTCTTGCGCCACCCCCTGCCCGTCGAGGCCCAGCTCGGCGAGGATGTTGTCGGGCCGGCCGTGGGCCAGGTAGTCCACCGGGACGCCGAGGATGCGCAGCCGGGGCGGGCGCTCGCCCAGGCAGCACACCTCGCCACGGCGTCGGCGATGGCCGAGCCGGCCCCGCCCTGGCGGACGCCGTCCTCGACGGTGACCACGAGGGGGTGGCTGGCGGCGTCGTCGATCATGGCGGGGTCGAGGGGCTTGACCACCCGGACGTCCCAGACGGTGGCCTCGACGCCCTGGGCGGCGAGCACGTCGGCGGCCTCCTCGGCGGCGGCCAGCATCTTGCCCACGGCCAGGAGGCAGACGTCACCACCCGCCCTCGCCCGCCGGGCGCGCAGCCCGTGGCCGACCTCGCTCTCGGCGACGTTGCGGGCCGCGGTCTTCGGCCAGCGGATGGCCACGGGCCCCGTCGTCACCTCGAGGGCGTCGTGCAGCATCTGCTGGAGGTCCTGGTAAGAGGACGGGGCGAAGATCGTCATGTTCGGCACCTTCGACAGCAGCGCCATGTCGAGCACGCCGTGGTGCGAAGGGCCGTCGTCACCGGTGATGCCGGCACGGTCCAGGCAGAAGACGACCGGGCAGCGGTGCAGGCCCACGTCGAGGTTGAGCTGGTCGAAGGCGCGCGAAAGGAACGTCGAGTAGATGGCGACGACCGGCCGCAGGCCGCCCATGGCCATGCCCGCCGCCGAGGTGACCGCGTGCTGCTCGGCGATGCCCACGTCGAAGAGGCGGGTGGGGAAGCGGTCCTTGAAGGGCAGCAAGCCGGTCGAGTCGGGCATGGCGGCGGTGATGGCGACGAGCTCGGGCCGTAGCTCCGCCTCCTTGAGCAGGGCCTCGGAGAAGGCCGCGGTGTAGGTGCCCGGCTTGAACTCCGACGTGTCGTGCAGCTTCTTGATGGGGTCGTTCACCGCCGGCTCGTAGCCCCGCCCCTTCTCGGTGAGCACGTGCAGCACGATCGGCCCGTCGGCGAAGGAGGCCACGTTGGCCAGCGCCTTCTCCAGCTCGCGCTGGTCGTGGCCGTCGACAGGCCCCGCGTAGCGGACGCCGAGGTCCTCGAAGAATGCCCGCGGCTCCCACATCTCCCGTATGGCGGCCTTGGTGGCGTTCCAGCCCCGCTCGATGCCGGTGCCGAGCGGCATGCTGCGCACCCGGCGCTCGACACGGTCCTGGAGTCGGACCCGGCGGGGGTCGAGGCGCACCTTGATGAGGCTCGCCGACAGGAGCGACACGGTCGGCGCATAGGAGCGACCGTTGTCGTTGAGGATGATGATGACCCGTCGGCCCGAGTGCCCGAGGTTGTTGAGGCCTTCGAAGGCCATGCCGCCCGTCATGGCGCCGTCGCCGATCACGGCCACCACCCGGCGCTGGCGGCCGCCGAGCTCGGCGGCCTGGGCGGTGGCGATGCCGTGGGCGTAGGACAGCACCGTCGATGCGTGGCTGTTCTCCACCCAGTCGTGGGACGACTCGGCCCGGCTCGGGTAGCCGGACAGGCCGCCGGGCTGGCGAAGGGTCCTGAAGGCATCGACCCGGCCGGTCACCAGCTTGTGCACGTAGGTCTGGTGGCCGGTGTCCCACAGCAGGATGTCCTCGGGCGAGTCGAAGACCCGGTGCATGGCGAGGGTCAGCTCGACCACGCCGAGGTTCGAGCCGAGGTGCCCCCCGTTGGCCGTGACCCGCTCCACGACGACCTGGCGGATCTCCTCGGACAGCTGCTCCAGCTCGGGGTAGGAGAGCTGCCGCAGGTCCGCCGGGCCGGAGATCGTGTTGAGGAGCATGCGGCTGTCGTCTCCCTGTCCGTCTGTCGGGGGCCACGTACGGGCTCGGCCGTTTCGGCCCCAGCTCCGCCGGTCCCGTGGTCACCGTAGCGCCGGAGGGGCGGCTCCACCGTGGCGCCCGCCACCCTGGGCGGCCGGCCCGGCCGGGACCGCGCCGGCCTCAGGCGGCGCAGGCGTTGGCGTCGAGCTCGTCGTCGCTCGAGCCCGCCGTGCCCCCTCCGGCGCGCCGGGACGAGCGGAACCGCAGGGCGACCACCTCGAAGCGCACGGCGAGCCGCCAGCCGACGAGGAGCACGACGGCTCCGCCGACGGCGTCGAGCCAGAAGTGGTTGGCCGTCACGACGATGGCGAACAGCGTGATCGCGGGGTACACGGCGAAGGCCCGGCGCGCCCACCGGCTGGTCAGCACCGGCCACACGGCCAGCACGCACCACAGCGACCAGCCGATGTGCAGGCTGGGCATGGCCGCGTACTGGTTGGAGACCGTCTGCATGGCGTCGGAGTTGAACGACCAGAGCCCGCCCACCTGGGCCAGGGTGTCCACGAAGTCGAACTCGAGGCTGCGCCCGCCGTAGACGCCGAAGTCATTGAGCAGCCGCGGCGGCATGAGCGGGAAAAGGCTGAACCCGAGGAGCGCAAGCCCGGTCGTGAAGCCCAGCGTGGTGCGCATGACCCGGTAGCGGCCCGGGTAGCGCCGGTAGAGGAAGATCATCACGCCGCCGGTCACGACGAAGTGGAGGCTGCTGTAGAAGATGTTCCAGAGCCGCAGGAACCAACCCCAGCCGATGAAGGTGTCCTGCAGGTGCGGCTCGAAGAACAGGCCCAGCGCCCGCTCGACGTCGATCACCCGGAGGGCGTTGTCGAGGGCCTGGTCAGGCCGCACCGACGAGGACCCGAAGCTGTTGCGGACGACGGAGTAGACGACGTAGAAGACGAGGACCGTGGCGACCTCGTAGTACCAGTGGAGGCGAGCACCCTCGTCACCGGCCGTACGCGCCCTGCTCGTCATCCGATCTTCGCGCAGCATCCGGTCCCATCCAGCCTCGCCCCGGAAGCGCCAGGTTAGCGCGCACCCCCATGCTCCCGGCGCACCATTTGCGCGCCCCTTCGTCGCGTCAATCGCGCAGTTTGTCGAGGAACCGCTCGCGGCTCACGATCACCCGCGTCACCCGCCCTACACCGACGAGGCCCCGCCCGTCGTGGGCGGAGACGGTGAAGGTCAACCGGGGGCCCTCCACCTTCTCGAGCACCGCCTCGGCCCTGACCTGGCCGCCCACCGCCGTGGGGGCGAGGTGGTCGATCTGGGCGCGCATGCCCACGGTGGTACTGCCCTCGTCGAGCCGCCCGAACGTGGCGATGACGGACGCTTCCTCGAAGAGGGCGAGCAGACGGGGCGTGGCCAGCACGGGCACGTCGCCGGAACCTGCGGCGATGGCGGTGTCCGCGTCTGCCACGACCAGCGTCACCTCGCCCCGGAGCCCTGGTTCGGTCGGCACGCTCGGTACCATAAGGCCGCTCGCCGCGGGCGACCAACCGCCCGACCGCCAGCCCGTGCTGGGCCACCCTTCGATGGGCCGGCGCCGGGTGGGGCGGGTGGCTGACGGCGGGTGGCTGACTGGAGGGTCGCCATGCTGGACGAAGCCGTCATCCGTCGCACCCTCGATGCCGCGCTGCGTGCCGGGGCCGGGTTCGCCGAGCTGTTCGTCGAGGACGTGCGGGCGACGAGCGCCTCGCTCGACGATGG
>WHTX01000410.1 GCA_009377505.1 Acidimicrobiia bacterium
CGGGACACGGCCCGCCACGTCGGCTGGCTCGACCGGGGCGTGATCGCCCCCGGGTTCCTGGCCGACCTCAACGTCATCGACTTCGAGGCCCTGCGCCTGCGGGCGCCCCGCATGATCGCCGACCTGCCCGCGGGTGGGAAGCGGCTCATGCAGGACGCCGAGGGCTACCGCTACACGGTCAAGCGGGGCGAGGTCACCTTCGAGGACGGCAAGTCCACGGGCGCACTACCCGGTGACCTGGTCCGTGGCGGCCAGGCCGGGCCTGCGGTCTGACGGAGCCACTCGGCCCCCGCCGCGCCGCCAGCCGGTCGGGCGGGGGCCGAGGAGAGCCGCCTGGAGGGAGAGCCAGGTCTTGTGGGCGCGCGCGTGCTGGCGGGCTCCGAGGGGCCCGGGCGGGCAAACCCGACTTGTTTGGTCGGGATTGGTGGTCTAGCTTCCTGGGTCGGTGGGACGGAGCGGTCGCCACAGGTGGCCACCGCCCCCGACCAGGAGGAACGATGACGACCGAAGCGCCCGTAGCGATCAATGGCGTCGATCTCGAGGCTGTCGCCGGCCTCGTCGGCGCGGTCAAGGATGACCCGGCGGCAGGGGCCACGACGTGGCACGCCGAGGTGCGCTGGACCGGGGGCTTCAGCTCCGAGGCCCGGGTGCGGTCCTTCGCCCCCGTCCCCTCGGACGAGCCGCCGGCCCTCGGGGGCGGCGACACGGCGGCCAACCCTGTCGAGCAGCTGCTCGGCGCCCTGGGCAACTGCCTGGCGGTCGGCTACGCCGCCAACGCCTCCGCCGCGGGCATCGTCCTCGACGACGTGCGGGTCGACCTCGAGGGCGACCTCGACCTGCACGCCTTCCTCGGCCTCGGCGACGGCAACGCCGGGTTCGAGTCGATCCGGGTGCAGGTGCACCTGGCGTCGGCGGCGGCTCCCGAGGCGCTCGTCGAGCTGCACGAGCGGGTGGTGAGCACCTCGCCCGTGGGCCACACGCTCCAACGTGCCGTGCCCGTCACGGTCGAGCTGGCCTGAGCGCGCAGGGTCCCAGCGCGACACAGAGGTGCCCGGCGTGGACGCGCGCCGGATGAGGGCCGACCCGCTCGCTACTCGAGGGGCGCGCCGCTGTCGTCCGTCGCCGCCCAGAGGCTGGGCAGGTTCACCACGATGCCCTCCTGCGTGTTGCGGGCGATCACCACGACGGCGGGCTCGTCAGGTGACGGGTTCTCCTCGCGGTGGGGCGCGTAGGGGGGCACGAAGACGTAGTCGCCGGGCTTGGTGTCGATGCGCACCTCCTGCTCGCCCTCGGCGAAGACGAAGGCGGGGCGCCCGGACACGACGTAGATGGCCGTCTCGGCCTCGCCGTGGTGGTGGTCGCCCGAAGCCGTCGAGGGGGACACGTGCGTCTCGCCCATCCAGATCTTCTGGGAGCCGACGGTCTTGCCGGAGATGGCCTCGAGGCGTCGCATGCCGGACGTCTGGGTGGTGTCGCCCGAGAGCGCCTCGCTGATGACGTGGTGCAGGGCCTTGTGCCAGGAATCGGTGCTCATCGGGTCCTCCGCGTCGTGGCTCGGGCTCATCGTCGTCGGTGGGCGGCGAGGTCGGCAAGGAGGCCTCGCGGCCAAGGCGGTCTCGGGCCCGCTGGCGCGTGTGGCCGTGGCCACGGATCGGGTAGCCCTCGCCCATGACCGATCCCCCCGGCGTCGAGGACGCCCAGGACGTCGCCGAGGCGCTCGACGACGACACGGTGCGAGCGCGCCCGGACTACACGGGCGACGAACCTCTCGACTACCCGCCTGACCGGCCTCTCGGGTCCCTCAGTCGGGCCATCACGCCGACCGATGAGCTGGTCGGGGAGGGCGCAGCGGAGCGCGCCGGCCGCGAAGTGCCCGACCCCGCCCTCGACAGGCCCGAGGGGCCCGAGGGACCCGAGGGGCTCGTCGGGCCCGAGGAGGCGGACGTCGAACCCGACCTCGAGGACGCCGCCCTCGGTTCCCTCGTCGACCCCGACGCCGACATCGGCGGCGAGCCCTCGGACCTCGACGACGAGGCCGAGGAGGTGGCCACGGCGGCCGAGACGGTCGGTGACGAGTCGGCCGAGGAGGCTGCCGTGCACCTCACCCGCGACCCGCCCTGGCACCGCAGCGACGGCTACGTGCAAGAGCCCTGACCAGGGCAGCGATCAGGCGCTGTCGCCGGTGAGCAGGTAGTCGGCCACGCTCGCGGTGAGCGTGGCCGCGCCCTCCCCGATCGTCGCTCCCGTGACCTGCGCCCCTGCCACCTCGGGCAGGGGCACGGTGAAGGCCACCGCCCCCCGGGCGGCGTCCACGAGCTCACCAGGGACGGGCACGCCGCCGAGCAGCACCTCGGCGGGGGCGAAGCTCAATGCCCCGCCCTCGACGGCCACGGTGCCCACGGCCTGCACGTCGCCGCCCACGCCCTCCAGCTCGAGGCGGCCGGCCACGTGCACCTGGCCGGCCGCGAAGCGCACGGTCAGGGGCACGGCGCGGGCGGCGAGCCAGCTGTTGAGGTCGGCGTCGGTGACGTCGGCGACGATGGTCGCCGACGCCGCCTCCACCTCGGCGTCGCCGTTGACGAGGCTGCCCACCGAGAAGTCGACCTCGTCGAGGTCCAGGGTGGCGTGGCGCAGCAGGAGGCCGTCGACCACGTACTGGTCGATGGAGACGGAGGCGGCGTCGAGTTGGCCACGGGCCACGGCGAGCGCGAAGGGGAAGCCGGACAGCTCGACGTCGGGCGTCGAGGCCAGCCCGCGCTCGTCGCGGATCTGGCGCCCCACGGCGCGCTCGGCGAAGGGCTTGGCCAACAGCTCGGTCGCTAACAGCAGCATCCCGCCGAGGACCACGAGGACGACGACAACGCGCAGGAGCAAGCGCACGGGGCGAACTTAGCCAGGCCGCCTCGTGCCGCCACCCGAGCCCTCCGCCGACGCTGGGCGCGCCGGTAGCGTCGTCAGCCATGAGCGCGGCCCCCCTCTGCCTGCTGCAGGTGCACGCCCATCCCGACGACGAGTCCTCCAAAGGAGCCTGCACGGCGGCCCGCTACGCCGCCGAAGGCGTGCGCAACGTCCTCGTGTGCTGCACCGGGGGGGAGGAGGGCGACATCCTCAACCCGGCCATGGAGAACGACGAGGTGCGGGCCAACCTGATCGAGGTGCGCAAGGCCGAGCTCGAGGCCGCGGTCAAGATCATCGGCTACGAGGCCGTGCACCTCCTCGGCTACCGGGACTCGGGCATGGCGGGCACGCCCGCCAACGAGGACCCGGAGAACTTCGCCAACGCCGACCCCGACGAGGCGGTGGCCAGGCTCGTGGCCGTCATCCGTCGGGAGCGGCCCCAGGTGGTCATCACCTACGGGGAGGACCAGAGCCGCTACCCCCACCCGGACCACCTCCAGGTGCACACCATCACCCTGCCGGCCTACAACCTCGCCGGCGACTTCGGCTACCGGCCCGAGCTCGGCAGGCCCTGGCGGCCCTCCAAGCTCTACTACTCGCACGGGTTCTCCCGCCGCCGGGTCCTGGCCCAGCACGAGTGGTTCCTCGACCAGGGCATGGAGAGCCCCTTCGCCAGCTGGGTGGAGAAGATCCCCGAGGACCTCGACATCTCGGTGACGACACGGGTGGACGTCTCGGACTGGCTGGACGTCGGCCGCGACGCCCTCCGCGCCCACCGGACCCAGGTCGACCCCGAAGGCCACTGGTTCCGCATGCCCACGGTGGCGCTGCGGGGGGCGCACCCCTGGGAGGAGTACCAGCTCGCCCGGACGAGCGTGGGGACCGGCCCCGTGGACGAGGACGGCCTCGAGCACGACCTCTTCGGCGGGCTCCGCTGATGCGATGAGGACTGGCGGGCCGGGCCCGGGGAGGGTCAGCGGCGAGGGCCGCGCCCGCCGCGGCGAGGCGCGGGCAGGCGGGGCCGGGCGCCCCGGCAGCGGTCGCAGCGCTCGGCC
>WHTX01000048.1 GCA_009377505.1 Acidimicrobiia bacterium
AGGCCAGCGCTCCCGCCGTCGTCCGGGGGGACCGTGCCTTCACCGAGTTCTACCGGCTGAAGCGGGACCGCATCGCCCGCGCCCTCGCCCTCACCCTCGGCGACGGCCGGCTCGGGGCCGAAGCGGCGGACGAGGCCATGGCCCGGGCGTACCAGCGCTGGGACCGCGTCAGCGACTTCGATGACCCCGGCGGCTGGGTGTACCGGGTGGGCCTGAACTGGGCGACCTCGGTGCTGCGCCGGCGCGTGCGCGCTCCGCGCCCTCCTGCCGAGCGGGGCCCGAGCGACGTCGGCCCCCTCGCCGAGCCCGACGTGCTCGCCGCCCTGCATGAGCTCGGCGTCAAACAGCGCTCGGTCATCGTGTGCCGCTTCTACCTGGGCCTCTCGGAGGCCGAGACCGCCGAGGCGCTCGGTGTGCGCCCCGGCACCGTCAAGAGCCGCCTCCACCGCGGACTACGCCACCTCCAGTCCCGCCTCGCCCACCTCGACCCCCAGGAGCGCTCCGATGGCTGACGACCTCGACCTCGACCTCGACGCCGCCGCCCGCGGCATCGACGTGCCCCCCGGAAACGTCGACGGCGTGCTCGCAAAGGGCCGTCGGCGAGCCCAGCGCCGGCGTTTCGGCTCACCGGCCTCGGCGCCGTGGCCGTTCTCGCCGCCGCGGCCGGCAGCCTCGCCCTCGTCGCGGAGGAGGAGGGCCGACCCGTGGCCACGGAGGGGGCCAGCCTGGGGGATGTCGGGCTCTCCTGGGCCAGGGCCGACCCGGCGACGGGTCTCGGCCACGCCGACGGGATGAGCGGCCTCGGCACCCTCTACGCGCTGTCCACCGCCCCCGGACAGGCCGACCTCGAGGGCCCCGCGACGTTGTGGCGCTCGGAGGACGGCGTGGACTGGGCCACGCTGGCCACGCTCAGCGACGACCTGTACCTCTCCGACTTGGCGACCGGGCCGGGCGACGACGGGCGTTTCTACGCCGTCGGCACGGGCACCGCCACCGCCGGCGTGGATGGCGGGGCGCCGGGCGGACTGCTCGTCGGCTGGTCGGACGACGGCGGCGAGACGTGGCAGCGCCAGGCCCTGCCGGTCGACCTCGCCAGCATCGCCGCCGCCTCGACCTTCTCGGGGGCCGCCTCGACGACGGTGGCTGCCGGGCCGGCCGGCGTGCTCGCCCTGACCGTGATCACGGCCGAGCTCGACGTGCCTGCGCTGCTGCCTGACGGTGTGGGCGCGCCGAACGGCTGGGCGGTGACGGCCACGGGCGTCGACCTGCTCGGCTCGGCCGGGCCTGTCGAGTGCCCGGCGGGGAGCTCGGACAGGCCGGCGGCCCGGCCCGCCCCCGAGCCCGCGGTCAGCGACGGCGCGGGCATCGACGGGCCGCGGCCCGCGGTCGCCCCCTCGACCAGCGCGCCGGAGGAGGGGGGCCTGGGCACCGACCCGCAGGGCTCGACGCCGCCCGCTCGACCGGGCCGGGTGGGGGCGAAGTGGTGCTTCGACGACGGCGGCCGCGCCGTCGCCTCGGCCAGCCCGCAGGAGGCCCAGGGGGTGATCGCCTCCTACACGTTCGCCGAGCTCGGCGTCGATGGCGACCTGCTGCGGGCCGTGCGCCGTGAGCCCATCGCCTTCCTGGCCGCACCGGGCACTACCGAGTTCGAGCGGGTGGAGCTGCCCCAGCTGGGCCCGGTGGCGAGCGACGTCCTGCTGCGGAGCAGCGAGGACGGCTTCGAGCTGGTGGCGGGCAGCTTCGTGGAGGGGACGGGCACGAGCCTCGACGTCACCGTGCTGCGCTCCGAGGACGGCCGCTCGTGGGTGCCGACCGCATCGGCCGGCGGGCTGCAGTGGGTGGCCGCCATCGGCGAGCTCGACGGCCGTACCACCCTCGTCGGCCAGGGGGAGGACGGCCCTGCCCTCGTCCGGGAGGACGGCGCGGGGGGCTGGGTGACGACGTCGCTGCTCGACGTGGCCGACCCCGCGCTCGTGGCCGGCCGTGACCTGTACCTGGGCTCGGCGGGCATCGGGCCCCTGGGCGTGGTCGTCGGCGCCACGGCCATCGATCCGGCGACGACCGAGCCGACCCAGGTCCTCCTCGCCAGCCGGGACGGCTCCACGTGGGCCGACTGGTCGGTCGAGGAGCTGGCGGGCGAACCGGTCGGTGAGGTGCTGCGGGCCCACGTCAGCGGCCAGCGGGCGCTCGTGACCGTGACCCTGCCGTCCGGCGGCGGCGATGACGAGCCCCGCCAGGCGGTGCTGGTCGGCTCCCCGACCTGACGCGGCCCTCGTGCTCACGCCGGCTCGGCCAAGTCGATGGTCAGGCGCACGCCCTGGCCACGATGCTGCGCCAGCAGACCTCTGCCCGACGCGTCGAATCGACGTCGAATCGACGCGTCGGGCTCGAGCAACAGCCAAAGGGCGGTTGAACTGGGCGGACAGTGTGCGGGACGGGCGCCGGCGAATTCGACGAGCGAATCGGCGTGGCCGAGCGGCCCGAGACGAACGCCCACGAGCGCCTCGTCGCCCAGCGGTTCCGGCCCTACCTCAAGGCGCGCGACTGGGTCGGCATCAACCGCGGCGAGGACGTCGGCTTCGGCCCCGCCCCGGCCGAGCCTCCAGCGGCCACCCGCTGACGCTCAACGGGCCGACTCGGCGATCATCCCGAGCACGCCGCTCACCACCAGCACCAGGCCGGGCAGGATGATCCACACGCCGAGGGGCAGGCCGGCCGACGTGACCACCATGCCCGCGGCCAGGACGAATGACGGCAGGCTCGAGGTCGGCGGCTCGTGCTCGGCCACGGCGGCGAGGGTGGGGCCGCCCCCGGCCGGCGAGGCGTCCCCGGCGCGCTCGTCCTCGGGGCGGCGGAACAGCTCGAGGGCGATGAAAGCGGCGAGGAGGCCAGCCAGGCCCAGCAGCACCGTCCCCGCCCACTCCCCGTACGCCGTAGCCGTGTAGACGACGTTGAGCAGCACGAAGTAGGCGGCCAGGGCGGCGAAGACCTTGGTGCCGACCGGCCAGGCCCCAAGCGCGCGCCTCACGGCCGGCCCTCCCCGGGCGGGGCATCGGCAACGTCAGGGGCATCGCCCGTCGTCTGCTCGACGTGCTTGACGTCCCACACGGGGCGCTCGGAGCGGATGGGGGGCAAGGGCCCGTCGAAGTTGTGGGGCGGGGGCGGTGAGGCGGTCGCCCATTCGAGGGTGTGGCCGTCCCAGGGGTCGGCGGCGAGCGGGTCGACCGGCCCCCGCCAGCTGCGCCACACGTTCCACAGGAAGGGCAGTGTCGAGATGCCGAGCATGAACGCCCCGGTGGTGGAGACCAAGTTGAGGGCGGTGAACCCGTCGTCCTCGAGGTAGTCGGCCACCCGCCGGGGCATGCCCGAGAGGCCGAGGAGGTGCTGCACGAAGAACGTCAGGTTGAAGCCGACGAAGGTGAGCACCACGTGCACCACCCCGAGGCGACGGTCGAGCATGCGGCCGGTGAACTTCGGGAACCAGTAGTAGACGCCGGCGAAGAGGGCGAAGACCGACCCCCCGAAGAGCACGTAGTGGAAGTGGGCCACCACGAAGTACGAGTCGGTCACGTGGAAGTCGATGCCCGGGGAGGCGAGCATCACCCCGGTCACGCCGCCGACGACGAACACGATGAGGAACGAGATGGCGAACAACATCGCCGGCTCGAAGCTGAGCTTGCCGCCCCACATGGTGCCGATCCAGTTGAAGAACTTGATGCCGGTGGGCACGGCGATGAGCATCGTCGTCGCCCCGAAGAAGGGCAGCAGCACGGCCCCCGTGGCGAACATGTGGTGCGCCCAGACGCCGAGCGAGAGGGCGCAGATGGCCAGCGTGGCGAAGACGAACCCCACGTAGCCGAACACGGGGCGCCGGGAGAACACGGCGAAGATCTCGGTCACGACGCCGAAGTAGGGCAGCACCAGGATGTAGACCTCGGGGTGGCCGAAGAACCAGAAGAGGTGCTGCCAGAGGATGGCCGAGCCGCCGTTGGCGGGGTCGAAGATGTGCCCGTCGAGGTGGCGGTCGGCGAGCAGCATGACCCCCGCGGCCGAGACCACAGGGAAGGCGAGCAGCACGAGCACGCTGGTGGCCAGCATGTTCCAGGTGAAGATGGGCAGACGGAACATGGTCATGCCCGGCGCCCGCATGGTGAGCACGGTGGCCAGCAGGTTGACCGCGGTGAGGATGCCCGAGGTGCCGGTGAGCAGCAGCCCGCACAGCCACAGGTCGCCGCCGAGTCCGGGGCTGCGCACCTCGCCGGCGAGGGGCACGTAGGCGAACCAGCCAAAATCGGCGGCGCCGTCCGCGGTGAGGAAGCCCGAGACCATGACCAGCCCGCCGCCCAGGAAGATCCAGTAGGAGACGAGGTTGAGGCGGGGGAAGGCGAGGTCCTTGGCACCGATCTGGAGCGGAACCAGGAAGTTGGCGAGGCCGAAGGCGAACGGCCCGGCGAACAGCAGCAACATGATGCTGCCGTGCATGGTGAACAGTTCGTTGTAGAGGCCGTCGGAGACGACCTGCTGGCCGGGCTCGGCGAGCTCGCTGCGCATGAGGAGGGCGAGCACCCCGCCGAAGAGGTAGAAGGCGAAGGCGGTCAGCATGTACGCCATGCCGATGACCTTGTGGTCGGTCCCGACCATGGCGTTCAACAGGCCGCGGGGCCGGCGCTCTTCGAGGTGGGGCGGGGGGGTGGCGGGCCGTTCGGTCAGGAGGGTCACCCGGTCTCCTCCTGGGTGCTGGCAGTGGTGTCGCCGGCGGCCACCGTGCTCACCGTGGGGTCGTCACCGCCGCCCTCGGCGGCCGTGGCCGCCCAGGCGTCGAACGCGGCGGGGCCCATGACCTCGACCACGAAGCGCATGTCGGTGTGGTTGAGCCCGCAGTACTCGGCACAGCGGCTCGTCCAACGGCCGGCGCGGGTGGGGGTGATGTCGATCTCGTTGTCGATCCCGGGCACCAGGTCCCGCTTGGTGAGGAACTCGGGCACCCAGAAGGAGTGGATGACGTCCTCGGACACCAGGTCGAAGCGCACGGTCTCCCCGAGGGGCAGCCGCAGGACCGGCACCTCGCCGGGCAGGCCCGTCACCGCCACTCCCTCCTCGAGGTAGGTGAAGCGCCAGCTCCACTGGAAGCCGAGCACCTCGACGCGACGGTCGGGGTCGTCCACGACGGCGGTGATCTCGTCGGTGCGCACGACGGTCAAGGCGAAGAGGACGGCCACGAGGACGAGGGGGATGACGAGGCCAGCGAGCTCGATGGGGCCGTCGTACTGGTGCTGGGAGGGCTCGCCCGCGGCCCGCCGCCAGCGTCGCGAGCGCACGACGACGTAGAGGACCAGGGCCCAGATGAACAGGACCACGACGATGGCGATGGGGGTGAAGACGCGCCACAGGTCGAGGAAGGCGTCGCCCTGCTCGGCAGCCGACTCAGGCACCCCGTAGCGCTGCGAGCAGCCGGCGAGGAGGACGGCGGTGCCGAGCGCCGCCGCCAGGCGCCCCGCCCGGCCGCGCCCCTCAGCTCCCACACCTCGCGCCCGCCTCCTCACCATCCGCGTTCGCCAGGCCTCGCCCCGGGGGACACGTCGAATCGACGTCGAATCGACGCGCCGCCGGTGCGGGCTGGACGACAGGGACCCTGAGCTGGTCTTTCGTCGGCCAACGTCGGAGCGCGTCGAATTCGACGGCGGCGACGCCACCCGAGGCGCCACTGCCGAGGGCGACGCTCGACGATCCGAGCGTGCCCCTTCCCGGCGCTCGGCCCGGGCCCAGGCCGTCGCCGCCACGAAGGTCACGGCCAGGCCCACGAGGTCCCCGCCGACCCACAGCAGCGCCGCCCCGAGGCGCTGGTCGGCCAGCGCCCGCTCGGCGCCCAGCACGGCGGGGTCGGCCAGCCCCGTGCCCGCGCCCAGCACGGCCATGGCCACGAAGGCGTGGGCGGGGATGGTGAGCAGGGCGACGCCGAGGCGCACCGGGGGCGACACGCGCCAGGCCGCGGGGTCGGCGCCCGTCACCAAGCTGGCGAAGGCGAGGCCGACGACGAGGGCGTGCACGTGCAGCAGGGCGTGGAGCCAGCCCTGCGCCCGTCCCGCCTCGACGACGACGGGGAGGTTCAGGGCGACGAGCGTGGCGAGGAAGACCACCAGCACAACGAGGGGGCGCCGGCCCAGGCGCACGACCGGCAGGTCGAGCAGCTCGATGACGGCCCGCTGGGTGCGCCGGCTGCCCGCTTGGACGGCCAGGGTCACCGGTGCGCCGAGGGCCAGCAGCACGGGGCCGACCATGCCCACCAGCAGGTGCTCGACGACGTGGGCGCTGTACCAGGTGTCACTGGCGTCGGCCAGGCCCGACTGGGTGGCGACGGCAACGGCCAGGAGCCCCAGGGCGAAGGCGGCGCTGCGGCCGATCGGCCACGCCCGGGCCAGGCGGCGCACCCCGACAGCGTAGGCCGTGCCTGCCGCCACGAGGCCGGCGAGGGCGGCCACGTCGAGGTCGGCGCTCGTCACGAGGCCCCCAGGCCAGAACGGAGCGGGCACAGCCATCGGGCGGGACCGTACCCCCCAGAGCCCGGCGCGTGCGGCGATCACCGCGGCACGTCGCCACCAACGAGAGGCCGCGCGCCGCCCGCCGTCGACCGATGACCGACCTGTTCCGGGCCGCCCTGTGGCACGGGACACTGCTACAACTGGCGGCGTGCCGGGACCTGGGGCTACCGCGGCTGAGCGCAACCCACTCGCCGTCGGCGTGGCCATCTGGCTCGGCTCGGAGCTGATGTTCTTCGCCGGCCTGTTCGCCTCCTTCGCCTCGCTGGCCGCCAGCGCCGACCAATGGCCACCGCCCGACGTGCACCTCGGGGTGGCCCGCTCGGCCGCCTTCACCGCCGTGCTCCTCGTGTCGAGCCTCACCGTCCACCTCGGCGCCCGGGCGGCCGAGGGCGGGCGCCGCGACGCCGCCCTGGGCTGGCTGGCCGCCACCGTGGCCCTCGGCGCCGGCTTCCTCACCAACCAGGTGCTCGAGTACCGTGACCTGGGCTTCGGCATCGACACCCACGCCTACGGCACGATCTTCTACCTGCTCACCGGCTTCCACGGGCTCCACGTTCTCGCCGGGCTGGTGCTCCTCGCCCTGATGGCCCGCCAGTTCGCCCGAGCGACGCCGGGCACGACGCCCAGAGCGACGGAGCACGTGACCGTGGCCTCCTGGTACTGGCACTTCGTCGACGTGGTGTGGGTCGGCGTGTTCACCGCGGTGTACCTGCTCTCATGAGCTGCCGCCAGCGGGTCGTCACCCCTGCCGGAGCGCTGTTGGCGGCCCTGCTCCTCGCCACCGCGGCGAGCCTGGCCGCGCCATCGCCGGCCACAGCCGCCACCACGGCCCAGCCGCCGGCCGGGGCGAGCCCGGACGGCGAGACGCTCTTCCTCACGAGCTGCGCCGGGTGCCACGGCCCCGAGGGACAGGGCACCGACCAGGGGCCGACGCTCGTCGGGGTGGGCGCCGCCGCCGCCGACTTCATGCTGCGCACCGGCCGGATGCCCCTGGCCTCGCCGACGCCCCAGTCCCCGAGCAAGCCGCCGGCCTACGACGACGCCGAGATCGAGGCCCTCGTCGAGCACGTCGCCGGCTTCGGAGACGGCCCCGCGGTCCCCGTGGTCGACCTCGAGTCGGCCGACCTCCAGCTCGGCGGCGAGCTCTACCGGGCGAACTGCGCCGCCTGCCACACCGCCTCGGGGATCGGCGGGGCCCTCAGCCTCGGCCGCGAGGCCCCGTCCCTCCACCACGTCGGCCCGGTGCAGATCGCCGAGGCGGCGAGGATCGGGCCGGGCCAGATGCCCGTCTTCTCCCCCGACACCTTCGACGACCACGAACTCGACTCGATCGTGCGCTACGTCCTCTACCTGGCCGAGCCCGAGTCGCCGGGCGGGGCCGCGCTGGGCGGGGCGGGGCCCATCCCCGAGGGCTTCGTGGCCGTGCTGGGCGGGCTCGGCATCCTCGTGCTCGTCGCCCGTTGGATCACGCGGGAGCGCCCCCGGCCCGAGACGTCGAGCCCAACGGGGGCCACGGCCGCGTCGGGCGACCCGCTCGGCCCTTCGGGGCCCCCAGCGGGAGTGGAGCCACCGGCGCCAGCGGCAGCGCCCGCCACTGAGCCCGCCACCACTGAGCCTGCCACCACTGAGCCCGCCACCACTGAGCCCGCCACTGGGACCGCTTCGAGCAGCGAGGAGCCCGTGCACCATGGTTGAGCGACGCCCACCCGTGCCGGCCCGGGGCTCCCTGCTCGTGCCCCTCGGCGGCTTCGCCGTCTCCGTGGCCGGCGCCGTCGCCCTGACCATCGTGTACGCCGCCGGCGGGAACGCCCAGGCCGAGGGGGTGTTCCTCGCCCTCGCCCTCGGCGGCGTCGGTTTCGGGGTCGTCACCTGGTGCAAGCGGCTCATGCCCGACGACATCGTGGTCGAGGACCGGCCCTCGCCCGCCTCACCGCCCGGGGACGTCGACCAGGTGGTCGACGAGCTGGCCGACGCCCAGACCATGGACCGGCGCAACCTGCTCGGCACCGGGCTGGTCGTGGCGCTCGGCGGGCTCGGCGTGGCCGCCCTGCTGCCCATCCGCTCGCTCGGGCCGCGGCCGGGCCGGGGGCTCAAGTCCACGCCCTACGCCGCCGGGGGGCTGCGCCTCGTCGACGAGTCCGGCGTGCCCGTGACCACCGACCGCCTCGCCCCCAACGGCGTCCTCACCGTCTTCCCCGAGGGCTACGTGGGCCGGGAGGACGCCCAGACGCTGCTCCTCAACCTCGCCGACGACCGCTTCGTGCCCGAGCCGGGGAGGGAGGACTGGACGGTCGACGGCTACGTCGCCTACTCGAAGGTCTGCACCCACGCCGGGTGCCCGGTCGGGCTCTTCGAGGAGCGGCTGGGCACGCTGCTCTGCCCGTGCCACCAGTCCACCTTCGACGTGCTGCACGGCGCCGAGCCCGTGTTCGGGCCGGCCACGCGACCGCTCCCCCAGCTGCCCCTCGACGCCGACGGCGACCAGCTCGTGGCCCGCGGCGACTTCTCCGCCCCCATCGGGCCCGGATTCTGGGACCGCGACCGATGATGGCCACCCGCCGTCTCGTCCGCTGGCTCGACCAGCGCACCGGTGCCGCCTCGACGACGGCCAAGGCGCTCGACAAGGTGTTCCCCAACCACTGGTCGTTCCTCTTGGGCGAGGTGGCCCTCTACTCGTTCATCATCCTCGTGCTCACTGGCACCTACCTCGGCTTCTTCTACGAGCCCTCGGTCGCCACCGTCGTCTATGACGGCAGCTACGAGCCCCTGCGGGGGGTTGAGGTCTCCCAGGCCTACAACTCGGCGATGGACCTCTCCTTCGACGTGCGGGCCGGCCTCGTCATGCGCCAGATGCACCACTGGGCGGCCCTGATCTTCGTCGCCGCCATCACCGCCCACATGGCCCGCATCTTCTTCACCGGCGCCTTCCGGCGGCCGCGCGAGCTGAACTGGATGATCGGCGTCACGCTGATGCTGCTGGCCATCCTCAACGGCTTCGCCGGCTACTCGCTGCTCGACGACCAGCTCTCGGGCACGGGACTGCGGATCATGTACTCGGTGATCATCTCGATCCCCGTGGCCGGCACGTGGATCGCCTCGCTGCTGTTCGGGGGCGCCTTCCCCGGTGACGACATCCTCAACCGCCTGTTCCTCATCCACGTCTTCGTCGTCCCTGGGGTCATCGCCGGGCTGCTGGTGCTGCACATCGGGATGCTCGTCAAGCACAAGCACACCCACTTCGCCGGCCACGGCGCCACCGACCACAACGTGGTGGGCGAGCGGCTCTGGCCCACGTACGCCGCCAAGGCCGGCGGGCTGTTCTTCTTCGTCGGCGCGGTGACCGCCGCCCTCGGCGGGCTCGCCCAGATCAACGCCATCTGGGTCTACGGCCCGTTCCGGACGTCGAACGTGAGCGCCCTCTCCCAGCCCGACTGGTACATGGGCTGGCTCGAAGGGGCGATGCGGCTCATGCCCGCCTGGGAGACCCGCTTCGCCGGCTTCACCGTGCCCAACCCCTTCTTCCCCGGTGTGCTGGTGCCCGGGCTCACCTTCACCATGCTGTACCTGTGGCCCTTCCTCGAGGCGCGCCGCACCAAGGACCACGCCGAGCACCACGTGCTCGACCGGCCCCGCGACCGCCCCGCTCGCACGGCGGCGGGGGTGGCCACCCTGGCCTTCTACAGCGTGCTCGGCCTGGGCGGGGCCAACGACCTCATCACCACCTTCTTCGGCTTCTCCCTCAACCAGGTCGTCTGGATCCTGCGGGGCATGCTGGTCGTCGTGCCGCCCGTCGCCGCGCTCGCCGCCTACCGGCTCTGCCTCGAGCTGCAGGCGCGCGACGCGGCCGAGCCGACGGCTACCGGCGAGCCGGCGGCTGGCGAAGGGACGGCTGGCGAAGGGTCGGCTGGCGAAGGGTCGGCTGGCGAAGCGGCGGCGGGTGAGCCGGCGGTCGGTCAGCCGGCCCGGGGCACGGCAGGCGCGGTACCTGACAGGTAGTCGCCGCGGGCCGGGCGGTGACCCGTCGATTCGACGTCGATTCGCCGCCCGACGTCGCACAGGCTGCCCGCAGGCCTCTGACCTGGGGATTCGCTGGTGCGGGGGCGATTCGGCGAATTCGCTGCACCGACACCGGCTCGGGGGCCGCCAGCACCCGAGGCTCAGCGCACCGTGAAGTGCGGGTTCTGGATGACGCCGATGATGGAGCCGTTGGGCGCCACGGCCGCCGCCGTGCGGATCCCCTCGCCGACGTCGGCGACAGGTGTGTGAGGAACGGCCCCGTGCTCGAGCAGGTGGGCGAGCCCGGCATCGGCGTCCGCCACGCCCCAGCAGGTGATCGCCCCCTCCTCGGGCGAGGCGGTCGGCAGGAGCCCCAGCTCGTAGCCGCCGACGTCGAAGCCCACGTAGAAGGGCTCGTCGAAGTAGGGCTCGATGCCCAACAGCCGGGCGAACCACGTCTTCGTCGCCTCGACGTCGGGAGCGGGTAGATGACCGTGCGGAGACCGAGGAACATGCTCATGGGGCAAGCCTCGCGGGCTGCGGCGACACCGGTGTGTCGGAGGTCGGCGAGAATAGCGCTCGTGAACCGGCTGGAACGGCTCTACGCCGTCAGCGAGGAGCTGCGCCGAGCGGCGCCCCGCGCCCGCTCCGCGAGCTGGCTCGCCGAGCGCTTCGACGTGAGCCGCCGGACGATCGAGCGCGACCTCGCCGCCCTGCGCAACGCCGGGCTGCCCACCTACCCGGTGGACGGGCCCCACGGCGGCGTGGCCGTACACACGAACGGGCCCCGGGCGTTGCTGTCCCTCACCACGGCCGAGCTCACGGCGCTGGCCCTCGCCGCCACCGTCGTACGGGGCATGCCCTTCGGCTGGGCCTGCGACGGCGCCGTGGCCAAGCTCACCGACGCCCTGCCCGCCGAGCACCGGGTCGCCCTCGACGACCTGCGCGCCCGGGTGCGGGTCGTGCCCCCCGAGCCGCCACGGCCGCCGGCTCGCGTCGCCGCCGTGGTCGAGGACGGCGTGCGGCGCGGCACCGTCGTCCGCCTCGCCTACGTGGACCGCAACGGGGCAGCCACCGAGCGCGACGTCGAGCCCGTCGGGTTCCACGGCGACGCCGAGGGCTGGTACCTCGTCGCCTGGTGTCGGCTGCGCCACGGGGGCAGGGTGTTCCGCCTCGACCGGGTGCGCTCGGCCACGGCCACCACGGAGCGGGCACCACCCCGGGACTACGACGAGGTGCTGGGCTGGGTGCCGCGCCGGGGCACGGTGGCCGGCGGCTGATCGTCCAGCGCTCGGCGGTGCAGTCGTCAACCTCGGCGGCGGGCCGGGGCGATTCGGCCGCGCACCGGCCGGGGTACGCGTCCGCCTGTGCCCGCCGCCCAGGCCCCCCACCTCCTCGACACCCTCAAGGTCGTCGCCGCGCTGTTGCGCGACGCCGGGGTGCCCTTCGCCCTCGGCGGCGGGTTGGCCGCCTGGGCGCGCGGCGGCCCGCCCACCGAGAAGGACATCGACCTGATGCTCCGTGAGGATGACACGGACCTGGCCCTCGAGGTGCTCGCCGGGGGCGGCTTGCGCGTCGAGCGCCCGCCCGAGGGGTGGCTGGTCAAGGCCTACCACGGCGACGTGCTCGTCGACCTGATCTACCGGCCCTCGGGCATCCACGTCGACGACCGCTTCCTCGAGCGCTGCGAGGAGCTGGGCGTGCACGCGGTGCGCATGCCGGTCATGCCGGTGGACGACCTCATCGTCACCAAGCTGATGGCGCTCACCGAGCACAACCTCGACTACGGCCCGGTCCTCGAGATCGCCCGCGCCCTGCGCGAGCAGGTGAAATGGGCCGACGTGTGGGACCGGACGTGCTCGAGCCCCTTCGCCCGGGCGTTCTTCGCACTGGCCGACGAGCTCGGGATCAAGCAGCGCACCCTCGGCGAAGGAGCGGCCCGGTGACGGACCAGGAGGCGAACCGCCGAGCTGGCGGGGCGAGCGCCAGCGGTTCGAGCGCCGGCGATGAGGCCGTACCCCCCGAGTACATCGTGGGCCACGTGCAGGAGGCGCTCGGCACCGACGCCGCGGTGGGCGAGTGGGGCCTGCAGGTCGACGTGGACGGCGACGCCCTGACCGTCGCCGGGATCGTGGCGACGGCCAGCCGCAAGGCCGCCGTCGCGCCCGTGGCCCGTGCCGCGCTCGCTGCCCTCGGGTGCCAACACCAGGTCCGGGACGCGACCGAGGTCGCCGCCGCCGCGTCACCGGCCGGCGAGGAGGCGCTGTGATCCGCATCGCCGCCGTCGGCGACGTGCACGCCGGCCTCGACTCACGGGGCCGGGTGGCGCCAGGCTTCGCCGACGTGGACGAGCGGGCTGACCTGCTGCTGCTGGCCGGGGACCTGACCCGGTGCGGCACACCGGAGGAGACGGCCGTGTTCGCCGACGAGCTGGCCGGCCTGTCGATCCCCAAGCTGGCCGTGCTCGGCAACCACGACCACCACGACGGGCGCCCGGAGGCCGTCGCCGCTGTGCTGGTGGAGCGCGAGATCCTCGTGCTCGAGGGCAACGCTGCCGTCGTCGAGGTGCGCGGCACCCGCCTGGGCATCGCCGGGGTGAAGGGCTTCGGGGGCGGGTTCGCCGGGGCGTCCGGCTCCGCCTTCGGCGAGGCGGAGATGAAGGCCTTCATGCACCACACGATGGACGTGTGCGACCGCCTCGAGGACGCGTTGGCAGGGCTCGACGACGTCGACCTGCGGGTGGCCCTGCTCCACTACTCCCCCATCCCCGAGACGCTGTGGGGCGAGCGGCTGGAGATCTACCCCTTCCTCGGTAGCTACCTGCTGGCCGAGGCCGTCGACCGGGCCGGTGCCCACCTCGTCTTCCACGGCCACGCCCACGCCGGCACCGAGCGGGGCGAGACCCCCGGCGGGGTGCCCGTGCGCAACGTGGCCCAGCCGGTGCTCGGCGCCGCCTACGGCGTGTACGCGCTGCCGACGGACGGGTCGCTCGCCTTCCACGCCGCCGCTGCCGGGGTCCCCCGCCACATCGGCTGAGCACGCTTCGTGCCCAGTCCTGCGAGCTCCGTGGTCGGCTCGCCGTCGCCGACGGCCGTGACCCGTCGAACTCCGCCGGAACTGCGTTCCCCCAGGTCACCGCCCTGTCGTCAGCCTCGCCTAATCATCCCAGCGAATCGACGTCGAATCGACGTGCCGGTCTCGGGCCCCGGCTGACGGGGCTCTGAGCTGGGCAGATGCCGGTGGGCGTCATCGCCCAGCGAATTCGACGGCGAATCGCGCCCAACCGGGCGCCTCCCGACGGGCCCCGACGGTCAGTGCCAGGAGGCGTCGCGGTCGGCCAACTGGTTGCGGGGGCGCTCGCCGCGCCAGGCCTCGTCGGGCGCGGGGCTGAACCCGGGGCGGACGAGCTTGGCGATCCTCGGCTCCGTCCCGTCGAGCGTGCGGACGATGAGGCCCTCCATGGGCCCGTCGCAGCCGGAGGACCGGCCGAGGAGGGCTTCGAGGTCGCCAACGCCCCCGAGCATGCCCCGGTGGAGGCGCGGCGGGGGGACGAGGCCCGCGGCGGCGAGCACGGCGTCCCGCCCGTCGACGTCGAGGAAGGCGCCCGAAGGGCCGAGCACGTCGAGGCCGACCAGGTAGTCGGACAGCCGGTCGTAGTGGACGCTGTGGGTGAGCAGGAGCCACTCGGCGTAGACGGCGCTCGCCCCCTCGGCGAGGACGGGCCCCAGCGCGGCGCTGCGTGGGGCGAGCCAGGCCCGCAGGGGGCCCAGTTGGCGGGCGCGGTCCTGGCCGCCCGGCCCCGACCGCAGCGCGCACTCGAGACGCCCGCCCTCGCGCCAGAGCACGACGGTCGCCCCGTCGAGCTTCTCCTCGACCAGGAGGGGCCTCGACCACAGCGACGCGACCTCGGCAGCCGACAGCACGAGGTCGTCCCGGCTGCCCCGGCCAGCCAGGACGTGGGCGATGCGCGGGTAGGGGGGCGGGGCGGTCACGACCCGTAGGCGGCCAACGTGGCCTCGAGGGCCCACACCTTGACCGGCCAGTGCACGCGCTCGGCGAACTGCTCCATCTCCACGAGGATCGCGACGTCGCCGGCGCCCATCCGCCCGCTGCCCGCGAGGTCCACGAAGCTCTCCCCCGTCCGCGCCCCGTCGCACAGCCGGGAGAGGAAGGTGTCGTCCCAGGTCGCTCCGAAGACGGCCGTCGTGGCGCTGGCCTCGCCGATCGCCTCGCGCACGACGCGGACGAACCGCTCGGCTGCGGCCCGCCGGTCGCCGGCCTTGACGTGGCTGATGTGGTTGCCGGTCTCGATGACCGCCGTGACCGGCAGCACGAGGCGATCACCACGGGCGAGACGTCGTCGCAGCTCGGCCCGTACCTCGGCCACCCTCGTGGCGCGGCCGGGCACGGCGAGCAGCTCACAGAGCACGCTCGTGTCCACGAACCACACGACGGGCACCGCTCAGCCGGCCCCGAGCAGCTCGTCGAGGTACGAGCCGCTGGAGAGCGGGCGGGTGGGGCTGCGCAGCCGGTCCTGCTCGGCCGCCCGGCCCAGGCTGCCCGCAGCGACGATCCTGAAGTACCCGGGCAGGTCGACCAGGCGGGTCAGGGTGCTCGCCCCGTCGGGCTGGCGCTGGCAGACCACGACGTCGGGGTGGTCCTCACCCGTGAGGGCGTCCAGGATGGCCGGGCTGTGGATGGTGGCGAGGGTGCGGATGCGCCGAGCGTGCACCTCCTCGCGGATGAGGCCGACCACGGCTGCGGCCTGGGAGGCGTGCAGGCCGTTCTCGAGCTCCTCGATGACGAGCGTGGTCTGGCCGACGGCGTCGTCGGAGGCCATCGCCTCGAGCGTGCCCTCAGAGGAGGGCGCCTCCAGCAGGGCGGCGAGGACAGCCAGGAACCGCAGCGTGCCGTCGCTGGCCAGGCGGGCAGACAGCTCCTGCGTGTGGGGCCCGGCCCGCTCGACGACGGTCAGCATCACGTCATCGAGCTGGCTGGCGGACACCCCGATGTCGACCACGTCCTGCTCGTTGAGCGTGTTCAGGGCCTCGACGAGGCGCGACCTCGTGGCCGGGTCCTCGAGGAGGCCGGCCACGGCGGCCGAGACGTTGTCCGCGTTGCGCCGCAGGACCCGGTCCCGGCGGGGCACGTACTGGCGCATCTGGTGGGGCACGGGGTCGAGCACGAACACCGAGCCGAGCGCGGCGAGGACCTGGGCGGCGGCGAGGTGGGCGGTCCGCCCCGTTGTGGTCGACGGCAGGCGGGCCAGGACCTGGGAAGCGAGCAGGCGGTTGGCCCGGAAGCTGACCACCCTGTCCGGCTCGCCGCCGCCGCTCTCGTCCCAGCGGGCGTCGATGTCGGCCGAGTCGCCTCGGGGCGGGTCCGTCTCGAAGAGGACGAGCCTCTCGCCGCCCGGCCCCGTGCGCCACAGCGTCTCGGCGACGACCTGCACGTGGGGCGCCGTCTCGATGGTGACGTCGAGGCCGACGAGGCCCGCGCCCGTGCGGACCGTCACGCCGAGGGCGAAGCTCGACTCGCCGAAGGGCGGCGCGCCGAGCGCCCCGCCCCTGATCTGGGGACCGTCACGGCCGTCGAGGGCGTCGCGCACGTCGACGCCCCCGGCCAGGCGGGAGAGGACGGCGAGCCCGTCGAGGGCGTTGGACTTGCCGCTGCCGTTGCGCCCGACGAGCAGGGTGAGCGGCCCGAGGGGGAGCACCGCGCCACGGAACGTCTTGAACCGGGTGAGGCGGATCTCTTCGATCGTGGTGGGTTCCAAGGTGTTCACCGGGGCCAACGGTACGACCCGTGGCCAGGAGGAGCTGCTACGAGGCGCCGTTGGGGTGCATGCTGATCGGGCTGGTGGCCTCGCCCCGCAGGACGCGGATGGCGAGCTGGCCGTTGGCCAGGGTGGCCTCGACCCCGGCGCCGTAGCCGGCGGGCAGCTCCACCTCGCGGTCATAGCCGCCGTAGTCCCACTCGCGCAGCAGGTAGATGCGGGGCGCGGCGCTGCGCAGCTTGGACCAGAAGCGCAGGTGCCCCGGGCGCAGCTCGATGGTCACGTCGTCCACCGTCACCGCGGGCAAGGGGGCCACGATCACGAGCGCGCCACTGGCCTCGTACATGTTCACCGGCACGGTCTGGGGCCGCATCGAGGCTTCGGCCACGGCGGTCGCTTCGGTCACCTGGCGGTGCGTGGGCTGGTCAGCGGCCATGACGGCGAGGTTAGTGCTCGCCGAGCGGCGCGAGCCGCCGACACCTGGCCGGTCGGCCCGCCCGGGGCCGCCGGCGCGGCGGGCGCCCAGGCGCGCTCGCGGCCGGCGCCCAGGGGCGCCACCTAGGCTCGGCCGATGGCGACGACCTCGGTGCCTTCGATCGACCTGCTCTCGGCGGCGTCCTTCCGTGGCGGCCACCCCGAGGCGCAGTACGCGTGGCTGCGAGAACACGACCCGGTCCACTGGCACGACGAGCCCGGTGGCCGGGGCTTCTGGGCGGTCACCCGCTACGAGGACGTGCGGGCCGTCGGGCGGGACGCGGCCACCTTCTCCTCCGAGCCCACGATCATGATCCCCGACGGCGACGGCCTCGAGGTCGGCGACCACAAGATGATGCTGACCATGGACCCGCCGCGCCACGGCGCCTACCGGCGCACGATCGTGTCCAGCTTCATCCCCCGGGCGGCGCGGGCCATGCGGCCCCGCATCGAGGCCATCGCCGGCGAGATCGTGCAGGGCGTCGTCGGTCGCGAGACGTTCGACCTGGTCGAGGACGTGGCCGGGCTCATGCCCTCCTACGTGATCGCCGACATGCTCGGCATCCCCCGCCCGGACGGGGTGGCGCTCTACGAGCTGACCGAGACGATCCACGCCGCGCCGGGCTCGGTGCCCCCGGACGCGGCGGCGGAGGCCGTGCGGGCGATGTTCGAGTACGCCAGTGGGGTGTGGGCCGACAAGTGCGCCCACCCCGGCCCCGACCTGGCCACGACGCTCGTCCAGGCCGAGGTGGACGGCGCCCCCCTCGACGAGATCGACTTCGAGCTGTTCTTCCTGCTCCTCGTCGACGCCGGCGGCGACACGACCCGCAACCTGGTCGCCGGCGGGATGGACGCCCTCTTCGACGACCCCGACGAGCTCGCCAGGCTGCGCGCTGATGTCGACGGCCTCCTCCCGACCGCCGTGGAGGAGCTGCTGCGCTGGGTGAGCCCCGTCGTCTACATGCGCCGCACGGCCACGCGCCCCACCGAGCTCGGCGGCCGGGCCATCGCCGCCGGCGACAAGGTGGTCATGTACTACGGCGCGGCGAACCGGGACCCGGCTCACTTCGCCGAGGCCGACCGGCTCGACCTCGGCCGGGCGCCCAACGACCACGTCGCCTTCGGCGGGGGCGGGCCGCACTTCTGCCTCGGCGCCCACATCGCCCGGGTGGAGATCGAGGCGCTGCTGCGCGAGCTGCTCGACCGCCTGCCGGGCGTGCACCGCGCCGGGCCGACCGAGTGGCTGGCGTCGAGCTTCATCTCCGGGCCCGCCCACCTTCCCGCCCGTGGCTGACCGCCTGGCCCGGGCCCTGGCCCTGGCGGGGCGCCTGACCCTCGGCCGGTGCAGAGGCTGACCTCAGGGGGGCGGCGCAGCCCGCTCGCGCCGCGCCGTCGGGACCATCGTCGCGTTTCGAATCGACCATCGGCGCGCCTTGGCCCCCACGCGCGTCTCCGACACCCGCGCCGGCCCCGGGCCTCTGGTCGCCGGCGCACCCGGGACCGTGGACTTCACCGACGTGGTGGGCATCGACTCCGCCCACCTGACGGCGGTGGTGCTGAACGTCACCGTCACCGGGGCGAGCACCGGCGGGTACCTGACCGTCCACCCCGGGGGGGCACCATCCCCCCGCCGCCTCGAACCCAACTTCACGGCCGGCCAGACGGTGCCCAACGCCGTGGTGACGGGCGTCGATGCCGCCGGCCGGGCGGCGCTTTTCAACCTGCTGGGCAGCGTCCACGTCATCGTCGACATCGTCGGCTGGTACGACGACGGGCAGCCCACCGACGGCCTCCGCTTCCACGAGCTGGCCCCCAGCCGGATCGTCGACACCCGGTCCGCTGGCAAGGGCCCCCTTGGCGCCGCCGGGCGCCACCAGTGGTCGCGGGCCGCCCCGGTGCCGGCCGAGGCTGAGGCGGTGGCCCTCAACGTCACGGTCACCGAGGCGACCGGTCTCGGCTTCCTCACCGTCTACCCCGCCGGCCCGCTGCCTGGGTGTCGACGCGGAACACCAGCCCGGGGCCTCACCCGGGCCAACCACGCCCTCGTGCCCCTGGGGGCGAGCGACGAGGTCGAGGCGTCCAACAGCACGGGCTCCGCCCACCTCGTCTACGACGTCGTCGGCTGGTTCGGCTGACGCTTCTTCCTGTTGGCGGCGGCGGGGGCCGGGGCCCTCACGGCGCCGTAGGGGGTTGCCCGGATGGTGCGTTCGAGCGGCTGGCCGCATCCTCGGGCCATGGCCCTCAACGTGACCCCCCATCAGACCGCCGGCTTCTACGCCCAGGCGGCCATCTCCTTCGGCGCCTCCGTCCTCGGCGTGCTGACCGGGATCGTGTACCTGCCCGTGGACGGCTGGATGCGGGGGTTCCTGGCCCTCGGCCTCCTGTACGTGGTCACGTCCACGTTCACCCTGGCCAAGTGCGTGCGCGACCAGCACGAGTCGAGCCAGGTCGTGCACCGGGTCGACGAAGCCCGCCTCGAGCGCTTCCTGGCCGAGCACGACCCCTTCGCCGCGCGGACGTGAGCCCGGGTCGCGTGCGGGCGGGCAGGCGCCCGGGCGCCGGCGACGTGCGGCGAATCGAGCCGTCGAATCGACGTCGAATCGCCCGCCACCCCCGACGAATCGACCCGTCGAATCGACGTCGATTCGACGGGCTCGCGTCAGCGCTGGTCAGCGGGGTGCGCCGCGCCGATACGCCCGCTTGTCAGCCGAGGCCGTGTTCGACGGCGTAGCGCACGAGGTCGGCTCGACGGGAGAGGTGGAGCTTGCCGAGGATGTTGCGCACATGGTTCTCCGCCGTGCGCGGCGAGATCCCGAGCTCCCGGCCGATCTCACCGTAGGACGCCCCTCGAGCGACCAGGGTGAGGACCTCCCGCTCCCGCTCGGACATGGGGTTGGCCCCGACGGCCCGGGCCATCCGGCGGAACTCCCCCAGCACCAGCGCCGCCAGTGACGGGCTGAACACCGGCTCGCCGGCGGCGGCGCGGCCGAGCTGCTCGCGCAGCTCCCCGGTCGGCGTCGTCTTGAGCAGGTACCCGGCCGCACCGGCGGCCACCGCGTCGAGCAGGTCCCGCTCCGCTTCGGACACGGTGAGGATCACGATCGGGGCCTCCGGGGCCACGGCCCGCACCACGGCGAGCCCGCCGCCCCCGGGCATCAACAGGTCACAGACCACCAGGTCAGGCTGGTGGGCGTGCACCACGTCGATGGCGCCGGGCGCGTCGTCGGCCTCGCCCACCACCACGAACCCCTCTCCGAGCTCGGCCCGCAGCCCGGCACGCACCAGGGCGTGGTCGTCAGCCAGCACCACCCGCACGGCCGCCGCGACGCTACGGCGCCCGCTACCGCCACCCGCTACGGCACCAGCCACAGCCGCACCTCCGTCCCCTCGCCCGGGGTGCTGGCCACCTCGGCCCGGCCGCCCGCCTCGGCCATGCGCCCGAACACGGAGCGGGCCAGCCCCTGGCCCGGGCTGGGCTGGCCGGCGTCGAAGCCGACGCCGTCATCTCGCACGGACACGAACACCACCCCGTCCTCCTGGGCTTCGACGAAGAGCACCGCCCGTGTCGCCCTGGCGTGCTTGCCCACGTTCGTCACCGCCTCGGCCACCGCACCGGCAGCCGCCAGCACCCCCGCCTCGCCGAGCCTCTGCCTGACGCCGTCCTCGACCACGGACACGGTGACGTCGAGGTCGAATGGGCGCGCCGCCCGCCGGGCCGCCTCGCGCAGCGAGGGCACGAGCTGGCGGGGCCCAGCGGCCGACACCACCGGACCGTACAGGAAACTGCGCAGGTCACGGTCGGTATCACGGGCCAGACGCGCGAGCACGGGGTCGCTCACCGCCGTGCGCCGCTCGACGAGGGCGAGGGTCTGGAGCACGCCGTCGTGCAGGGTGCGGGCCACCTCGTCGCGGGCGCGGGTGGTGGCGACCTCCTCCTCGGCCTGGCGGAGCAGCCCGCCGACCCAGCCGGCGACGGCGCCGTACAGCGCGTAGAACGCCACGGTGGCGAGCAGCGATGCCACCTGGTCCCCGTCGAAGCCGCGCACCCCGTTCGCCCACGCCCCGACGAGGCGCCCGAGCCCCACTAGCGCTCCAGCTGGCGCCCCCACCCTGCTCCCCAGGGTGAGGCCGGCGGTGAGCACGCCGACCATCGGCCACCCCCCGGCCAGGCCCTGGCGGCCGGCGAAGGCCTGCCCTGCCTCGAAGGCGAAGCCCTCGAGGGCGAGGAGCCCGAACCCGACGGCCACCTCGACGCCGACGAACCACGGCGGCGAGGGGCGCCCGCGACGCGAGACGGCCCTGGTCCCCGCGACGGTCACGGCCAGGGCAGCCGAGAGCAGCAGCGCGGCCAGCCAGGGACGGGCCACTCGGTCGGCGCCGACCAGCACGACCCCGACGGACCACAGCCACGTCGCCCAGCGCAGGACCACCAGGCCCCGCAGCACGCTGCGGCTCGTTGGCGCGTAGGCCGCCACCGCCATCGTCACCCACCGAGCATGCCCGACGAGGACCGCTCCCGGCCGATCCGCGCCGCGGCGACAGCTCAGCGACAGCTCCACAGCAGCCCGGCGACAGCTCGGCAGCTCAGCGCTGACGGGCCAGGTCGGCGGCACCGCCACCGAGGTAGGCGCCGGCCTGGCGGAGCTTCGCCCCCCACGGCCCGAGCGCGCCCACCAGCTCCTCGAGGTCCTCGCCGAGGGCGGCCACCGCGGCGTCGAGCTGGGTGTCGGTGGCCGCCTCGATCGCTTCGCGCAGCTCGAAGCCAGCCTCGGTGAACTGGTCGTCCTCGACGAGGGCCCGGCTCCGCAGGCGCTCGAGCCCGGCGTCGACGGCCTCCCCCGGCCAGGCTCGGGTGCGGATGTAGCTGCGCAGCGGCAGGCCGATGAACAGCTCGGTGAGAAGCCCGATCTCGACGGGGTCGAGCCCCGCCGAGGCCCAGGCGATCGTGTGCGAGTCGCCGCGGTACTCCCGCAGCAGGTCCCCGAGGCGCCACATGCGCCCCATCGGGTCCTCGGGCACGTCGAGGGAGCGGAGCCCGGCGTAGAGCGGCCGGCCCTCCACGCGCAGAGGCTCGGCGGCCCGTTCCAGCAGGTCGGCGACGCGACCCAGGTCGGGGAGGTCGTCGCCGAGGACCCGGCGCAGCTGGGCGATGGCGCCCCGGTCGCGCGCCGCGCCGATGGTCGGGGCGTCGGTCAGGGCCCAGCCGTAGGTGACGGCGGGCACGACCGCCGCTGGGTCGAACACGGAGAAGGCGGCCGCGACCACGTGCCCGGCCACCTGGCCCATGACCGAGCCGCGGCTGGTGAAGTAGGCCGGGCCGTCGGGCAGGGCGGTGCGGCCCGCGCGTGCCGGGCTCCGGGCGAAGCCGAGCGCCTGGTAGCCGGCGTGGCACTCGGGCGAGAAGTACACCTGGCCCACGACGGGCTCGAGCGCGGCGGCGAGCCGCCGGGCGGGCGTGGCGTTGCGCGTGGCGGGGACGGGCATGGCACCACTTCAGCAGACCAGCCCAGACCGGCTCAGCAAACTCCGGCTCGGCCGGCCGGCGGGGCGGGCGACGGGCTGTCGCGGCGCTTTCGCGGCCGGGCAGGAATCAGGCGACCAGCTCGGCGTAGGCCGGGTTGTCCTGGATGAACTCGGCGACGTACCAGCACTGGGGCACGACGCGCCGGCCGCTGCCCCGCACGTCGTCGAGGGCGGCGCCGACGAGCTCGGCCCCGAGCCCCTGGCCACGGCGGGCCGGCACGATCTCGGTGTGGGGGAACACCACCCGGTCGGGGAGCACCTCGTAGTCGGCGATCCCGACCAAGCGGTCCTCGTCGAAGAGCTCGTAGCGGGACCGCTCCGTGTTGTTGCGCACCACGTTGGCCAACGTCTCCACCCCCGATATCGCCGACGGCCGCCGATCATGGCCCACCTCGCGCCCCAGGGCGAACCGCGCGCGCCGAGCGAGCCACCTGTCCAGCTACCCAGGGCAGCCCCGGGCTACCCCCGGGCGCGGACTGCAAGCCGAACGTGTTGGCTCGCCACAGGAGTCGGGTAACCCACCGCCGAGCGTGGTCGCCAAGCCGTGGGCGGTGATCCGGCACCTCGGCTCATGCTGTCCCTCGTCCCCCTGAAGGCGCATCATCATGCTCCGTACCTCCCTGTCCGTCAGGCTCGACGCTGATCCCCGCAGCGTCGCCGTCGCCCGCACGACGTGTCGTGCGGCGCTCGAGCGCCTCGGCGTCACCGAGGAGTGCACGTACGACATCGCCCTCGCGCTCGCCGAGGCGTGCACGAACGCCGTGGAGCACTCCGAGCCGGTGGACGGCGTCGTCGACCCCATCGAGGTGCGCGTCGACGTGGCGGGCGCGTGGTGCCACATCGAGGTCATCGACCACGGCACGGGGTTCGACGCCTGCAGCGTGGCCTTCGAGTTGCCCAGCGCCGAGGAGACCAGTGGGCGCGGCATCGCCATCATGAACGAGATGACCGACCAGCTCGTCCTGCAGTCCACGGTCGGAGCGGGGACGAGGGTGCTCCTCGCCAAGCGCCTCGCGCTCCAGGACTGGTCGCCCCTGGTCAGCGAGGCGCAACAGGCCAGCTAGTGCCAATACCGCTAAGTTAGGGTCACATTGGTGTAGTTTGGGCGGGTGCCTCGTGCTGGGTGGGTGAAGCCAGTCCCTGAGCGCCGGTTGTCGGATTTCGTGTCGGTGGGGCTGTTGGTCAAGGTGTTCCCGCCGG
>WHTX01000411.1 GCA_009377505.1 Acidimicrobiia bacterium
ACGGGCGCCCCGGCGCGCTCCAGCGCGGCCGCGGCCCCCTCGAGCACGGCGGCGACCGCCCCGTCGACGTGGGCGGCAGGGTCGTCGAGCCACGCCGCCACCCGGTAGTCGCGCAGTTGCTCGTGGCGGGGCGGGGGCAGCTCGAGCCGCCAGGCGAGGGCATCGGCCGGCCCGGGCCCGGCGAGCACGCCGAGCAGCAGCTCGAGGTCCTCGGCCGAGCGGGCGAGCGGGCCGTGCACGTTGACGTCGGGTTGGGTGAGGCCGCCGGCGACGTGGTCGAGGTAGCCGTACGTCGGCACGATGCCGTAGCTGGGCTTGTGGCCGAAGACCCCGCAGAAGGCGGCCGGCAGGCGGATCGAGCCGCCGATGTCGGTACCGATCTCGAAGCTGGTGAGCCCGCTCGCCACGGCGGCGGCCGCCCCGCCGGAGGAGCCTCCCGGCACCCGTTCGAGGTCCCAGGGGTTGTTCGTGGTGCCGAAGATCTCGTTGAAGGACTGCAGGTCGCCCGACCAGCGCGGCAGGTTCGTCTTGCCGAAGACCACGGCGCCCGCGGCGCGCACCGCGGCCACCGCCGACGCGTCCTGCGCGGGCACGTGGTCGGCCAGTTCGATCGCGCCGCCCGTCGAGCGCATGCCCGCCGTGGCCAGCGCGTCCTTCACGGTGATCGGCAGCCCGTGGAGAGGCCCGGGGTGGCGGCCCTGTGCCGTCGCTTCGTCGGCGGCTCGCGCCGCCCGTCGGGCACCGTCGGGGTCGACGGTGACGACGGCGTTGACCTCGGGGTTCAGCCGGTCGATGCGGTCGAGGTAGTGGTCGAGCAACTCCTCGCTGCCGAGCTCGCCAGCACGGATGGCGGCTGCCTGTCGGGTTGCGGACCACAGCGCGGGGTCGCCCATAGGCCCGATACTGCCAGCACCGACGCGCTGGTGGCGCCCGAGCGGCCCGACGGGCAGGTCTGCGCCCAGCGGTGCCGTGGCCTACCGTTCCCGCCCGTGAGCCGCTTCGACGAGGACACCGCGGTCGAGCCGCGGGGCGAGGGCCGCTTCCACCTGCACGTGAGCCGTGATTGGTGGGTGGTGCTCGGCCCGAACGGCGGCTTCGTGGCGGCCGTGCTGTTGCGGGCCTGCGCCGCCGTGGTCGACGAGCCCGACCGCACTCCCCGCACGCTCACCGTGCACTACCTGGTCCCGCCGAGGGAGGGCCCGGCTGACATCGAGGTGACCGTGGAGCGGGCGGGCCGGGGCGTCACGTACCTCTCCGCCCGCCTGTTCCAGGACGGCAAGCTGCTCGCCCTGGCCGTGTCCGCCTTCTCCGGGCCGCGCCCCTCGGTGACCGAGTTCTCGCACGGGGCCATGCCCGAGGTCCCACCGCCCCGGAAATGCCTCCGCCTCGTCGCCGACGACGCCGGCATCCCTGTACGCCATCGGTGGGAGACGTTGTGGGGGGTGGGGCCCCTGCCCGGCAGTGCCGAGCCCGACCCCGGGGAGATCGAGGTGGGGGGCTGGATCCGTTTGGCCGAGCCCTCGCCCCTCGACCACGTGGTGCTGGCGGCCATGGCCGACGCCTGGTTGCCGCCCATCGTGAGCCTGCCCGAGCCGCCCACATCTGCCGTGCCCACGGTCGAGCTGACCGTGCACTTCCGCGACCGGGAGCGGCTGGCCGCCTTGGCGCCCGACGCCTGGTGCCTGGCCGTCTTCCGCTCGGAGACGGCGCAGGAGGGCTTCATCGAGGAAGACGGCGAGATCTGGTCGGCTGACGGCCGTCTCCTCGCCCAGTGCCGCCAGCTCGCCGTGCTGCTGCCGTTGCCCGAGGACCACCAGCGCACCCCACTGCGCTTCGAGACCTACCGATCGGTGAACCAGGCATGAGCGGAGCGAATGGCCCGAGCGGCCGGGAGCGGGGAGCGGGGAGCGGAGCGAATGGCCCGAGCGGCCGGGAGCGGGGAGCGGGGAGCGGAGCGAGTGGCCCGAGCGGCCGGGAGCGGGGAGCGGGGAGCGGAGCGAATGGCCCAGCGGAGTTCGACTCCCTGGCCGTGCCGATCCGCCCGGCGGCGACGGTGATGCTCGTTGCCGACCTGCCCGAGCTGCACGTCCTCATGCTGCGCCGCGCGGCTCGCCAGGTGTTCGCCCCCGACATGTGGGTCTACCCCGGCGGCGCGGTCGACCCCGCCGACGCCGAGGACGCCGCCCCCCACGTGCACGGGCTCGACGACGAGGAGGCGAGCCGTCGCCTGGGCCTCGTGTCCGGCGGGCTCGCCTTCTGGGTGGCCGCCGTACGGGAGTGCTTCGAGGAAGCCGGCGTCCTCTTCGCCCACGGTGGCCTCGACCACCTCGACCACCTCGACGCCGAACGCCTCGGCCGGCGCCGAGCCGCCCTCAACCGCCACGAGGAGGACTTCGTGGCCCTGCTCGCCGAGGAGGGCCTGCGGCTCGACCTCGGCGCGCTGCACCCCGTCGCCCACTGGGTCACCCCGCTCGGCTCGCCCCGGCGCTTCGACACACGGTTCTTCCTGGCCGCGTTCCCTGCCGGCCAGGAGGCCGCGCACGACGACGGCGAGGCCGTGCACTCGGCCTGGGTGCGACCTGCGGAGGCGGTCGCGGCGTGGCGGCGGGACGAGCTGTCGATGATGAGCCCGACGGTGCGGATGCTCATGTGCCTCGAGCACTTCACCAGCGCCGCCGAAGCGGTGGCGGCCGCCGCCGCCGGCCTCGAGCCCCATCAGGTTCGGGTGCGCCGCAGGGAAGGCGTCTACGAGATCCTGCTGCCCGGGGACGCCAGCTACGAGACCGGCGAGGACGAGAGCGAGTTCGGCTGGGTGGCGCTGCGCCGCCTCGAGCCGTAACCGACTCGTCGACCTCGGCCGTCGAATCCGCCCGTCGGATTCGCCCGTCGAATTCGACGGCGCCGACCATCAAGGACGTTCACGCAGGTCAGCGCCACTTTCGACGACACCCCCCCGTCGGCGCGTCGATTCGACGTCGATTCGACGCGTCCACGGCGAGAGGTCAGCAGTAGGGCTGTGAGCAGGTAGTTCGGTCCTTCGAGCGCCGGCCCTGAGCGAATTCGCTCTCCGACGGTCGCGACCCGGTCAGCCGATCGCAGGCTCGGGCAGGTCCGGCTTGCCCTTGAGGACGACGCTGCTGACGATCTTGTCGTGCCAGGCCTGGTTTCGCCGGTCCCAGAGCGGCGAGAGCAGGTCGAGGACCAGCGGGATGAAGCAGAGGAGGAACAGCACGGCGATCACGACCTCGCGCCCGATGGCCCGCCCGACGCCGATCAGCCCCTTGCCGTTGGCGTCGGCGACGTAGATGCCGAGGAGCATCTTGCCCAGCGTCTGGCCCTTCACGCCGTGCAAGACGCCTCGGTACACGACCCACAGGGCGACCACGAACAGCAGCCCGGGCCCGTCGTAGCGGAACTCGGCCGAGCTGTCCTCGGTCACGGTCTCGAGGCCGCCGAAGGCGACGAGCAGTAGCCAGCTGGGGATGATGAGCACGATGAAGTCGGCCAGCCACGCTGCGGCCCGAATTCCCCAGGAGCCTTCCTGGCCGACGCCGACGACGCCACCGCCTGCCGCGGGATAGCCAGGAGGCGGGGGGAAGTTGCCCCAGCCTTGGCCCGGCGCCGGCGGGGGCGCGCCCCACTGCGGCTGCTGGCCGGGCGGGGCCCATGACGGTTGCGGGCCACCCCATTGCCCTTGCCCCTGGTCGGTGGGCTGCGCCCAAGGCGGTGCGGCCTGGGCGCCGGCGGGCGCGGCCCAGGGCGGCGCTGGTTGGCCCTGCCCCGGCCCGGGGCCTCCACTCGGAGGCGGTCCGGCCCCCGGCCCTTGCGGCGCCCCCGGTGGGGTTCCCCAGCCCTGTCCCGGCTGGGCACCGGGTCCTTGCGGTGCCCCTGGCGGGGCTCCCCAGCCGGGCCCGGGCTGGCC
>WHTX01000412.1 GCA_009377505.1 Acidimicrobiia bacterium
CGCCGTCCAGACCTCGACCGGCGCGCCGTGCCGCTCGGCTGCAGATGCCGGCAGGAGGTGCCGCTGGATGAGGTCGGTCTGGCGGGAGTCGCGGAAGAAGTACGTCTCGCCGACGGCGAGGGCGTCGACGAGGTCGTCGAAGGCGTGGCGGTCGCGCTCGACGGCGACGCGGTAGTCGTCGTAGGACTCCCAGCCGGCCGAACGGGCACAACGCCGGATCGTGTCGAGCAGCCGGGCCCGCTGGTGCCCGTCGAAGCGCACACCGGTACCGGCGGTGAGCCAGTGCGCCAGCCGGCGAAGGGCCTGGCGGTCCTCGTCGGGGACGGTCGTCATGGGAGCCCGCTGCGCAGGGCGAGGGCCGAGTCGAGGGCGACGGCTTCGTCGGAGGCGAGGAAGGCGGCCAGGTCGTGGATGACGACCAGCCCGTCGGAGAGGCGGGCGACGCCGACGGCGTACGCCGCGGCCTCGTCGGGCGGGGCCGGCTCGACCTCCTCCGGGCGGACCGTGCGGAGCTCGACTGCGCCGTCGACGTGGAGGGCGACCCGACGGGAGCGGACGTCGACGATGACGAGGCGGTCACCCGGATGGGCGAGCCGGTCGGCCAGGCCGAAGCGTCGCCGCAGCGAGACCACGGCGACGACGTGGCCCCGGAGGTCGATCACGCCCTCGACGACCGCGGGAGCGCTCGGCAGCGCGTCCACCAGGACGATCGGCTGCACCTCGACCACGTCACGGGTGCGCAGCGCGCAGCGGCGGTCGTCGACGGCGACGACGAGCAGGTCTTCGGGGACGTCACCGAGGCCACGCTGAGCCATGTCGGCGTGACGATACATCGTGGCAATGTCGCCACGTTACGTGGTCGCAAGGGGGAGGTCGGGTGCGCTCGCCGAGGTGCACGAGGATCGTCGCGGAGGGCGCCCGCCGCGCTGGCGCGGAAAGGCAGCCGTGCCCGGGCGGCGCGGGTAGGGTCCCGCCGATGAGCGCAGGAGCGGCCGGGAACGTACGCACGCCCGAGGCGGTCCTCGAGCCGGACCTACCCATCTGCGATGCCCACCACCACCTGTGGCCCGGGTCGGGCCACACGGGGGCGCCCTACGAGCTGGCCGATCTCCGAGGCGACACGGGCAGCGGCCACAACGTCCTGCGCACGGTCTTCGTCGAGTGCCACTCCGAGTACCTGAGGGACGGGCCCGAGCACCTGCGGCCCGTGGGGGAGACGGCGTTCGTGGCGGACGCCGCCGAGGCCAGCGCCCGCTCGGGCGGCGCCGAGATCGCCGGCATCGTCGCCCACGCCGACCTGTGCCTCGGCGACGCGGTGGAGGAGGTGCTGGTCGCGCACGAGGGGGCTGGCCGGGGCCGCTTCCGCGGCATCCGTTACACCACCGCCCACGACGAGCACCCGATGAACAACACCGCGGCCCGGTCCGGGATCATGGGCGAGGACGGCTTCCGCCGGGGAGTCCGCAAGCTCGGCCAGCTCGGGCACTCCTACGACGTGTTCTGCTTCCACCCTCAGCTCTCCGAGCTCGTCGAGCTGGCGCGGGCCTGCCCCGAGGTGACGATCGTGGCCAACCACCTCGGCGTCCCCATCGCCGGCGGGCCCTACCGGGGGCGGGCGGACGAGGTGCGGGCCTTCTGGCAGCAGCACCTGGCCGAGCTCGCCAGGTGCGAGAACGTGGTGCTCAAGGTGGGCGGGCTGACGCGGCCGCTGACGGGGGACCGCTGGGACCGGCGGGGCGAGCCCGCCAGCTCGGAGGAGATCGCCACCGCCTGGGGCGACGAGATGCGCTACGCCATCGACCACTTCGGTCCGGCGCGCTGCATGTTCGAGTCGAACTTCCCCGTCGACAAGAGCTGCTTCGGCTACGTCGAGTGCTGGAACGCGTTCAAGCGCGTGGCCGCTGAGCACACGGCGGCGGAGAAGCGCGACCTCTTCCACGACACCGCCGCCCGGGCCTACCGCCTCCCCCAGGTCGTCGACAGGGGACACTGACCGAGGCGCCGCGTCGTGACCAGCGGGAAGGTCCGTGCACCGTGGCGGCGCAAGGTCCTTCGCGATTCCATACCCCCGCCTACGCTGCCCGCGTCACGTAGCGGCGGCGAAGCCGGGTAGCACCGCCTCCGGGCGCCTCGAGACCGGTCGGCCCGACCCCGGGTGGGTACGGTCACCTCATGGCCGTTGCGATCTCGTGCTCCAGCCTCGTCAAGACGTTCGGCCCGACCCTGGCGCTCGATGGTCTCGACCTCGAGGTGGCCACCGGCGAGGTGCACGGGTTCCTCGGCCCGAACGGCGCCGGCAAGACCGTCACCATGCGCATCGTCCTCGGGCTCCTGCGCCTCGACCGCGGCGAGGTGCGCCTCCTCGGCGGCGACCCGTGGGCCGACGCCGTCGAGCTGCACCGCCGCCTCGCCTACGTCCCCGGCGACACCAACCTGTGGCCGAACCTCACGGGCGGCGAGGTCATCGACCTGCTCGGCGGGCTCCGAGGCGGGCTCGACCCCGCACGACGCGCTTCCCTCGTCCGTCGCTTCGACCTCGACCCCCGAAAGAAGGCGAGGACCTACTCCAAGGGCAACCGCCAGAAGGTGGCCCTGGTCGCCGCCCTTGCCTCCGACGCCGAGCTGCTCATCCTCGACGAGCCCACCTCCGGGCTCGACCCCCTCATGGAGGCCGTGTTCCAGGAGTGCATCCTCGAGGCCAAGGCCGAAGGCCGCACGGTGCTGCTGTCGAGCCACATCCTCGCCGAGGTCGAGAAGCTCTGTGACCGCGTCACCATCATCCGCCGCGGCCGCACGGTGCAGAGCGGCTCGCTCGACGACCTGCGCCACCTCACCCGCACCACGATCTCGGCCCACACCCGCCAGCCCCCGGCCGGCCTGGCCGACCTGCCCGGCATCCACGACCTGCGGGCCGACGACGGCCGCGTGCGCTTCGACGTCGACAGCGACCACCTCGAGGGCGCCGTCCGCCATCTCAGCGGCCTCGGCCTGCGGTCGCTCACCAGCCACCCGCCCACGCTCGAGGAGCTGTTCCTCCGCCACTACGGCGACGAGCTGGCCGGCGCCGGCGTCGACGGTGGCGACGGCCGCGTCGACGGTGACGGCCGCGGGCACGGCGATGGCGCCGCCGAGGGCCACGAGGCGCGCGCCGAGCACGGCGGCAGCCTGCGATGACGACGCTCACCGGGCTCGGGCGGCTCGTCACCCTCACCCTCCGGCGAGACCGGCTCCGCCTCCCTCTCTGGGTCGCCGCGGTCACCGGCCTGGTTCTCGTGTCCGCGGCGAGCCTGCTGTCCGTCTACCCCGACCAGGCCGCGGTCGAGGACTACGTCGCCCTCGTCGGGGACAACCCGGCCCTCGTCGCCTTCTCCGGCCCTGGCTACGGCTTCGACGAACCCAACATCGGCGTGGTGCTCGTCAACGAGACCCAAGTGTTCGGCTGCCTCGGCATCGCCCTCATGAGCATCTTCCTCGTCAACCGGCACACCCGGGCCGAGGAGGAGAGCGAGCGCGCCGAGCTGCTGCGCGCCAACGTCGTCGGCCGCCATGCGCTGCCCGCGGCCGCCGTCGTCGTCATCGGCGCGGCGAACGTCGTCATCGGCCTGCTGAGCACCGCCGGCTTCGCCGCCCTCGGCTACCCGAAGGCCGGCTCGTTCGCCCTCGCCGGCTCCTTCGTCGTGACCGGCCTGGTCTTCGCCGGGGTCACCGCGGTGGCCGCCCAGGTCATGAGCAGCAGCCGGGCCACTCTCGGGCTGGCCTCGGCGGCGCTCGCCGTCGCCTTCACCCTGCGGGCGATCGGCGACATCGGCGACAACGCCTTGCGCTGGGCCTCGCCCATCGGCTGGGCACAGGGGGCCCGTGCCTTCGCCGGGGAGCAGTGGTGGGCCCTCGGCCTCTGCGTCTTCGCCGCGCTCGCCTAGG
>WHTX01000049.1 GCA_009377505.1 Acidimicrobiia bacterium
GCGCAGCCGGCGGAGATCCGCGGTCGGGGCTGCAAGTTGGCTCCAGGCCCGGCTGGTCTTGCAGCGCAGCCGGCGGAGATCCGCAGTCGGGGCTGCAAGTTGGCCCGCCGCCGCCCGCCCGGAGCGCCGTTCGCCTGCGCCGGCGACGCGCCCGCCTGGGCTAGTGCCGTCCCGGCCGCCGCCGCGCTACAGCAGGGCGGTGTCGGCGTCGAGGCCCAGGCGAACGCGTGACCAGGTCTCGAAGACGCGGGGCGAGAGCATGGCGTGCTGGCTGGCGACGTGGACGTCGCGCAGGCAGCGCTGCAGCGGGCTCGTCAGGTACACGGCCGACCCACCGGCCACGGTGAAGCATCGGTCGACCGCGGCCCGCGCCGCCGCGGCGCCGGCCGAGCAGGCCAGCCGCACGTCGGCCCGCTGGGCGACGCTCGGGCGCGCTCCCGACCGCACCGCCTCCCACAAGCGTCCCACCTGGTCGAACAGGTGCGCACGGGCGGACGCCACGTCCGCCTCGGCGCGGGCCAGCGCGAGCTGGACGACCCCGAGGTGGGACAGGGGCTGGCGGCCCAGAGAGGGCGCTCGCTCCACCACCAGCGAGGCGAGCTCGTCCACGGCCCGGCGGGCGATGCCCAGTACCACCGTGGCGACGCCGCTGGCCAGCAGGGTGAAGTTGGGGACGTGAGCCAGGGGCACGTCCACCCGGGTAGCGGACACCGTGGGCTGCATGGTGCGGCCCCGGGGCACGAAAGCGCCTTCGATGGCGAAGTCGGTCGAGCCGGTGGCCTCGAGCCCGGCCACGTGCCAGGTGTCGAGGAAGCGCACGTCCTCGGCGGGCACGTACATCAGGTGGAACTCGCCGTCGTCGGTCCGAACCCCGGCGTTGACCCACTGGCAGTGCTGCGTGCCGCTGCCCCACCCCCAGCGCCCGTCCACCACCCAGCCGCCGTCCACCACCCGGCCCGTCCCGCCCGGGGCGAACGTGCCCCCGGTGACCACCATGGGGTCGCCGTAGATGCGCCGTGCCCACTCGGGCTCGAGGTACCAGGACATCGTGGCGGTCGTCGCCCCGATGTTCACGCACCACCCCGCCGAGCCGTCGGCTTGCGAGACCACCTCGATGGCCTCGAGCCCCACCAGCGGCTCGACCTCGAGCCCGCCGTAGGCCTTGGGGACGAACAGCCGGAACAGCCCCGCCTCGGCCAGCGCGGCGACGAGGTCGGCCGGCAGGCGCCCGGCCGCCTCGGCGCCCTCGGCTCGCTCCCGGGCGAGCGGCGCCACCCTACGAGCCGATTCGAGCACGTCGCCTTCGCCCATGGAGGCCGCAGCGTAACCCCCCCCGAGGTGCCCCGGCCGCGCCTCGGTGAGCGGTACGAGGGCCTCTGCGCCGCGGACCAGCCGGCCGTGCTCGAGCAGCCAGACCGCCCGGTGCCGGCGCTCGCCGGGAGGTACCGGCCCGGGCGCTGGCCGACCCCGAGATCTACCAGTTCGTCGTGCACCGGGCGGCCCCGCGATCCCTCGTCGCGTTGCTGGCCTCGGCCCGGCGCCGCTGGTCCGGCCTCCTCGGCGCCGACCTCGGCGGGGCCACGTGGGCGCTCGCCCCGGGGGGTGGTGGAGATGGAGCCCACCGACCGCTTCGCCCGCCGGACGACCTCGAAGCCGTCTGGCGGGTCGGCCTCGACGCGTTCCAGCAGCTCGCCGACCGCAACGGCGTGCCTATGCCTGCCTCCTCGCCCTGAGCCGACGGGGCCGGGCTCGCCACCCCGCCGGCCATGGGGCGGGCCCCTCGCCGGGCTAACCTCGCCGCGGTCATGCTGCGTCTCCGCCGCTGGTTGCTGCTCGCCGCCGTCCTGGGCGCGCTCGGCGGCCTCCAGCTGAGCGACGGGGGGCCGGCGCACCACGAGGCGCCCGGCGCCGCGGTCCTGTCGGCAGAGGCCGGCCGGGGGGCGGCCAGCGCGCCGGCCGAGGTCCTGCCGTCGGCCCTCCTGGCCGGCGCCGAGCGCCCGGCAGGCATACCGGCCGTGGACGCCGGCAGGCTGGCGGCCCTCGGCGCCGTGCTCTTCGGGCTCGTGCCGCGAGCCCGGTGCTGGTCGAGTCTCACCGCCGCCACCGTCGCCGCGCCGCGGCGTCATCGCCACGCCGACGGTACCCGCCTACGCGCGCCGCCCCGGCCGCGCGTCGCATGACCCGGCGCCGGCTGCCTCCGATCGTCGCCACCAACCTGCTGCGCCCGCCCCGCGCGGGCTGACCGAAGGACCTCCTCAGTAGTGACCCGTTGCTCGGCGCGCTCGCCCGTGGCCCCGGCGCCCCACCAACGTCGTGACCGGCCCGCCCCGCCCCGCGGGGCGCCCACGTGATCGTCCTCCTCGCCCTCCACGGGGCCCTCGGCCTCGGGGCCATGGGCTTCGGGGCGCGGCTCGGCCGCCGCGCGCTGGCCCTGGGCGTGCTCGGCCCCCTCGCCACGCTGGCCTGGTTGGCGGCCAACTCCGCCGCCGTGCTCGACGGCCGCCCCGTGCAGGAGCGCACGACCTGGGTCGAAGGCCTCGGCATCCACGTCGACCTGCGCCTCGACGGGTTCGCGTGCCTGATGGTGCTGCTCGTGTCGGGGATCGGCGTGCTCGTCTACGCCTACTCGGCGAGGTACTTCCCGGCCCAGGGCGACGGGCTCGGCCGGCTGATCGGCCTGCTCACGTTGTTCAGCGGGTCCATGCTCGGCCTCGTCCTCGCCGACAACCTGCTCGTGCTCTACACGTGCTGGGAGCTCACGTCGATCACGTCATATCTGCTGATCGGCAACGACCACACCAAGCCCCGCGCCCGCGCCGCCGCCCTCCAGGCCCTGCTGGTCACGAACGTCGGCGGGCTGGTGATGCTCGGCGGCTTCGTCCTCATCGGCCAGGCCGCGGGCACCTACCGCCTCAGCGAGATCCTGGCGAGCCCCCCGAGCGGCACGGCCGTCTCCGTCGGGCTCGTCCTCGTGGCCATCGGGGCGTTCACGAAGTCGGCGCAGTACCCCTTCCACTCCTGGCTCCCCGGCGCCATGGTCGCGCCCACCCCGGTGAGCGCCTACCTGCACTCGGCGACGATGGTGAAGGCGGGGGTGTACCTGGTGGCCCGGCTGGCCCCTGCCTTCCTGTTCGTCGGGGGGGTGCGGGGCCTCGTCCTCGCCGTGGGGGTGGTGACCATGCTCGCCGGTGGCCTGCGCGCCTTGCGCCAGCACGACCTGAAGCTGCTCCTGGCCTTCGGCACCATCAGCCAGCTCGGCTTCATGGTCGTGCTTCTCGGGGTGGGCACGGCCGAGGCCACGATGGCCGGCTGCGTGCTGCTGCTGGCCCACGGGGCCTTCAAGGCGGCGCTGTTCATGGTGGTCGGCATCCTCGACCACGAGACCGGCACCCGCGACGTGCGCGAGCTCCCTGTCCTGGGCGACGGCTGGCGCCCGTTGAAGGCCGTGGCCATCGTCGCCGCCGCGTCCATGGCCGGCGTCCCCCTCGTCCTCGGCTTCATCGCCAAGGAGTCGGCCTACGCCGCCCTGCTCGAGGCCGGCTTCACCGCCGACTGGCTGGTGCTCGCCGGGATCGTCGTCGGCTCGGCCCTCACCGTGGCCTACAGCGCCCGCTTCCTCTGGGGCGCCTTCGTCGCGCCCGGGCGCCGGGGGACCGACCCCTTCGCCGACGCCGTCCCCGCCTACGCCCCGGCGCACCCCGGCGGCCCGCGGGCCAGCTTCGTCCTCCCCGCCGCCGTCCTCGCCGTCCTCACCGTCGTGCTCGGCTTCGTGCCCGGCCTGCTCGACTCGCTCGTCGACGGCGCCGACCGGGCGCTCGTCCCCAGCGCCGGTCCCGCCCACCTCGCCCTCTGGCACGGCTTCGAACCGGCCCTCGTGCTGTCGGCCACCTCCCTCGCCCTCGGCGCCCTGCTCTTCGCCGGCCGCCGCCCGGTCGGCCGCGTGCTGGCTGTCGGCCGGCACCTGCCGAGTGGGGGCGACGCTTACGTGGCCTCGCTGCGGGGCCTCAACACCTTGGCCAACCGGGCCACCGGGGTGGTGCAGAACGGCTCCCTGCCCGTCTACACGGGCGTGATCCTGCTCACCGCCGCCGTGCTCCCGGCCTCGGCCCTGCTGGCCGGGGGGTGGTGGCCGGGCTGGCCGGACCTCGTCGGGGCGCCAGCCCAGGTGCCGGTGGCCGTGCTGCTCATCGGCGCGGCCATCGGGTCCGCAGTCATCCGGAGGCGCTTCTCCGCCGCCCTCCTGCTCGGCGTGGCCGGCTACGCCATGGCGGCACTCTTCGTGGTCCAGGGCGCGCCCGACCTGGCGCTCACCCAGGCAGCCATCGAGACCTTGACGACGGTCATCTTCGTCCTCGTCCTGCGGCGACTGCCCGACCGCTTCGAGCGCCACTCCGCCCGGGTGGGCCGCGCCTTCCGGGTGGCCGTGGCCAGCACGGTCGGCGTGACCGTGTTCGCCTTCATGATCGTGGCCAGCACGAGCCGCACCGCCGAGCCCGTGTCGAACGAGATGGTCGAGCGCGCCCTCCCCGACGGCCACGGCCGCAATGTCGTGAACGTGATCCTCGTCGACTTCCGCGGCCTCGACACCCTGGGCGAGATCACCGTGCTCGCCGCCGCGGCCATCGGGGCCGTGGCCCTGGCGAGGGCAGGGCGGGTACCCGCCCGGGCCCGGGCAGCCGCGGCGGCGGAGGCGGCGGCGCCGCGACCGGAGGCCCGGGCGTGAGGGCGGGCGTGGTCGTCGAGCTGTCGGTGCGGGCCGTCTTCCATGCCGTGCTCGTCGGCTCCATCTACCTGCTCTTCGCCGGCCACAACCAGCCCGGCGGGGGCTTCGTCGGGGGCCTGCTCGCCGGCGCCGCCGTCGCCCTGCGCTACGTCGCCGGGGGGATCGAGGAGGTGCGCGGCCTGTCCCGCCTCAAGCCCTGGACGATCCTGGGCGGCGGCCTGCTGCTGGCCGGTGCGACCGCCGCCGCGCCCCTCCTCGCCGGGCGGCCCGTGCTCGAGTCCGGGTACCTCTCCGCTGACCTGCCCCTCTTCGGCGACGTGAAGGCCACCGCGGCGCTGCCCTTCGACACCGGCGTCTACCTCGTCGTCGTCGGGCTCGTCCTCATGATCTTCGAGGCCTTCGGCGACGAGCCCGACGACGTGGTGGTCGACCTGACCGAGGACCGCCGGCGAGGCCTGTGGGGCGGGAGAGGCAACCGATCACAGGAGGCGCCATGAGCGTGCTGATGGCCGCGACGGCCGCCACCCTCTTCGGCATCGGCACGTACCTCGTGCTCCAGCGCAAGCTGAGCCGCATCATCATCGGGCTCGCCCTGCTGAGCCACGGCGGCAACGTGCTGATGATGGCGTCGGGCCGGCGGGGCACGCCGCCGATCGTCGGCATCGGCGACGGGGCCCGCTTCAGCGACCCCTTGCCCCAGGCCCTCGCCCTGACCGCCATCGTCATCAGCTTCGGCGTCACCTCGCTGCTGCTCGCCCTCGCCTACCGGAGCTGGCAGCTCACCCGCGACGACGAGGTCCAGGACGACGTGGCCGACCGCACCGTGGCCACCGGCGGCTACCTCGACAAGGAGGTCTCGGACGAGGAGCTCGAGGCGGCGGCGGAGAAGATCGAGGACGTCGTGGCGTGAGGAACCTGGTCGTCGTGCCCATCGTGTTGCCCCTCATAGGAGCGGCGCTCTCCATCCTGGCGGGGCGCTCGCGGCTGGCGCAGCGCATCATCAGCATCACCATCCTGTCCGCGGTCACCGTCGTGGCCGTGGTGCTGCTCGTGGTGGTCGACCGCGACGGCACGGTGGTCAGCCGGGCCGGGGGGTGGGAGGCGCCGCTTGGCATCACCCTCGTCGTCGACCGGTTCTCGGCCATCATGGTCGCCGTCGGCTCGGTGGTCCTGCTGGCCGTGCTGCTCTACGCCGTCGGCCAGCCCGGCGCCGAGCGGAACCACGTCGGGTTCCAGTCCGTCTACCTGATCCTCGCCGCCGGAGTTTCCGCCAGCTTCCTCACCGGCGACCTGTTCAACCTGTTCGTGGCCTTCGAGATGATGCTGACGGCGAGCTACGTGCTCATCACGCTCGGGGGCAAGCGGGAGCAGGTGCAGTCCGGCATGACCTACGTGGTCATCAGCCTCGTGGCCTCGGCGCTCTTCGTCACCACGATCGCGCTCATCTACGCCGCCACCGGCACGGTCAACCTCGCCGACCTCGCCGGCAAGATGGCCGAGCTGCCACCCTCCCTGCGCAGCGCCTTCTCCGTGATGCTGCTGGTCGTGTTCGGCATCAAGGCCGCCCTGTTCCCGTTGTTCTTCTGGTTGCCCGACAGCTACCCCACCGCACCCTCCCCGGTGACGGCGGTGTTCGCCGGGCTGCTCACCAAGGTTGGCGTCTACGCCATCATCCGCACGCAGACCCTGCTCTTCCCGCCTGACACCCGGCCGGGCACGCTGATCCTCACCCTGGCCGGGCTCACCATGGTCTTCGGGATCCTCGGCGCCATCGCCCAGGGTGACGTGAAGCGGATCCTGTCCTTCAACATCGTGAGCCACATCGGCTACATGGTGATGGGGCTGGGCTTGTTCAGCGTGGCCGGGCTCGCCGCCGCCGTCTTCTACACGGTGCACCACATCGTGGCGAAGACGACGCTCTTCCTCACCGGGGGCCTCATCGAGCACGTCGGGGGGTCGAGCGAGCTGAGCCGGGTGGGCGGGATGGTCCGCACCGCGCCGGTGGTGGCCGTGCTGTTCATCGTGCCTGCGCTCAGCCTGGCGGGCATCCCGCCGCTGTCTGGCTTCGTGCCCAAGTTCGCCCTCGTCGACGCCGGGCTCGCCTCGGGCGAGTACCTGATCGTCGCTGTGAGCCTCCTCGTCAGCCTGTTGACCCTGTTCTCGCTGATCAAGATCTGGTCCGGCGTCTTCTGGAACCCGGCCGAGCAGCCACCTGAGGCCACGGTGCACGAGGTCGGCCGCCTCGGCGGCCCGGCGCTGATGGTGCTGCCCACGGCTGCGCTCACCGTCCTCGGCGTGGCCATCGCCGCCGGGGCGGGGCCGCTCTACGACCTGAGTCAACGGGCAGCCACCGACCTGCTCGACCCGAGCGGCTACATCCATGCGGTGCTCGCGCGATGAGCGGAGCGAATGGCCCGAGCGGCCGAGAACGGGCAAGGCGATGAGCGCAGCTAATGGCCCGCGGAGGGCAGCCAAGCCACCGGTCGGGGTCGCCGCCTGGCTGGTGGTGTTGTGGCTGCTGCTGTGGGGCAAGGTGAGCGTGGCCAACGTGGCCAGCGGCATCCTCGTCGCCGTTGTCCTGCTCGTCGTCTTCCCCCTGCCCCGCCGCCAGGGGGCCGTCCGCCATGTCGTCCGACCGCTGGCGCTGGCCCGGCTGGCCGCCTACTTCGCCTACGAGCTGGTGATCTCGAACCTGCTGGTGACCCGGGTGATCCTGAGCCAGGGCTCGAGGATCCGCACCGGAGTGGTCGGGTGCCCGCTCCACAGCCCGTCCGACGGGATCGTGACGGTGCTGGCCAACACCATCGCCCTGAGCCCGGGCACCATGATGGTCGAGGTCTTCGACGACGTGATCTACGTCCACGCCTTGCTCCTGCGCGACGTCGAGCGGGTACGAGGCGACGTCGCCAAGCTCCAGTCGCTGATCATCGCCGCCTTCCCGACCATGGGCGCGCTCCCGACCGCCGAGGCCGCCGAGGCCGCCGGCCGGGACGGGGAGGCTCGGCCGTGATCAGCGCCACCTACCTCGTGCTCGTGGCCGCCGGGGCTTGCTTCGCCTTTCGCATGCTGCGGGGACCTTCGCTCACCGATCGTGTCGTGGCCATCAACGGACTGCTCCTCGTCGGGATGGCCACCATCGCCGCCCGGGCGGTGCAGACGGGGATCGGGGCCTTCCTCAACGTGCTGGTCGTCGTCGCCCTGGTCGGCTTCATCGGCACGGCCATGGTGGCCCGCTACATCGAGGGGAGAGGGGAGTGATCGCCGAGGTGCTCGTCCTCCTCGGCGCCCTGCTGACGCTGTTGGCCGGTGTCGGGGTGCTCCGCTTCGGCGACGCCCTCGCCCGCATGCACGCGGTGACCAAGGCCTCCACGCTCGGCGTGGTGCTCGTCGTCGTCGGCGCCGCCCTCGCCCTCGACAACCCCAACGACATCACCTCGCTGCTCCTCGCCGGCGCGCTGCAGCTGTTGACCTCGCCGGTGTCGGGCAACCTGCTGAGCCGCACCACCTACCTGGCCGAGGGCATCCCCAACGACATCGACGCCGTCGACGAACTGGCCGAACGTCGCCGCCGCGGCCAAGCTTGAGCAGGCGCCCGCCGCCCGCGTGGCCCCGGCACCAGCGTGCCGGGCACGGCCGCAGGGCGCACGGCCGTACCGGGCCGCGCAGCTGTAAGGGCGCCGACCGACTACCCGGCTCTCTGGGAGCGACTCGATGGACATCCGCTATTCGGCCGAGGCCGAGGCCTACCGGGAGAAGATCCAGGCCTTCCTGGCCGAGCACCTCCCGTCGGGCTGGTCGGGCATCGGGGCGCTCGACCCCGAGGCCAGGCGCCGCTTCAGCGAGGACTGGCGCCGCACCCTCCACGAGAACGGGCTGCTCGCCGTGTCCTGGCCCAAGGAGTACGGGGGCCCGGGGCTGTCCTTGCTCGAGCGCACGGTGCTGGCCGAGGAGTTCACCCGTGCCGGGGCGCCCACGGGCGGTGACAACGACGGCTTCTCCATCACCATGCTGGGCCACACCATCATGGCCATGGGGACGGAGGAGCAGAAGCGCTACTACCTGCCCCGGGTCCTGTCGGGCGAGGACGTCTGGTGCCAGGGCTACTCCGAGCCCAACTCGGGCTCCGACCTTGCCAACCTCGGCACCCGAGCGGTCCTCGACGGGGACGAATGGGTGGTCAACGGCCAGAAGATCTGGACCTCGGACGCCCACACCGCCAACTGGATCTTCGTGCTGTGCCGGACCGACTCCGGCGTGCCCAAGCACAAGGGGATCAGCTTCCTGCTGCTGCCCATGGGCCAGCCCGGCATCGAGGTCCGCCCGATCATCAACATCAACCGCCGCCATGACTTCAACGAGGTGTTCTTCAGCGACGCCCGCACGCACAAGGACAACGTCATCGGCGGCGTGGGCAACGGCTGGGCGGTGGCCAACACCCTGTTGGGCTTCGAGCGGGGCGACGGGGCCACCACCGACGCCATCCGCTTCCGGGACGAGCTCGACCGCCTCACCGCCGTCGCCCGCGACCGGGGCCGCCTCGAGGACCCCGTGCTCCGCCAGCGCCTCGCCGCCGCCCACAGCCAGGTCGAGGTCCTCCGCTTCCTGGGCCTGCGCACGCTCACCCAGTCCCTGCGGGGCCACCAGCCCGGCCCGGAGAGCTCGATCCACAAGCTCATCTGGTCCGAGTACCGCAAGCGGCTGACCGAGCTGGCGCTCGACGTGATCGGCCCCGGGTCGACGACGCCCTCGGGGCGAGACGCCGCCTTCGGCATCTCCACGGACGCGCCGGGCTCGCCCTTCTCCACCCAGGGATGGGTGACGACGTTCCTCGGCGCCCGGCCGGGCACGATCTACGCCGGGACCTCCGAGATCCAGAAGAACATCATCGGCGACCGCGTGCTGGGCCTGCCCCGAGAGCCCCGCATGGACGAGGGGCCCTGGGCCAGCTCGCGCAGCTGATCTACTCCTGCTGTGTGGCTGCGCCCCTTCCGCCGCCGCGCCCTACCGCTGCGACGCCCGGCGCAGTACGTGGTCGCCACCTTCGTTGCCGCGAGCCTCGCCGGCGCCGCGCTGTTGATGCTGCCCGCCGCGTCGCAGGACCCAGGGGGCACGCCCTTCGTCACCGCCCTCTTCACCGCCACCTCTGCGGTGTGCGTGACCGGCCTCGCCGTCGTCGACACCGCCGGGCACTGGACGCTCTTCGGCGAGGTGGTGATCCTCGTGCTCATCCAGGCGGGCGGGTTCGGCATCATGACGGTCTCGTCGCTGATCGCGGTGTTCCTCTCCCACCGGCTGGGGCTGCGGCACCGGGTCGTGGCCGCCGCCGAGACGGGGTCGCTCGACTTGGGTGAGGTGCGACGGCTCGTCGTCGGCGTCGCCCGCTTCAGCGTGGCCGTCGAGTCGGCCGTGGCCGCCGTGCTCTTCCTGCGCTTCCTCGTCGCCCATGACGAGCCCGTCGGCCGCGCCGCGTACCTGGGCGTCTTCCACGCCGTCTCGGCCTTCAACAACGCCGGGTTCGCCCTCTACACCGACAGCCTCGTGGGCTTTGCCGGCGACCCGGTGGTGCTGATCACCATCGGCGCAGCCGTGGTCGTGGGTGGGCTCGGCTACCCGGCCTGGGTCGACGTGGCCCGCGACCCGCGCCAGCCCCAGCGGTGGAGCCTGCACGCCAAGGTCACGGTGTTCGCCACGGTCGTGCTGCTGCTGGTCGGGGCGGTGCTCTATTCCTGGTTCGAGTGGACCAACGCCGAGACCCTCGGTGGAAGGTCCGTCGGCAGCACCGCGTTGAACGCTCTGTTCCAGAGCGCCACGGCCCGCACCGCCGGTTTCAACTCGGTCGACGTGGCCGCCCTCACCGAGCCCTCCCGCCTCCTCACCGAGATCCTCATGTTCATCGGCGGCGGGAGCGGCTCGACCGCTGGTGGGATCAAGGTCACCACGTTCGCCCTGCTCGGTTGGGTCATCTGGGCCGAGGTGAGGGGCGACCCCGACGTGGTCGTGTTCTCCCGGCGGGTCCCCGGCGCCGCCCAGCGCCAGGCGCTGACCGTGGCGCTCCTCGGCGTGGGCACCGTGGTCGCGGCAACGATGGCGCTCATGGCCATCAGCGACCTGCCGAGGGAGGACCTGTTCTTCGAGACGATCTCCGCCCTCGGCACGGTCGGGCTCACGACGGGGGCGACCCCCCTGCTGACGGGCGGCGCCGAGCTGCTCGTCGTCGGCCTGATGCTCCTGGGGCGGGTCGGGCCGATCACCCTGTTCGCTGCGCTCGTGCTGCGGGAACGCCGCCGCCTGTACCGCCATCCCGAGGAGAGGCTGCTCATTGGCTAGCCATGCTGGAACCAGGACGAGAACCCATGGCTAGGCGGCGCCGCCGGCGCGGCAGCCAGGCGACGGCCGGGGGTCGGGAGCCGACTGGGGCCCCGACGCCGGCCGAGGCGGGCAGCCAGATCCTCGTGCTCGGCCTCGGCCGCTTCGGCGGCGCCCTCGCCCAGGAGCTCGTCGACCTGGGCTTCGAGGTGCTCGGGGTCGACGTCGACGAGCGCCTCGTCCAGGGCCACGCCGAGCTGCTCACGCACGTCGTCCAGGCCGACACGACCGACCCCGCCGCCCTCCGCCAGCTCGGTGCCGGCGACTTCCAGAGCGCGGTCGTCGGCATCGGCACGAACATCGAGGCGAGCATCCTCACCACCGCGGCCCTCGTCGACCTGGGCGTGCCGAACATCTGGGCCAAGGCTGTGACCGAGTCCCACGGCCGCATCCTCGAGCGGGTGGGCGCCAACCGGGTGGTCTTCCCCGAGCACGACATGGGCCAGCGCGTCGCCCACCTCGTCTCGGGCCGCATGCTCGACTGGTTCCAGCTCGACGAGAACTTCGCCCTCGTCGAGACCGTCGTCCCCAAGGAGTTCGTGGGGATGACGCTCGGTGACAGCGGGCTGCGCGCCCGGTTCGACCTGACCGTCGTGTGCGTGAAGCCGGCGGGGCAGGGGTTCACCTACGCCACGGCCGAGACGGTCCTCGCCGAGGGGGACGTCCTCGTGGTGGCGGGCCGGCAGGACAAGGCCGAGCGCTTCGCCCACATGACCTGAGCGTCGGCCGACAGCGGGCGGGGGCGGGGCCCCCCACCTGCGTGACGGGCGCTTCACGCCCACCTCATCCCACGGAAACAGCTCGAAACCTCGGCGAAACCCGGAGGCGAAAGTCTCGTGTCAGCAAGCGGGGACGCGAGTCGCCTGCTCATACCAGGGACCTTCGGGAGGACACCTTGACGTGGAGATGGCTGACACGTGGCCTGCTCGGAGCAGGCGTGACGGCGGGGTTGGTGGGCCTGTTGGCAGAACCGGCCTTCGCCCAGGAGGCTGAGGAGATCACCACCGCCGACCTCCAGGCGACGCTCGACAACGTCTACGTCCTGTTGTCGGCCGTGCTGGTCATCTTCATGCAGGCCGGGTTCGCCCTCCTCGAGTCGGGCCTGACCCGCGCGAAGAGCGTGGCGAACATCATGGCCAAGAACATGATGGACTTCTGCTTCGGCGCCATCGCCTTCTTCATCGTCGGCTACGCCATCGCCTTCGGCGGCGGGTTCGACGGCATCGGCGGGTTCATCGGCGGGGGCGGCTGGTTCCTCGGCGAGGACGCGGCCACCTACGGCACGCTCAGCCCGTTCACCTTCTTCGTCTTTCAGGTCGCCTTCGCGGCCACGGCGGCGACCATCGTCTCGGGGGCCATGGCCGAGCGGACGAAGTTCACGTCGTACCTCGTCTACACGGTCGTGATCACGGCCGTCATCTACCCGATCGTCGTCCGGTGGCAGTGGGGCGGCGGCTGGCTGTCGCAGCTCAGCACGCCGTTCCACGACTTCGCCGGGTCGACGCTCGTGCACTCCACCGGCGGCTGGGCCGCCATGGTCGGTGCGTTCGTCCTCGGGCCCCGCATCGGCAATACGGCCCCGACGGCAAGCCCCGGGCCATCCCCGGCCACAGCATCCCCTTCGCCATCCTGGGCACGTTGATCCTGCTCGTGGGCTGGTATGGCTTCAACCCCGGCTCGTGGCTCGGTGCCGACCCGGTCATCGGCGAGATCGCCCTCACCACGACCCTTTCAGGCGTGGCGGGCGCGGTCACAGCGATGTTCGTGATCTGGGCCAAGACCGGCAAGCCCGACGTGGCCATGACAGCGAACGGCCTGCTCGCCGGCCTCGTCGGCGTCACCGCCGGTGCCTGGGCGGTCACCACCATCGGCGCCCTCGTCATCGGCGCCGTCTCCGGGGCGCTCGTCGTCGCCGCCGTCCTGTTCTTCGACCGAGCGAAGATCGACGACCCGGTCGGGGCTGTCTCGGTGCACGGCGTCTGCGGCGCCTGGGGGACGATCGCTGTCGGCCTCTTCGCCAACCGCGGCGCCGACGGCGTCGAGGGCCTCTTCTACGGCGGCGGCTTCTCCCAGCTCGGCAGCCAGATCATCGGCGTCGCGGCCGTCTTCGCCTTCGTGGTCGTCACGACCTTCATCCTCTTCAACGCCATCAAGGCGACCATCGGCCTGCGTGTCTCCGAGGAGGAGGAGGTCGACGGCCTCGACCGCATCGAGCACGGCACCCCCGGCTACGGCCTCGAGCCGGCGGGTGACCGGCTCGTCACGTCCGTCTGAGCATCCCCGGCAACGACGGCACCGCGGTGCCCGTCCCCACTGCACCGGCGCAGTTGGGGACGGGCGCCTGGCGAAATGACCCGGACGGCGCCGATTGCGCAGCGGCGCTATCGGGGCAGGGGCAGGAGGTAACCGTCCTTCTCGTGATCCTCGTCATCGCGGCGCTCGTGTTCGGCGTCGGCGCCGTGCTCGAGGGCATCGCCTGGGCCCTGCTGGTCGGCCTCGTCCTCCTCGTGGTCGCCGGTGTCCTCGCCTGGCAGAAGATCCGGGGGCCCGGACGAATCGTCGCCCGCAGAACGGAGCGCCTCGACGTCGGAACTGGCAGGTGCTCGACCCACACGCCCTCACCGTCGATGACGTGGCGGGCCAACTCCACGTCGACCCCGATGAGGGGTTGGCCGATGCCGAGGTCAGGCGTCGGCGGTCGGCGGTGGGGCGAAACGTGCTGGGCGTGCGCCGCCACCTGGCTTCCTGGCGGATCATTGTCGACCGGCTGCGCAATGCGGTCGTCCGGCTGCTCGTCGCCGCCGTGGTCGCCGGGGTGGCCATCGGTGAGGAGATCGAGGCGGCGGCGGTCGTCCTCGTGGTCCATACGGTCGTCGGTTACGTCACCGAACTGCGCGCGTCGGGGACGTGGCGTGGTCGTAGCCACGGTCACTGGCGCCGAGGTCGGCGGGATCTCCGAGCTCGCCGAGGCGACCGAGACCACCCAGGCGCCGCTGCAGGCGGGCCTCGAGCGCTTGGGCCGAGTCCTCTCGCTCGGTCGTGGCCCTCGCAGCCGCGCTCGCCGGCCTCGGCCTGCTGCGCGGCTTGGCGGTCCACGAAGTGGTGGAGGTGGCCAGCAGGCCGTTGCTCGCGAAAGGACACGGCCGTTGCCCGTGTTCGTAGTCCCAGTGCTCCCGCCGGCCCGCGCCGTCAGTTGTCTTCGAGCTCGTCAAGGACTGTGGAGGGGCTCTGTGCCGCCCCGGCCTCGTGGGCGGCCCGGCCCAGGAGGTGTGCCCCCACCGGGTTGGTGATGAGCTGGAGGGCGACGGCCAGCACGATCTTGGTGACGTCGGCGAGGTGGTCGACCTGCAGCGCAGCACCGCTCAGGCAGAGGCTGATGCCCAGGGTCGCCGGCTTGGTGGCGGCGTGCATGCGGGCGTAGAGGTCGGGCAGCCGGTGGAGCCCGACGGCGGCCACGAGCGCGATACCGGAGCCGGCGAGGACCAGCACGGCGGAGACGACGTCGAGGGCCGTCTTCATGCGCTTCGGTCCTCGTTGGGGCTCCTCACAAGCCTCGCCGCCCCACGTAGCGGGCGACTGCCGTCGTGCCGAGGAACCCCAACAGGCCCGCCACGAGCGCGAGGTCGACGAAGATCCCGTCGCCGGTGACGGCGACGGCGACGGCGAGGCCGCAGACGACGAGCGCCACGGTGGTGTCAAGGGCGACGGCCCGGTCGGCGAGGGTCCCGGGGCGCACGGCACGGGCCAGGCAGAGCACGCCGGCTGCGCCCAGCAACAAGAAGCAGACGATGCCGACGACGTTCACGCGCCACCTCCGAGGATCGGCGTGAAGGCGGCGGTGGCCCGCCCGTGGAGGTCGACGACGCTGCGCCGGAACGCCTCGACGTCTCCGAGGCCGAGCACGTGGACGTGGAGCACGGCCGGCTCGTTTGTGGCCGTGAGGGTCAGCGTGCCCGGTGTGAGGCTGATGGCGTTGGCGACGAGCGTGACCACCAGGGGAGACGTCGCTGGCAGTTCGACCCGCACGATCCCGGCGCGCAGGCGAGGCGCGCTCGGCCGCAGGACCGTACGGATGACCTGCGCGCTCGACGTCACCAGGCTCACGGCGACGAAGCCCAGGAAGCGGGCCAGGCCGAGGGGGTGGAGCTGGTGCTGCCAACGGGCACCCTCGAGGGGGAAGAGGGCGAGGAGCACGGCGGCAGCGATGGCACCGGCCACGACATTGCCCACGGTGAGCTCACCGTTGAGCAGCACCCAGGCCACGACCAGCACGGCGAGGGGTGCCAGGCGCCTCACGAGCCGCGGACCTCAGCCGTGTACGCCCCCGGGTCGGTCAGATCCCGCGCCGTTCGCTCGCAGAAGGCGTAGAGCGGCCCGGCCGCGGCGGCGAGGACCAAGCTCCCTGCGACGAGCGTGGCGGTGGCCGTGGCCATGGTCCGGTGGCGACGCAGCAGGCCCGGGCCGCCCTCGACGAGCCCGGGCCCGTCCCCGGCCGGGGCAGCGGCGGTCGCAGGGGGAGGTGCGACCTCGCCCCAGAAGGCGCCGGTCCAGATCTTCGTCATCGAGACGAGCGTGAGCAGGCTGCCGACGATGGCCACCCCGACGATCACGTACTGGCCGGCGTCGAGGCCCGCGGTGATGAGGCCCAGTTTGCCCACGAAGCCCGAGAGCGGGGGGAGCCCGGCGAGGCTCAGGGCCGGGAACAGGAACAGCGCCGCCAGCCAGCCGGAGCGGCGGGCGAGGCCGCCGATGCGGTCGAGCACACTCGTCCCGCTCGTGTGCTCGACGATGCCCTCGACGAGGAACAAGGAGGTCTTCACGGGGATGTGGTGGAGCAGGTAGAAGACCGTGGCCGCCACGGCTGCCGGCCCGCCGATGGCGAGGCCGAGCACCATGTAGCCGACCTGGCTGACGATGTGGAAGGACAGGATCCGTTTGATGTCGCTCTGGGCGATGGCCCCGAGCACCCCGACGATCATGGTGAACCCGGCCACGTAGAGCAGCACCGGGCGCAGCTCGTCGGGGAAGAGCAGCGTCTGGGTGCGGATCATGGCGTAGACGCCGATCTTGGTGAGCAACCCGGCGAAGACGGCGGTGACCGGGCTCGGCGCCACCGGGTAGGAGTCGGGCAGCCAGAAGAACAGTGGAAACACGGCGGCCTTGAGCCCGAAGGCCACGAGCAGGAGCAGGTGGAGGCCGATGCGCACCCCGTCGTCGAGGGCGGCGAGCCGCTCGGGCAGCTCGGCCATGCTGAGCGTCCCCGTCGCCCCGTAGACGAGCCCGACGGCCGAGACGAGCAGGAGCGACTCGATCGTGTTGAGCACCACGTAGGTCGTCCCCGAGCGCACCTGGTCGGCCCCGCCGTGCAGGGTCAGGAGCACGTAGCTCGCCATGAGGAGGACCTCGAAGGCGACGAAGAGGTGGAACAGGTCCCCGGCGAGGAAGGCGGCGGCGATGCCCGCGGTGAGCACCAGGTAAGCCGGGTGGTAGTAGGGCGACACCTCGTCGCGGGAGCGCTGCCCGACGGCGAAGACGAGCACGACGAGCAGGACCGTCATGGCGATGACGAGCATGAGCGTGGCCAGCCGGTCGGCCACGTAGGTGATGCCGATGGCCGAGGGCCAGCCCCCGATGCGGGCCACGGCGGCCGTGTCCGTGCGCTCGACGTGGACGAGGAGCGAGACGGCGACGGCGAGGGAGGTGGGGAGCAGCACGAAGCTCACGGCTCGCTGCAGCGAGCGGTGGCGCAGGGCGAGCAGGCTCACGGCGGCACCGAGGAGGGGGAGGGCGACCACGAGCGGAACGACCCGGTTCACGTCGGACCGCCCCCGTCCTGGGCCGTGTCGACGTCCGGTGCCGCCGTGGCCGCTTCGCGGGCCAGGCGCCGGTCCTCGAGGTCGTCCTCGACCTCGTCGTTGTCGTCGATGGTCCAGCTCCGCCAGGCGAGGGCGAGGAGGAAGGCCTGGAGGGCGAAGCCGATGACGATCGCCGTCAGCACGAGCGCCTGGGGCACGGGGTCGGTGAAGGGACCGTCCCGGCCGATGATCGGGACGCCGCCGGACGGCCCGCCGGTGATGAGCAGCAGCAGGTTCACGCCGTTGCCGAGCATGGCGATGCCGAGCACGATGCGCGTGAGCGTGCGGTGCAACATGAGGTAGGTGCCCGCGCCGAACAGCACGCCGACGAGGACGACGAGGACGATGCTCATGCGCTGCGGGCCTCCGCTTCGCTCCGGTCCTCGCTGGTGCTCATGCGCTGCGGGCCTCCGCTTCGCTCCGGTCCTCGCTGGTGCTCATGCGCTGCGGGCCTCCGTAGCGGTGTCGGGCAGCGTCGCGCCGGTGGCCGAGCGGGAGCGGCTGACCTCGCCGGAGCCCGCCCCGAGGTTGGCGAGCAGGGTCAGTACGACGCCGAGCACGAGCAGGTACACGCCCGTGTCGAACACGGTCGAGGAGACGAGCTTCAGCTCGCCGGTGAGGGGTAGATGTGGCTTGGCGATGGTCGACTCGAGGAATTGGTTGCCGGCGGCCAGGCCGCCGAGGCCCGTGCCCACGGCCAGCAACAGGCCGGTGCCGACGAGGCCGACCGGCGGGACGGCGATCGAGCGCCGCAGCCGGGGCTGGCCCCCGGCGAGGAAGCGCAATGCGAACGCGGCCCCGGCGATGAGGCCGCCGGCGAACCCGCCCCCTGGCGCGTTGTGGCCCTTGTAGGTCACGTAGACCGAGACCAGCAGGATCAGGTGGAACATGATGCGCGTCACCTGGTCGAGGACGATCGACCGTGCGCCGATCTGGGGGCCGGCGACGTCGTCGGCCGCCGTGTCGAGGGGGAGGCCGAGCTCGCCGAGAGATCGCAGACGACGCTCCCGCTCGGCCCGGCGTGCCGCGCCGACCAGGTTGGCCACGCCGACGACGGCCACCGCCAGCACGGTGATCTCGCCCAGGGTGTCGATGCCCCGGATGTCGACGAGGATCACATTGACCACGTTCAGGCCGCCGCCCTCGGGCTCGGATCGGGCGATCACCTCCTCGGCGATCGGCGTCGCCGAGCGCGAGGTGCCGGCGACCAGGGCGAAGGCCGAGACGCCGACGCCGACGGCCAGGGCGATGCCCAGCCGTAGCGCCCGGGGAGCCCACGCCGGCGGAGCGGCGTAGCGCGGGGGCAAGTGTCGCAGCACGAGCAGGAAGACCACCAGCGAGAGCGTCTCGACGAGGAACTGGGTGAGGGCGAGGTCGGGCGCCCCGTACAGCACGAACAGGACGGCCATCCCGTAGCCGACGGCCCCGAGGAGCAGGACGGAGACGAACCGCCGTCCCGCGAGCACCGCGGCCAGCGCTGCGCCGGCGGCCGCGGCGGCCACCACGGCCTGCAGCGGTGAGCTGGCCAGCACCAGCTCCCGGTCCCCAGGGGAGGCCCCAACCAGGAAGGCGGCGGCGACCGCGGCCACGACGACAGTGAAGACGCTGCCCACGTAGGCCGGCAGTGACCCCGTCTGGCTCACCGCCGTCACCCGCAGCGACCCGCGCAACAGGCCGTCGAGGAGCGCCTGGTAGCACCGCTCGCCCGAGGGCCAGGCCGCCGTCGAGAAGGCCGGCGCCCGCGACAGGGCCACGTGGAGGGCGAGGCCGCCGAGGAGGATGGCGGCCGACAGCAGGAGGGGCAGGTGCACGCCGCCCCACAGCACGAGGTGGGCGTGGCTCGCCTCGTCGAGGGACTGGGCGGCAGCGTCGAAGAGCCCCTCGGCGACAGACGGCACGAGGCCGGCGACGGCGGTGAGCCCGGCGAGCAGCACCACCGGCGTGACGAACCAACCCGAGGGCGGGTGGTGCACGTGGACCAGCGCTCCGTTCACCGGCGCGGCCCGGCGCGTGCCGAACATGCCCACGAACCAGCGGAGCGTGTAGGCGACGGTCAGCACCGAGCCCACACAAACCCCGACCAGGGCGACCACCCCCCAGGGGCCCGAGGCGTCGAGCAGGGCGTCGAGGGCGGCCTCCTTGGCCACGAACCCGAACAGCGGGACGACGCCGGCCATGGAGGCCGCCGCCACGGCGGCGAGCCCAGCCAGCCACGGCAACGCTGCGCCCACACCGCTCACGCACCGGATGTCGCGAGAGCCGGTGGCGTGGTCGACGATGCCGGTGACGAGGAAGAGGGCTGCCTTGAAGAGGGCGTGGGCGGCCAGCATGGCCACACCGGCAGCCGTGACCGCGGGGAAGCCCGCGCCGAGCAGCACGACCAGCAGGCCGAGTTGGGAGACGGTGCCGTGGGCCAGCAACAGCTTGGCGTCCACCTGGCGCAGGGCCCGCAGGCCCCCGACCAGCATCGTGAGGCAGCCGACGGTGACGAGGAGGGGGCGCCACCAGGCGATGAAGGCGAAGACCGGCGCCAGCCGGGCGACGAGCACGACGCCCGCCTTCACCATGGTGGCCGAGTGCAGGTAGGCGCTCACCGGCGTGGGGGCGGCCATGGCCCCGGGCAGCCAGAAGTGGAACGGCACCTGGGCCGACTTCGTGAACGCCCCCAGGAGGAGCAGCACCAGGCTGGCCTCGATGGCCGCACCGCTCGGTGGGTCGGCGGCCAGCGCGGCGAAGGAGGTGGTCCCCGTCGTCACGCCCAGGAGCGCCACCCCGCCAAGCAGCGCGAGCCCACCAGCCCCGGTGACGAGCAGCGCCCGCAGGGCGGCGGCGCGGGCCCCCGCCGATTCGTCGTCGAGGCCGATGAGGAGGAACGACGTCACCGAGGTCGCCTCCCAGAACACGAGCATCGTCCACAGGTCATCGGCGAGGACGAGGCCGAGCATCGCCCCGGCGAAGGCGACGAAGTAGCCGGCGAAGCGGGCCAGGTACCGGGGCGAGGTGCTCGCGTCGAAGTAGCTGGCGGCGTAGCCGAGGATCAGTGCGCCCATGCCGGCGACGATGAGGCCCATCAGTAGGGCGAACCCGTCGAGGCCGAAGGAGAACGACACGTCGAGCTCGTCGAGCCAGCCCATCCGCTGGCTCACCACCTGCCCGTCGAGCACGTCAGCGGCCTGGCTTGCCAGCCACACGAGCGCGGCCGTCGGCGGCGCGGCTGCGACGACCAGGGCCCAGCGACCGAGGCGCGGGCCGGCCGCGAGCGCGATGACGGCGGCGATCAGGTGGAGGCTGAGGAGGGCGGCCATAGGAGGGGGAAGGGAGAGACCATCGCCGACCAGACTTCCCGGCACACCGCAGGCGAGAGTAGCGCCCGGGCCGCCCGGCCGCCGGGAGTGCCCCGTCGCACGTTCATGCTCGAAACAAGGAGCGGAAACACGCAGGAAACATGGTCACGGCACTCTGTCGGCGCTTCGTACGTCGACGCCGGGGAGTGGATATGGACGCAGGCGACGCAGCGTGGGTGCTGACCTCATCAGCGCTCGTGCTGTTCATGACACCGGGCCTCGCCCTCTTCTACGGAGGCATGGACCGGAGCCGGAACGTGCTCAACATGTTGATGATGAACTTCTGGTGCCTGCTCATCGTGCCGGTCGTCTGGGCGGTCATCGGGTTCTCGCTGGCCTACAGCGGTGGCGGGTCGGTCATCGGCAACCTTGACTGGGCCTTCCTCAAGGACATGAAGATCACCGACGAGGGTGGCGGGTCGACGTTGCTGGCGTTCGCCTTCCTCGGCATGTTCGCCTCGATCACGCCGGCGCTCATCTCGGGTGCGGTGGCGGACCGGATGAAGTTCTCGGCATGGGCCATCTTCGTCCCGGCCTGGGTGGTGCTCGTGTACTGCCCGGTGTCGTTCTGGGTCTACGGCGGCGTCTGGGGTGACGGCCTGACCGGCTGGCTCGGCTCGCGGGGCTCGCTCGACTTCGCCGGCGGCACGGTCATCCACGTCAACGCCGGGATCGCCGCCCTCGCCGCGGTCATGGTCCTGGGCAAGCGCCGCGGCTGGCCGACCGAGGGCCACCCGCCCCACTCAATGCCCCTCGTCATGCTCGGCACCGGGATCCTCTGGCTCGGTTGGTTCGGGTTCAACGCCGGCTCCGCCTTCGGCGCCAACGGCACGGCCATCCAGGCCTTCGTCAACACCTTCCTCGCCGCCGCGGCCGCCGGTCTCGCCTGGGCGGTGGTGGAGCGCATCCGCGACGGCCATTTCACGAACCTCGGCGCGGCGTCGGGCATCGTCGCCGGCCTGGTGGCCATCACGCCGGGCGCGGGCTTCGTGGCCGGCATGTCCCCGATCGTCATCGGCCTCATCGCCGGCGTCGTCTGCTGCTACGCCGTCCGGGTCAAGTTCAAGGCCGGCTACGACGACGCCCTCGACGTGGTCGGCGTCCACTTCGTCGGCGGGCTCGTCGGCTCGCTGCTGATCGGCTTCTTCGCCGACCCGACCTTCTTCGGTGGCGAGTTCAAGGAAGGCCTGTTCCTCGGCGGCGGCCTCGCCCTCCTCGGCGAGCAACTCCTCGCCAACGTCTCCACGATCATCTTCTCCTTCGTGGTGACCTTCGCCATCATGAAGGTGCTCGCCGCCACCATCGGCGTGCGCGTCTCGCCCGAGATCGAGGAGGTCGGCCTCGACCTCGCCGAGCACAGCGAGACCGCCTACCACGGCGGCAACGCCACCATGGAGCGTGTCTGACCGCACCGCCCGCGCGGGGCTCGAGCCTCGTCGAGGGTTGCCGGTGGGGGGCTGCTGTCGCGGCCTCCCGCCGTCGCGTCCGGGCCGTGCTGGCCAGGCCTTCATGGTTAGGCTCGACCTCGTGACGGACTACACGGCGCCCCTCCACGACATGGCCTTCGTGCTCGGCCACGTCGTGGGATATGACGAGATCGCCGGCTGGGACGCTTTCGCCCACGCCGACCTCGACACCGTCCGAGGCGTGCTCGAGGAGTGCGGCCGCTTCATGAGCCAGGTGGTCGCCCCCCTCAACCGGGTCGGCGACACGCAGGGCAGCCAGCGCAACGAGGACGGCAGCGTGACCACCCCCGAGGGGTTCGCCTCGGCGTACGCCCGCTACGCCGAGGCCGGCTGGCCCTCGGTGCCCTTCCCCCCCGAGCTCGGCGGAGGCGGCTTCCCTTGGGTCGTCGGCCTCGCCATGCAGGAGATGCTCACCTCGGCGAACATGGCCTTCTCCCTGTGCCCGCTCCTCACCCAGGGCGCCATAGACGCCCTGTTGCACCACGGGAGCGAGGTGCAGCAGCAGACGTACCTCACCCGCATGGTCGCCGGCGAGTGGACCGGCACGATGAACCTCACCGAGCCCCAGGCCGGCTCGGACGTGGGGGCGCTCACCACCCGGGCCGTGCCCCAGGGCGACGGCAGCTACCGCATCTTCGGCCAGAAGATCTTCATCACCTACGGCCAGCACGACCTGACCGAGAACATCGTCCACCTCGTGCTGGCCCGCATCCCCGGCGCACCGCCCGGTACGCGGGGCATCTCCTGCTTCATCGTGCCCAAGCGCCTGGTCGGCCCGGACGGCAGCCCCGGGGCCGCGAACGACGTCACGTGCGTCTCCATCGAGCACAAGCTCGGCATCCATGCCAGCCCCACCTGCGTGCTGTCCTTCGGCGACAGCGGCGAGGGCGCCGTGGGCGAGCTGATCGGCGAGGAGAACGCCGGGATGCGCTACATGTTCACGATGATGAACAACGCCCGGCTGTCGGTCGGGCTCGAGGGCCTCTCGGTGAGCGAGCGCGCCTACCAGCAGGCACTCGGCTACGCCCAGGAGCGCCACCAGGGCCGGGCCGTCGGTGCGCCCGCCGGTGAGGTCAGCCCCATCATCGAGCACCCCGACGTGCGCCGGATGCTCATGACCATCAAGGCCTACAACGAAGGCCTGCGCTGCCTGATGTACCTCAACGCCGCCTCGATCGACCGCTCCAAGCACGACCCCGACGCGTCGGCGCGCCAGCGGGCCACCGAGGTCGTCGGCCTGCTGACCCCGGTGTGCAAGGCGTTCGGCACCGACCTGGGCGTCGAGCTCACCTCGCTCGCCCTCCAGGTCCACGGCGGGATGGGATACGTGGAGGAGACGGGTGCCGCCCAGCACTACCGCGACAGCCGCATCGCCCCCATCTACGAGGGGACGAACGGCATCCAGGCTGCCGACCTCGTCGCCCGCAAGCTGCCTGTGCGCGCCGGTGCCTCGGTCGCCGACCTCTTCGCCGAGATCGCCGCTGCGGACGCCGCGCTGGCCGCGGCCGGCGACGAGCTGGCCCCCGTGCGCCGGCACCTCGCGGCCGAGCTCGCCCACCTGCAGCAGGCCACCACGTGGATCATCGAGCACGGCGGCGCCGACCCCAACGCCGCCCTGGCCGGCTCGAG
>WHTX01000413.1 GCA_009377505.1 Acidimicrobiia bacterium
GCCGGCGGCGCCAGCCGGCCCTCGTGCTGGCCCGGGCACCGCTCAGTTGTCGTGCCATGACCACCATCGCCGGCGTGAACGCGGCGAACGTTGGTGGTCATGGCACGAGCAACCAGTCGGCGAGCGCGCCCACGTCGGGGAAGCGGGCGTGGTCGAAGTCGGCGTGCAGGTCATAGGGGTCGAGCTGGACCACCTGCAGCCCGGCAGCACGAGCCCCGGCCACGTCGGCGTGCACCGTGTCCCCCACGTAGAGCGCCCGGTCGCCCTCGACGCCCAGAGCCTCGAGGGCAGGGGTGAAGATCGCCGGGTCCGGCTTGGCCACACCGAGCAGCGTCGAGTCGACCACGCACACGACCGTGGACAGCTCGCCCGGGCCGACCTGGCAGATCTTGTGCTCGAGCAACTGGGCCTCGGCGGTGCCGTCGTTGTTGGAGACGATGGCCGTGGGCATGCCCGATGCGACGATGCGGGCGAACCCGGCCACGTTGGCCTCGACCACGCCGGTCCACATCTTCAGGCTCGGCGCAGCGAACAGCCGCCCGAAGGCGGCGCGGGCGTCGACGAGGCGGTCCTCGTTGATGCCGATGGCGGCGAGGTAGGCGTGGTCGTAGTGGCTCCAGAACTCGGGGTCGGTCTCGGCGAGGCGGTGGTCGAGAGCGGCGAGCGCCCGCACCCCCTCGTAGTGGGCGCGGTGGTAGGCGTCGTCGTCGACGGCGACGACGAAGCCCTCGCCGTCGAACCAGGTTCGCACGGAGGGGCCGTGGGGGATGAGGAAGACGCCGCCGATGTCGAACACCACGGCGTCGATGGCGGAGCGGTCGAGCATCCCCGCAGTGTCGCGAGTCCGCTGGCGCCGATCCACCCGCGCGAGACTGAGCGGGAATGACCTTCCCGGCAGGCTCCCGACCGGCCCCTCTTCGTGGCGACGCGCCGACAGGCTGGGCGCTCGACCTCGACGGGGTCGTTTGGTTGGCGGACAAGCCGATCCCCGGCGCCTCCGACGCCGTGGCGCAGCTGCGGGAGGCCGGCCACCCGGTCCTCTTCGTCACGAACAACTCGGCCGTACGGGTCCGCGAGGTCGAGGAGAAGCTGGCGGGCATGGGCATCTCCGCAGCCGGGCAGGTGGTGACCTCCGCCGTGGTCGCCGCCGACCTCGTCTCCACCGACGAGGTCGCCCTCGTCTGTGCCGGGCCCGGGGTGCGGGAGGCGCTCCTCGACCGGGGCGTGGCCGTCGTGGGCGAGGGCGACGCCGACGTGGTGGTCGTCGGCTACCACCGGGACTTCGACTACGAGCGCATGACCGTCGCCGCCCGCGCCGTGCGCCGGGGCGCCCGCCTGCTCGCCACCAACGACGACCCCACCTACCCCACCCCGGACGGCCCCATCCCCGGCGGGGGCGCCATACTCGCCTCCATCGCCGTGGCCAGCGGGGTGGAGGCCACCGTGGCCGGCAAGCCGCACGTGCCCATGGTCGCCCACGTCCGGCGGCGCCTCGGGGCGGGAGGCGTCATGGTCGGCGACCGCCCCGACACCGACGGCCTCTTCGCCCGCGCCCTGGGCTACCGCTTCGCCCTCGTGCTCTCGGGGGTCACCGGGCCAGGCGACCTGCCCGTCGAGCCGACCCCCGACCTGGTCGCCGGTGACCTCGTCGCCGCCGTCGAGGCCGAGCTGCGCTGAGCCGTGACCGGTTGAGCCCGTGACGGGTCGTCGGCGTCTCGATGCGGAGCTGGTCCGGCGCGGCCTCGCGACCTCGCGCGACCACGCCCGCCAGCTCGTCGGCGCCGGCAGCGTGCTCGTCGCCGGCGCCCCCGCCGCCAAGGTCGACCGGCTGGTGGCGGCGGGGGAGCCGGTCGTGGTCCTCGGCCCGCCCCCCCGGTTCGTGAGCCGGGGCGGGGACAAGCTCGACGCCGCCCTCGAGCGCTTCGGCATCGTGGTCGAGGGCCGCCGCTGCCTCGACGCCGGCGCGTCGACGGGGGGCTTCACCGACTGCCTGGTGCAGCGGGGCGCCGCCTCGGTGGTCGCCCTCGACGTGGGCCACGGCCAGCTCCACCCTCGCATCCGCGAGCACCCCCGCGTCGAGGTCCTCGAGCGGGTGAACCTGCGCGACGTGGGGCCTGGTGCGCTGGGGGCGCCCTTCGGGCTCGTGGTCGCCGACCTTTCCTTCATCTCCCTCACCGTCGTCTCCGCCACGCTCGTCGCCCTGGCCGCGGACGGCGCCGACCTGGTGGTGCTGGTCAAGCCCCAGTTCGAGGCGGGCCGGGCCGAGGTCTCCCGGGCCAAGGGCGTCATCCGCGACCCCGACGTGTGGCGCCGAGCGCTCGGCGCCACAGCCAGGGCCTTCGCCGCGGCGGGCGCCCCGGCGGTCGACGCCTGCCGCTCGCCGATCAGGGGCGGCGCCGGCAACGTCGAGTTCCCCTTGCACCTGCGCCGAGGAGCTGTGGCCGCCACGGCGGCGCTCGACCTCGGCGCCCTGACGGAGAGCTGATCCTTGGGTTCCGTCCTGCTCGTCACCCACCAGCACCGCGGCGAGGCCGCGAGCCTCGCCACCGACGCCATCGGCTGGCTCACCGCCGCCGGGCACGAGGTCCGCCTGCCGGCCGACGACGCCGCGCTGCTCGGCCGGCTCGACCTCGCCGCGGGGACGATCGAGCGGGGCTGCGTCGACCTGGCCGTGAGCATCGGCGGGGACGGCACGATGCTGCGCACGGTGGACCTCGTCGCCACGGCCGGCGTGCCCGTCCTCGGCATCAACGTGGGCCAGCTCGGCTACCTCGTCGAGGTCGAGCCGCCCGGCTTCCGCACCGCCGTCGAGCGCTTCTTCGCCGGCGAGCACCGCATCGAGGAGCGCATGATGCTCCACGTCGCCGTGGAGGGCGGCCCGAGCGGGGCGGCGCTCAACGAAGCCGTGCTCGAGAAGACCCCGCTCGGGCACACCGTGCGCCTGCGGGTCAGCATCGACGGCGAGCCCTTCACCTACACCGCGGACGGGTTCATCATCGCCACCCCCACCGGCTCGACCGCCTACGCCCTCTCCGCCCGGGCGCCCATCGTGGCGCCGAGCCACCGGGCGCTCGTGCTCACCCCGGTGGCCGCGCACATGCTCTTCGACCGCAGCCTCGTCCTCGAGCCCGACACCGTGGTGCGCATCGAGGTGGCCAGCTACCGCCCGGCCAAGCTGTTCCTCGACGGGCGGGAGCTCGCCACCCTGACCGAGGGCATGGCGCTGACCTGCACGGCGCTCGACAAGCCGGCGCGCCTGGTCACGTTCGCGCCGCGCAACTTCCTCGGCATCCTCAAGTCCAAGTTCGGCCTCAACGACCGATGAGCTGGCCCCACAGCGGGAGGTGACGGCGCGTGCTCGACGAGCTCCACGTGGAGAACCTGGGCGTCATCGAGAGCCTCTCGATCCGCCTGGCCGGGGGCATGACGGCCGTGACCGGGGAGACCGGGGCGGGCAAGACGCTCGTCGTCGAGGCCATCGAGCTGCTCGTCGGCGGCCGGGCCGAGCCCCTCCTCGTCCGGCCCGGCGCCGAGGAGGCCCGGGTCGACGGGCGGTTCCTGCTCGACGGCCGGGAGCTCGTCCTCAGCAGGGTCGTGCCCCGTAGCGGCCGGTCCCGCGCCTACGTCGACGGGCGGGCGGCGTCCCTCGCCGAGGTCAGCGAGCTCGGTGAGCGCCTCGTCGACCTCCACGGCCAGCACGCCCACCAGTCCCTGCTGCAACCGTCGGCTCAGCGCCAGGCGCTCGACAACTTCGCCGGCACCGACCTCGGGCCGATGCGGGCACGGGCTGGCGAGGTGAGCCGGCTCGAGGTCGAGCTGGCCGGGCTCGGCGGCGACGACCGCGCCCGCGCCCGGGAGGCCGACCTTCTGCGCTTCCAGCTCGAGGAGATCGCCGCCGCC
>WHTX01000414.1 GCA_009377505.1 Acidimicrobiia bacterium
CGCCGGCCCGCCGGCCCGCCGTCGCCCGTGCCGCCCGTGCCGCCCGTGCCGCCCGTGCCGGCCCGGCCCGCCCGCGCCGGCCCGTTCGGCGGGCACGGATCAGGGGAGGTGGAAGGCGGGGCGGTTGGGGCTGAGCTCGGCGGTGGTCACCAGGACAGACGGCTGGTGGCGGGCGAAGAGGTCCCGGAAGCTGGCCAGGGCTGCAGCGACGTCCTCCTCGGCGCCTTCGTGGTGCGCTTCCACGGTGATGAGCGCCTCGGTCGTCCCCAGCCGTGCCGCGTGCACCGTGGACTGGCGCCAGCACCACCGCCGCGCCGCCACCGCCCCGTCCTCGTCCACGAAGACGACTTCGCCCGGCACGGGCCGCGTGGCCTCGGTGCCCCCGAGGTCGTCGAAGCTCTCCTCGCCCGTGGCCGTGCGCACCACGAGCCCGCCCGGCGCCCGGGCCACGTCGAAGACGGCCACGGGCAGGGCGTGGCGCACGCTGACCAGGTTGCCCACGTCGACCAGCAGGTTGATGGCCGGCAGGTCCCCCCGCTTGACCACCCGTCGGAGCAGCGCCTCGGCAGCGTTGCGGTACTTCGTCGGCTCCACCCCGAAGGCCGAGAACGCCCGCCTCCAGGCCGCGATGGAGGGGAGGTCGGCAGGGCCCCGGCCATCGAGCCGGTGTCGGGCCGCCTCCTGCTCCGCGGCGAGCTCGTCGGCCAGAGCCGTGGGCGACGCCCCGTTGGCCGCCCCACGGACGTGGACCACTCCGCCCCGCGTGGTTGGGAAGCGCTCGAGCAGGTCGTCGTCGTAGCGGAACAGCGGAGCCACGTCCCGCAGTGTTGCAGCCGAACGAGGGACCGGGCCCATCGCGGGGCCACGTGCAACTCGACCGCCCTGGGCCACGTCCAACTCGACCGCCCTGGGCCGGCTCGTCCGCCAGCTCGTGCCCGCGCCCTGGGCCGGTTCAGGCGGCGACCTCGATGCGACGGGTCCCCTCGAAGGCGGGCCGGCGCGGGTCGAGGGTGAAGCGCATGGCGGGCAGGTCGGTGTCGGCCGTGCACGTGAAGGCCACGATGGGGAAGTGGGGATCCAAGCCCCCGCCCGTTCCCCAGGCCTCGCCGTCGTAGACGGCGAGCTCGGGCCGGCCCCGCTCGGCACTGTGGATGGCGTACTCCGGGTCGACCTGGATGAGCACGCCGGCGCGGTCCTCCTCCGATTCCCGCACGAGGTGCAGGTTGGCGACGAGCTGCAGGTCGCTCGACCCGATGGGCTCGCCGTCCTCCATGGTCAGGTCCATGATCGTGCGGCCGCCGACCGCCACCGTGCCCCGCACCCGGTCGTGGCGCTGGGAGAGCACCACCTCGCCCAAGCCCACCCGGTAGCCCCACGCCGAGCGCAGCGCCGCCACGGCGTCGGGCGAGTCGCACACGGCGCCGAGGAGGTAGCCCCGCGGCCGAATGCCGGCGCGGCACACCAGCCGCACCTGGGCGAGGGTGAACGGGCCGACCGGCGTGTCGGGGAAGCGGGTCACGTTGAAGGCGGCGTAGGGCGGGATCGAGGGGTGCAGGGCCGGCGGGGTGAGGGTCAGCGCCGGGTCCTCCACCACCTCGAAGGTGGCTTGGAGCAGCTCGGCCTCCGGTAGCTCCCAGGGCGCGGGGCGCAGGCCGGCGATCACCGGGGCGGTGGGGAGCAGCGCGTCGACGTCGGCCCGGCCGAAGATGGGCACTGCTCAGGCCCTCCCGCTGGCGAAGGCGGGCATGACCTCGCTGGCGAAGAGCCGAAGCGACTCCAGCACCTGCTCCTGGGGGATCAGCTCGGATGCGTTGAGCAGGAAGTTCACCCGGTCGACGCCCGAAGCCTCCCACTTCTTGAGCTCGCCTGTGATGTGGTCGGGGTTGCCGATGGCAATGCCCTCGGGCGCGGCATTCCCCTCGCCGGGCGAGACAGCCTGGCGGCGCACGGCGGAGAGCAGTCCCGCCGTGGGATAGGACTTCGTTGGGTAGGCCTCCTTTGCCATGTCGAGCTGCCCGGCGAGGTACTGGAAGTTCTGCATCATGCCGACGCCGGTGCGGTAGGCCTCCCCGGCGTCGTCGTGGCAGTAGAGGAAGTTCACCGTGTTGATCTGCTCGTTCACGAACGCCCCGGCCGGCGTGCAGGTCTGGATGCGCTTGCGGTACGTCTGGACCTTCAGCTCCTGCTCCTTGAAGGAGGAGAACGTCACGCCGAGGCAGCCCAGGCCCCGGTCGGCGGCGTCTTGCTCCGTGCCCGGCGACGAGACGGCCACCCACAGCGGGGGGTGGGGCCGCTGGACGGGCTTGGGGAGCACGGCCCGCGAGGGCATGGAATGGAAGCGGCCCTCGTAGCCGAAGCGCTCGTTCATCCACATCTGGGGGATGACGTGGACGTACTCGTCCCAGCTCCGCTTCGTCTCGTCCACGTCGGCCTGGAAGCCGCCGAGCTCGGTCCAGGTGGCTGACCGGCCCGTGCCGAGCTCGAGGCGCCCGTTCGAGAGGATGTCGAGCACGGCCGCCCGCTCGGCGATCTTGATGGGGTGGTTGAACTCGGGCACGCAGATGACGATCCCGTGCCCCACCCGGATCTTCTCGGTCTGCATGGCGCAGGCGGTGAGGAAGAGCTCGGGCGCGGACGAGTGCGAGTACTCCTCGAGGAAGTGGTGCTCGACGGCCCAGACCTGGTCGAAACCGAGTTGGTCGGCCAGGCGCACCTGCTCGAGCGCGTTCATGTAGACCGTGCGCTCCGACTCGCGCGTCCACGGTCGTGGCACGGACAGCTCGTAGAAGATCCCGAACTTCACGGCCGGCCCCCTTCTCCTGAGCGGATCTGCGGGCGAGCGTACTTGACCATTACGTCAGGTGCCCGGCTGGGGGACACCGGGCTGGTGGGGCCGCCGCGCCGCCGCCTGCGGTATGGGCACGGTGCGTGGACGGGTGCGTCGGGGTCTCGTGGTGCTGCTGCTCGGCGCGTTGGTGGCCGCGCTGCTCGGTGGGTGCGGCGGGGGCGCAGGGGCGAGCGAACACGTGGCCGGGTCCCTGGGGGAGGCCGGCGACCTCGTCGCGGAGGGCGCGACTACGAGTCGACGGTGGTGGGGGGGACGACGTTCCTGCTCAACGCCACCAAGGCCACCCTCAGCCGCCTCGGTCGGCCCGGCGAGCCCGACGACCGGGTGACCGTGGAGGTCGGCGACGGCGGGGTCCTGGAACTGCTCGCCGCCGGGGATGTCGACGCCCTCGCCGTGCTCGACCGCCGCGCCGGCCTCCTCGAGTGGTTCGATCTCGAGAACCTGTTGCGCCGGCAGGTCGAGCTGGGCCGTGGCGACTGGCGGGGCGTGCTGGCGGCCACCGATGCCGCCGTTCTCGTCAACCGCACCGACGGCGAGCTGGTCAAGGCGAACCGCCAGGGCGTGGTGGCCACCGTCTCGGTGGGCGGCGCCGGGGACGAGCTCGAGCTGTCCCGCACCGACGAGGGCATCCTCGTGCGCAACCTGACCGACCGCACCGAGTCGCTGCGCCGGCTCTCCGACCTCAGCGAGATCCGCAAGGGCGAGCTGCCCGGGTCGCCCGACGACCGCCTCCTCACCGGCCAGGGCACCAACGCTGCAGCCAACTGGCTGCTGAACGCCACCACCGGCGAGCTGCACGGCCTCGGCGTCGACGGGGGCTGGGTGGGCAAGGTCAAGGTGACCGACCCGAACACGGAGGTCAGCCACCCCGTCGCCGTGGGCGACTGGGTGTACGTGCTGCTGCCGACGGCCGGGCAGGTGCTCGTGGTCCAGGCCCGCGACGGCAAGGCCGAGGGCCGGGTGGACGTCGGCCGGCGCCCGGACCTGGTGCTCACGCCCGACGGTGACGGC
>WHTX01000415.1 GCA_009377505.1 Acidimicrobiia bacterium
GGGAGGCATCGAGCGGAGCGAAGCGCCCGAGCGGCGGGGAGCGGGAGGCATCGAGCGGAGCGAAGCGCCCGAGCGGCGGGGAGCGGCTACCGAGACGGATGCTGCACCGTGACGGTCCAAGATCCGCCGCGGTTCGATGGCCCGCCGGTGCCTTTGGCCAGGAAGGCGTCCTCGCTTGGTGTCACGCGGGCCCGTCGCGCGGTTCGAGGACGATCAGGGGCGTCTCCGTCGACCGCCGGCCGGCGTAGCCGTCCAGCTGAGGTTCGACCGCGACCCAGCGCTGCCACAGTCGATCACGCTCCTTGCCCGCCACCGGGAGCGCGCGCACCGGGCGCACACGCTGGCCCGCGAGGCGAACGACGGCATCCGGGTGCGCCTCGAGATTGAGCCACCACGAGGGATGGCCCTGCTGCCAGCCGTTCATCGCGAGCACGACGAGATTCGGGCCGTCCTCGACGTAGCCGATGATGACGTTGCGTTCTTGCCCGGACTTCCGCCCGACGGTCGTCAGGCGCAGCGCGCCCCAGCCGCGCTTGTTCGACGTGGTCCACAGGAAGCGGCCGCCACTGAGCCTGTAGAGCGCTCGATGAACGCGCCAAGCCACGTGCACGAACCACCGCGGCGGGACTTTCGGCGGTCGGTTTGCCTCGGGGCCCATGGCCATTCCTCCCGGGACTGGCGCCTCCCCCAGCGTACGCAGCGTCCGCACGGCGCGGCACGCTCACCCCGGAGTGGACTCGCTGCTGGAACAGCCGAAGCGACAAGCGCCCGACCGGTCGTCCTTCGCAGCGTCTTCGAGCTCCGGGAGCCTCGACCCGAAGGCAGCTGCCCCTGCCGGTCAGGACCAGACCGTCTGCCCCCGCCCCCCGGCTGGCGACCCCGAGCGGCACTGTGGTCGCACCCCGCCCCAGCACGTCGTCACACGCGCCCCGCTGTTGCTGCACAAGGCCGCCCCAGCGGGGGCCCCCGGCCGGCCCGTCCTCTCCCCACGGACCGCTACGGCCTCCCGGGCCCTTGGAACTACTCGTCTGGATGCGCTCGTTGCCGGCAGGCGGGCCGGGCGCACCCGGACCGGCCCGCACGGCGGCTGGGCTAGCCGGCGGGGCGATGAGGCGCCGGCGGCCGAGCCCCGGGTGCGCTCGTTGCCGGCAGGCGGGCTGGCGCGCACCCGAAGCCCCGAGCAAAGGCGCCGGCCGGCTGCCTGGGTGCGCTCGTTGCCGGCAGGCGCGCTCGCACGCACCCGGCCACGGCAGGACCGCCGCAGCCCCAGGCCCGGCCGGCCCGTCCCTCCCCTCACCGACCGCTACGGCCTCGCCGGCCCAGGGCTAGGGGCGGCGGGGCTAGGGGGCGGTGACCGGCTCGGTCGCCGCCGGGTAGAAGAGCAGGAACACCGCCGTCACGCCGGCGAGCATGGCTGCCGAGGCCAGCCAGCCGGCCCGGTAGCTCGACAGGGCGCTCGCCGCCGTCGCCGGCTGGCCGACGACGGCGACGGCCACGGCGACGCCCACGGCCTGGGCGAGCTGGAAGGTCGTCGTGCGACCGGCGCCGGCCATGCCGTAGCGAGCCGGCGGCACGTCCCGCATCGACGCGCCCACGAGCATCCCGAACAGCACCGCCATGCCGAGGCCCATGACCAGGTTCGGCACGAGCAGGCCCACCACGAAGCGCGGCTCGGTCCCCATGAACACGGCGATCCCGAGCCAGCCCAACGAGGCCAACGCGCCGCCGACGGCCACGACCAGCCGGTGACCGAATCGGTCCACCACCGAGCCGATCGGGCCGGACAGCACCGCTGACACCAGGGAGCCGGGGATGAGCGCCAGGCCGGTCTCCAGCACCGACCAGCCCCAGAAGCGCTGGATGAACGTCGGCAGCAGCACCCAGCTCCCGAAGAACCCGGCCGAGAACAGCAACGAGCCCACGAGGCCCACCCGGTAGGAGCGGATGCGCAGGAGGGACAGGTCGAAGAGGGGCGCCGGGTGGCGGCGGGAGCGGACCACGAAGGCCGTCACGAGGGCCACGGCCGCTACCAGGGCGACGACCAGTTTCGGCGACGTCCAGCCCCAGTCGCGGCCCTGGACGATGCCGACCACCCCGGCCCCGACGCCCAGCGAGGCGAGGGGCACGCCGACCACGTCCACGCCGCGGCTGACGCCCTCGGCCCTCGACTCGACGAGCACCCGCGGCCCGAGCACCACCGCCATGGTGGCCATCGGCACGTTGATGAGGAACACCGCCCGCCAGCTGAACGCCTCGACGAGCAGGGCGCCGATCGAGGGGCCCACGGCCGCTGCCAGCCCACCGGTCGCCGCCCAGATGCCGATGGCCATCTGCCGCTTGGACACCGGGAACACGGCGAGGATCAGGGCCAGGCCCGAGGGGAACAGCATCGCCCCGCCCACCGCCTGTACGAAGCGGGCGCCGATCAGGAACTCGACGTTCGGGGCCATCCCCGAGCCGAGCGAGCCCACGGCGAAGATGGCCATGCCCACGAGGAACAGCTTCTTGCGCCCGTAGAGGTCCGACGCCCACCCCGCCACCAGCAGCAAGGAGGCCACGCCGATGCTGTAGGCGTTGAAGATCCACGACAGCGTCGAGAAGCTCGCCCCCGAGAAGGCGTCCTGGATCTGGGGCAGGGCCAAGGAGATGACCGTCACCTCGAGGGCGACCATGAAGGCTGCTGTCGAGGTGAGGGCCAGGGTCAGCCACGCCTGGCGGGGCACTACCACCGCGGGCTCGGCGACGGCGGCACGGCCAGGACGATCCCCCCGGAGCATGCCGCAGCAGAGCACATCGCGGCTCGACCGTCCACCGTCGCCGGCCCCCGGCGGGCGCGACGAGGCCCGGCGGGGGACAATGCGGCCATGGAGTTCGATCTCGCCCAGGTGGACGCCCTCTTGAGCACGACGCGCTCGGTGCGCAAGCGCCTCGACCTCGAGCGCCCCGTCCCCGACGACGTGCTGCTCGAGTGCCTGCAGCTCGCCATCCAAGCCCCGACCGGCTCCAACACCCAGGGCTGGCGCTGGCTCGTGGTGCGCGACCAGGCCAAGAAGGACGAGCTCGCCCGCCTCTACAACGACGCCGGGGGCGACTACCTGCGGGGGGCGGCGGCCAAGGCCGAGGCCGGCAGCCAGATCGGCCGGGTCATGGGCTCGGCCGCGTACCTCGCCGACAACATGGCCAGGGCACCTGTGCTCGTGATCCCGTGCGTGCTGGGCAGGCCGGGGAGCAAGGGCTGGGACCCGGCTGCCCTCTACGGCTCGGTCATCCCCGCCATGTGGAGCTTCCAGCTCGCTCTGCGCAGCCGCGGCCTCGGGAGCTGCCTCACCACCGTCCACCTCGGCAGGGAGGAGGAGACGAAGGCCCTGCTCGGCATCCCGGACAACGTCACCCAGGCCGGTCTGCTGCCCGTCGCCTACACGAAGGGCACCGACTTCAAAGCAGCCGTGCGGCGCCCCGTCGCCGAGGTCACCTACCTCGACGCCTGGAAGCAGCCGATCGGGTAGTGGGGCGGGGCCCCACCATGCCCGGGGCCGCTGGGACTGGCCTCGGCGGTGCGCGGCGAGCCGCGAGGGCCCCGCAGGCCCAGGTCAGGCCGAGCCTGGCCCCCGACATGGGCCTGGTCGCCGCACTAGCCCTGATCTTTCATGAGGCTCGCGGCCAGGCCCCTGAACAGGATGGCAGCTGGTCGGGCGAGCCCTGCGGGCAACTGGCTGACCAGCTCGAGCGAGCTCGAATGAAAGATCAGGGCTAGCGCCAATACCGTTCAGTTAGGGTCACATTGGTGTAGTTTGGGCGGGTGCCTCGTGTTGGGTGGGTGAAGCCGGAGTCGGGTCGGCAGTTGTC
>WHTX01000416.1 GCA_009377505.1 Acidimicrobiia bacterium
CCCAGCACGACGAAGGCGAGGAGGGCGACCACGAAGGATGTGGCCGACAAGAGCAGGCTCGTCGTCGCCGCCGGCTGGTGCACGATGGCGACGAACTGAGCGGCCTGGGTGACGGCGTAGTAGGTGACGCCGAGCACGGCGACCCGCCGGAGCGCCCCCGGGGCCCGCAACAGCGCGGCCGCGGCCCGCCGGTGCCGGGCGAGGACGGTCCCCACCAGCACGGTGCTGGCGAGCACGTAGCGGGAGGCGGCGAAGTCGATGGGGTCGAGCGCTCGTGCGTCCCCCCAGCGCACCAGCACCCACGACGAGCTCCACAGCAGCGTGACGAACACGCCGACGACGACGACACGGGTATGCCCGGGCATTGGACAGCCTCCAAGATCAGCACGCGCAAGGACGTGCCGACCTACCCCCTCGAGGCTTTTGTCCGTTGAGGTGCGAGCCCGCTGTGTGGGCCTTCCGTGGAGCTCGGACCAGGCACCCCCGTTCGGGGCCGGAACCCTAGCCACCCTTCAGTCAGCGCCCGTACCGTAGCTCGGCGCCGGAGGGCCGCCCCCGGGTCCCGGGCCGGCGACACGGGTTCCCCTTCGTCCGGTCAGACTCTCGTCGGTGCGGGCCCGGCTTCCGGTGTGCCGGCCGACGAGACGGCGCCCGGGGCCGTGTCGGCGAGCGCCGCGGCTGGTCAACGGTGGGGACGCGCGAACATGGCGCGGTGGGCGTGCGCATCCGTCTCCTCGGTGAGCTCGCCGTGGACGTCGACGGGCGCTCGAGGCCTACGACCGACCTGGCGCGCCGCCCGCGGCAGCTGATGGCGCTGCTCGCCCTCGCTCCCGGGCGTCGCCTGGCGCGTGACGTCGCCATCGAGGCCCTCTTCGGCCACCTCGACGCCGACGCCGGGGCGGCGAACCTCCACAAGGCCGCCAGCCTGGTGCGACGCCACTTCGCCGACCGTCGCGCCGTGGTGCTCGACCACAGCATGGTGGCGCTCTGGCCCGACGCCGACGTCGAGACCGACGCCGGGGCCTTCGAGGTTGCCGCCGAGGCGGCGATCGGGAGCGGCGACGCCGAGACGTGCCGGCGCGCCGCCGCCGGCTACGCCGGCGAGCTCCTCCCCGCCGAGCGCTACGAGCCCTGGGCGGGTCCCGCCCGTGAGCGCCTCCAGCGCCTCGTCGCCGACCTGTGGCGGGCCACCGGCGACTGGGCACGGCTGGCCGAGCTCGACCCGACCGACGAGGCCGCCCACCGCGAGCTCATGCGCTCGTACGCGGCGGCGGGAAGGCGGTCGGCCGTGGTGCGCCAGTTCGGGCGTCTCCGCCAGGCCCTGGCCGCCGAGCTCGGGGCCCCGCCCAGCGCCGAGACGGTCCAGCTCTTCGAGGACCTGACCCGCAGGGCGCCGGTCACCGCGCCGCTGACCGCCTCGCACCCTCTCGTCGGGCGCCAGGTCGAGTTGGCCCGTCTCCGAGCGGCGTGGCGGCAGGCGGCCGAGGGACGTGGGGGCGCGGTGCTCGTGCGGGGCGAAGCCGGCATCGGCAAGACCCGGCTGTGCGAGGCACTGCTGGCCGAGGCGGCGGCCGACGGCTGGACCACGCTGCGGGGTTCGGGGTCGCGCATCGAGGCCGCTGTCCCTTACGCCCCGATCCTCCAGGCCGTCGACCGGCTGCTGCGCGAGCGCCCTGACCTGGCCGAACGGCTCCCCAGCCCGGCGAGAGCGGTGGTCGAGCGGCTCACGGCCGCCTCGGTGCGGGATGAGGCCCGGGCGCCCCTGACGCGCCAGGAGGTCGTCTCGGTCGTCGCTCGGCTCCTGGCTGGCGCCGCCCGGGAGCGGGGCGTCGTCCTCCTCGTCGACGATCTCCACGCCGCCGACGACGACACCGTCGGCCTGGTGCACCACCTGTCCCGGGCGGCAACGTTCCAGCGGCTGCTCGTCCTCGCCGCGCTTCGGGCCGGCGAGGAGAGCCCGGCCAGCGCGGCGTCCCGCGTCGAGCTGCTCGACGGGCGCCGGGCCGCCGAGGTCGTGCTCGGGCCCCTCACCCGGGGCGAGGCGGCCGCCCTCGCCGAGATGGCGAGCCCCGGGGAGCTGTCGGCCGAGGCCACAGACGTGCTGATGCGACGGGCGGGGGGCAACCCGTTCCTGCTGTGGGAGCTGGCCGCCGGCGACCCCGAGCGGGCGACGTCGGCCGTCGCCGCCCGGCTCGGTGGCCTCGAGCCGGCCGTACGGGCGGCGCTGGAGCGGGCTGCCCTCGGCGGCGACGTGGTGCGCGCCGACGAGATGAGCGCGTTCGCCGGGGTGACCGAAGAGGAGGCGTTGCGCGTCATCGACGTCGGCGCCGACGCCGGCCTGCTCGAGGAGGAGGACGGCGAGTACCGGTTCCGCCATGGATTCGTCCGGGAGACGCTGCTCGCCGGGGTGGGCGCCCACCGGCGCGCCGAGGGGCACCGGGCGGTGGCCGCGGCGCTGTCGGGGGCGGGCGCGCCGGCGGCCCGCATCGCCCACCACCTCTTGGCCTCCGACCGGCCGCTCGACGCCGTACCCCACCTGCGGGCCGCCGCCCTCGCCGCCCTCTCCGTGGGCGCCTACCGCGACGCCACGGTGTTCGTCGAGCAGGCCTTGCGCACCGGCGCGCCCGACCCCCCGCTCCTGGCCCTGCGAGCCGACGTGGCCTTCGCCACCGGGGACCCGGCCGCCCCCCTGCGCTTCGCCGAGGCCGTCGGCGCCGCCCCCGAGGCGGGCAAGGGGCCGCTGCTCGTTCGCCAGGCCCGCGCCCACGTCGCCGCCTCCGACCCCCGGGCGGCAGCCACAGCCCTCGCCGCCGCCTCGCACGAGGCGCCCCTCGAGGCGCCCGCCGACCGCGATCTCGCGACGTTGGTCGAGGCGCAGGTGGCGTGGATGGCCGGTGACCTCGACGCCTGCGAACGGGCGGTGGAGGAGGCGCGCACCTCGGCGCTCGTGCACGGCTCCATGGAGGTCGTGTTCGGCGCGATGAGCCTGCGCGACCTGGTCTTCCACCAGCGGGGCCGGTGGCCCGACGCGCTCCGCCGGGACCTGCTGGCCGCGGCGGGCTCGCCCGTGCTGGCCTCGGTCCTGCACGCCGCTCACCTGTGCGGCGCCGAGGCCTACCTGTACGGCGGGAGGCCCTACGACGAGGTCAAGGCCTTCGCCAAGGAGCTGGCCGCCACCGCCACGGGGGCGGGCGCCACCCGAGGCGCGGCATTCGCCGTGACGTTGCTCGGCGAGGCGGAGCTGTTGTCGGGCGAGCTGGGCCCCGCTGAGGGACACCTCGTCGCCGGGGCCCGGCTCCACGCCGAGGTGGCAGCGCCGGGTGGGCAGGCCCTGGCCCTCCAGCGCCTGGCCGAGGTGCACCTGGCCAGAGGACGCCGCCCCGATGCCGAGGTGGCCCTGGCCGCCGCCCTCCCCCTGGCCCGGGCGAACCCGCCCGTCGCCTGGCACATCGTGGCCCGGGTGTACGGGACCATGGTGCAGGCCGCCGCCGACGTCGGCACCGGGCTGCGCATCGTCGACGAGGGCGAGGTCGGCGTGGCCAGCGGCATGGCCCACGCCTGCCCGCCGTGCTCGATCGCCTTCCTCATCCCCGCCGGCCTGGTCTGCGCCGAGGCCGGCGACACCGAGCGGGCCGAGGGCTTCGCCGCCCGGTCGGAGCCCTGGGTCGAGGCGCTGTGGGCACAGGCCGGCTGGCGGGCGGCGCTCGACGAGCTGCGCGCCCGCATCGCCCGTGCCCGGGGCGACCGCAACGGCGAGCCCCTCGACGGCCGAGCCGGCGACCGCGAGCACCGCCAGCGGGCGCCAGCGCCGCGACGGCAGTCGCCCGGTGGGAAACACCAG
>WHTX01000417.1 GCA_009377505.1 Acidimicrobiia bacterium
TGAGCCCCGCGCTCCATGCGGCGCCGGCGTTGACCGCGCTGGCCACCGTGTTGAGCGCGGGCGCGAAGCTGATGTCGGGCTCGATGCGCTGGACCAGGGGCGACTTGGCGAGCTGCTCGAGCTGGTCGGGGCTCACCCGCATGGAGACCACCCCGAGGTTGCCGAGCACGTCGGCGTCGGCAGCAGCCGCGCCCACCTCGGCCACGAGCTGGCTGCCGGCCTGGGCGGTGGCAACGGCATCGGCGGCGAGGGCGGCGGGGGCGAGGCCGCCCGCGGGGTCGGCGAGCTGCACGATCACGTCCACCTCGCCCGCCGTGGTGGCCGCCTCGGCCACGCCGGCCGGGATCTCCACGACGGTTAGGGCGGGCTCGTCGCCGAAGGCTGCACCGGCGCCGACAGCGAAGGTCGCCGAGGCGATGAGCCCAGCACAGGCGAGGCCCACCGCGCCACGCAGCGCGCGCAGGCGAGAGCGTGCCGAGGTGCCGGCCCCTGTCCGCCAGGGCGCGCGCACGTCGGACGAACCGGCCGGGATACGGCCGTCAGCTGCGTGATCCATTCCACCCACCCGCCGGGGAGTGACTCTCGCTGGAGCCACGACGCGGCCCCGATGCGCTCACCAGGCGTGGGCAATCGTACCGCCGCGTGGGTCGAATGGCACGTAGCGGGGGTCACGCCGGTGGCGGTCACCAACGCGGTCCGGGCCAGTGCCTAGACTGCGCGCCTGGCTCGTGGCGGCGTGTTGCCCCCGGCCAGGAGGAACCTCGACTCGATGACCTCGACCGCCCCGACGGAGGCCGTCCCACCACCACCTCGCGCACCGCTCTCCGCCGCCGGGCGTGCGGCGCGCTGGGGCGACGCCTGGGAGCTGACCCGCGCCCTCACCCGCCGCGAGATCCGCAGCCAGTACAAGGGGTCGGCGCTCGGCTGGCTGTGGTCCCTCGTCAACCCCCTCGCCATGGTCGGCACCTACTCGCTGGTGTTCAAGATCATCTTCCGGGCCCCGACGCCCGAGGGCGACCCGTCGGGCCTCGAGATCTACTCGTTGTTCCTGGTCACCGGCCTCATCCCCTGGAACCTCTTCTCCGCCGGCGTGACGGGCTGCGCCGGGGCGCTCGTGGGCCAGGCGGCCCTGCTCAGCAAGGTGTACTTCCCCCGCTCGACGGTGGTCGTCGCCAAGGTCCTCGCCGTGGCGTTCACCTCGCTCATCGAGTTCGCCGTGGTGTTGGTCATCCTGCTCATCGCCGGGAACATGGTCCTGCCCTGGCTCCCCGTCGCCGCCATGCTGTTCGGGCTCGAGTTGGCCATGGTGCTGGGCATCGGGCTCGGCCTCAGCGTGTGCAACGTGTACTTCCGCGACGTCCAGTACCTGTTGACCATCGGGCTGCAGCTGTTGTTCTACGCCACGCCCGTGATCTACCCGATGACGCTGCTGGTGGAGGGCGGCGTCAGCCAGCGGGTGCTCGACCTGTTCAACCTCAACCCCCTGACGAGGTTGATGGACTGCTGGCGAGCGGTGCTCTACGACCTGCGCTTCCCGGCCTGGGGCGACGTGGCCTACGTGGCCGGGTTCGCCGCCGTGTGCCTGGTCGTCGGCGCCTTCGTCTTCAGCCGGCTCCAGGGCCGCCTGGTGGAGGAGCTGTGACCGGGGGCACCGCCATCGCCGTCGAGGGCGTCTCCAAGCGGTTCCGCATCTACCACGAGCGCAACCAGTCCCTGAAGAGCAGCATCATGCGCGGCGGGCGGGGCTCCTACGAGGAGTTCTGGGCGCTCGACGACCTGTCCTTCGACGTGCCCGAGGGCCAGACGTTCGGGCTCATCGGCTCCAACGGGTCGGGCAAGTCGACGCTCCTCAAGTGCATGGCCAAGATCCTCCAGCCCGAGCGGGGCCGCATCGCCACCCGCGGCCGGCTCTCTGCCCTGCTGGAGCTGGGCACGGGTTTCCACCCCGAGCTGTCCGGGCGGGACAACATCTTCCTGAACGGCGCCATCCTCGGCCTGTCCCGCAAGGAGGTCGAGCGCCGCGTCGACGACATCGTCGCCTTCTCCGACATCGAGCCCCGCTTCATCGACATGCCGGTAAAGAACTACTCGTCGGGCATGTACGTGCGGCTCGGCTTCTCCGTGGCCGTGCACATCGACCCCGACATCCTCCTCGTGGACGAGGTGCTCGCCGTCGGCGACGAACAGTTCCAGCGCAAGTGCGCGCAGCGCTTCGACGAGCTGCGGGCCGGGGGGCGCACGGTGGTGATCGTGTCGCACTCCCTCGCCGCCGTGCGCACCATGTGCGACTCGGTGGCCCTGCTCGAGCGGGGCCAGCTCAAGGCGTACGGGAAGGCCGCCGAGGTGGTGGAGGACTACGTCGGGGGGCTCGAGGTCGACCCCGGCACCGACGAGGGCCTGCGCTGGGGCACCCACGAGGTGCGGGTCGTGGCGCTCGAGCTGCTCGACGAGGAGGGCCGCTCGACGGAGACCGTCAACCTCGGCGACCGGGCCGCCTTCCGCTTTCACTACGAGGCCGACGTCGCCGTCGAGGAGCCCGTCTTCACCCTGGCCGTGCACCACCTCGACGGCACGCTCGTGGCCAACCCCAACACGGCCGAGCTGGCCCAGCCCCCGGAGAAGATCGAGGGCCGGGGCTACCTCGACTTCGTCATCCCCAGGTTGCTGCTGATCCCGGGCACCTACGACCTGTCCGCTGGCGTGCTCGACCGGGAGATGACCCGGGTCTACGACCGGCGCCACCGGGCCTTCCGCTTCCACGTGGGCATCGGCAAGCCGGCCGAGCTGAGCGGCGTGTCGAGCCTGGGCGGCCAGTTCGCCGGGCCCCTCTACGGCGACCCGCCCGACCCCCGGGCCACGGTGTGACCCAGTCGGGCCCTGGACGTCGCGAGGCGGCTCCACGGGTGCGGGCGGTGGTGCTGAACTGGAACGGGGGCCGGCACGTGCTCGACGCCGTCGACGCCCTCCGCCGCACCGACTGGCCGCCCGACCGCCTCGACGTCGTGGTCGTGGACAACGCCTCCAGCGACGGCTCCGACGACGCCCTCGCCGCCCGTGGCGACGTCGAACTGCGGCGCTCGCCCACGAACGCCGGCTTCCCGGCCAACAACGTGGGCCTCGCCGACCTCGACGGTGTCGACTACGTGGCCCTCGTGAACAACGACGCCTTCGTGGAGCCGGGCTGGCTGGCCCCCCTCGTCGACGCGCTCGAGGACGACGCCGGCGTCGGCGCCGCCTGCCCCAAGCTGGTCTTCGCCCCCCGCTTCGTCGAGCTCGCCGTGCGCGCCCCCCGCCACCCGGCCCCCGGCGACCCTCGTGAGCTGGCTCTACGGGTGTCGGGGGTGGAGGTGGCAGGTGTCGACCGCTGGCGGCACAGCTGGTTCGGGCCGGGTTGCCACGGCCAGGAGGCAGGCGGTCGCGGGGAGGAGCGTTTCCGCTGGCTGGCGCCCGAGGCCAGGCTGGGGCTCCCCCTGTGGGACGGCGCCCAGGCCCCGGTCGCCGGGCGGGTGCGCCTCGCCGCGCCCCAGCCGGTCACCGTCGCAGTGCGCTGGGCCGGCGGCGAGACGTCCGTCGACGTCGGCCCGGTCCCCCGATGGGTGGAGGTGTGCGTGGCGGGCGAGCCCTTCGACGTGGTCCAGAACGCCGGCTCGCTGCTGCTCGAGGGTGGCTGGGGCGCCGACCGGGGCTTCCTCCAGCGAGACGACGGCCGCTTCGACGAGCCGGTCGACGTGTGGGCCTGGTGTGGCGGGGGCGTGCTCCTGCGGCCCGCCTACCTCGCCGACGTCGGGCTCTTCGACGAGCGCTTCTTCCTCTACTACGAGGACACCGACCTG
>WHTX01000418.1 GCA_009377505.1 Acidimicrobiia bacterium
GCCTTCGGTGTTGTCGCCCACGATGAGGAGCGGGCGGAGGCGCTTGCCCTTGCGCCGGGCGCCGGCGAAGGCATGTCGGACCAGCTCGCGCTCGACCATGAGCAGGCCGACGCCAAAGAGGAAGCTGTAGAAGACGAAGTCCCGCTGGACGCTGATGAAGCGCCACACGTTGGGGATGAGCAGCAGCGACGCCGCCCCGACGAAGGCGGCGCCGGCGACGCGGCGGAACTCCTGGGTCCGGCGCTCGACGAAGCGGGACTGGTAGGTCCGGTACTTCACGAGGGCGGCGAGCCACACGGGCAGGGCGAGCAGGATGAGCAGCCAGGTGCGGTCGTACTGGTCGGGCGAGGGGCGCCCACCGGTGCGCGCCGCCAGGAAGAAGGCGAGCGCCAGGGCCACGACGATCGTGATGAGGTCGGCGAGGACCAGGGTCGTCTTCACCACCCGAGCCGGGATCCGCGGGCCCGGCCGGGGGGCGTCGTAGGAAGCGATGGGGCGCACCGTCGCCGGGGCTGGCTGTGAGAGCTGCCGGACGTGGCGGGCGCGGAGCTGCTGCGACGATCCCGCCTGGTGCTGCGCTCCTGCCCGGTGGGTGCTCACTGACTTCATGCTTTCGACGCTCCGACCTCGGCGGCGTCGACATCCCCGGAGGGGAGGAGGGGCCGCCACCCCGGCAGCACCGGGAGCGGTCCTTCCGATCGGGTACCGGCTCGCTCCGCCAGCGAGACGGCCCTGCTGCCCTCTGGCGAGCCGGACGAATAGGACCAAGGAGAACGATAGGGGATGAGGATTTCGGGTCAACCCTGGCAGCGTGGCGGTTCTGTGACGCGGCGCGAGGTTTGCGGTGCCGCCTGCTCGGCCACCTCGGGTTCCCCCTGCTAGATCGACGAACGGGAGCGAGGGACGGCCGACCGCCGACCGTGTGGGCGGATGTACCCAGCTCCGGGCGGTGATCAGGCGGCGGCGCGGCGGAGGCGCTCGTCGAGCAGCTCCTCGAGTGCGCCGGCGCGGCTGTCCCACGAGTTCGCCGCGGCGAGCTCCCGGCAGGCGTCCGGGGTCGGCGAGCCCGTCATCGCCTCCTCGATGGCGACGATGTAGTCCTTCACCCCGGAGGCGAGCCGCACACAGGGGTCGAGGCCCTCGAGGCCGGGTAGGGGCGTGGACACCACGGGCCGGCCCGAGGCCAGGTAGTCGAACACCTTGAGGGGGAAGGACGAGCGGTTGAAGGTGTCGTCGACCTGGTAAGGCACGAGGCCCACGTCGAAGCGGTGGGTCCACGCCGGCAACTCCGACCAGGGCACCGGCCCGACGGCGTGGAGGTTCGCCCGGTCGGGCAGGTCGACGGTCACCTTGCCGACGAGGACGACCTGCCAGTCCGGCCTCGTCGCGGTGAGCTCGTCGATGAGGCGCACGTCGAGCCGCCACGAGACGGCGCCGAGGTAGCCGAGCACGGGCCCCGTCCCGAGGTCGGGCAGGCGCGCCGTCGCCGGGCGGGCGAAGTGCTCCATGTCGGCGCCGTTCGGCAGCAGCACGGTGCGCGGGTTGTGGCTCGAGGAGTCGGCGAGGAGCGGGGGCGAGACGGCGACGACGAGGTCGGCCCGCCGCAGCAGCTGCTGGTGACGCGCCTCCTCGTGGCGCACCGACTGCACGTAGCGCTCGTCCGCCGCCGCGTCCCGCCGCCAGTAGACGGTGAGGTCGCGGTGCACGCCGGGCAGCAGGCCCCGCGCCGGCGCGAAGGTGACGAGAACACGCCGCCTGGGCAGCACCCGCTCCGCGGCCCAGGAGACCTGCCGGGCGATCACCGGGTCGCTGAGCACGGCCAGGGCAGGCCGGTTGGGGCCGGGGAGCGATACGGGCTGCAGCCGCCAGAGCCACTCGTCGAGCTGTTCGAGGCGGGGCAGTGGCCGCCGCGGCGGGCGGTGGAGGGGGAGCGGGGTGTCGATGACGAGCGTCGGCCGGCGCCGGGAGAGGGCGCGGGGCAGGTGCGTGTCCGAGAAGGGGGGATCCCCACCGAAGGGCATACCGCACACGACCACCATGCCCCACGGGGGCATGATGCTATGGCGGCCCATGGCGGGACGGGCGACGTCGATCGGCAGGGTCGAGCTCACGATGTCCTGTTGGCAGAGGTGCAGGTGACCTCTCCCCATTCTGGAGGATGCGGGTACGGGATCAACTCCTACCCCATGAAAGGGGTCCTCTACCTCGTCATCGAGCCACTTGTCACGCCGGTGCGGCCCGGGCGGTGGGCGCCGGCCGGAGTCCCCTGGGAGATCCGTCGGTATCCTCGGCCCTGGGGCCTGGCGGGAACCGGGGCGGGGTACTCGCAGCTCATCCAAGGTGATAGCGGCGGACAGCCAGGAGCGGCAGTGGTCAGCATCGTCATCCCAGCCCACAACGAGGAACAGGTCATCGGCCGGTGCCTCTCCGCCCTGCTGCGCGACGCGGAGCCGGGCGAGCTCGAGGTCGTCGTCGTGACGAACGGCTGCACCGACGGGACTGCGGAAGTGGCGGGGTCCTTCCCCGGCGTTCGCGTCGTGGACTCGCCCGTCGCCTCGAAGCCGGCGGCGCTCAACCTCGGCGACGAGGTCGCCGGCTCGTTCCCCCGTATGTACGTCGACGCCGACGTCGAGGTCGACGCCATCGCCGTGCGGGCGGTGGCCGAGGTACTGCGCTCGGGCGACTGCCACATCGCCGCCCCCCGCATCGAGCCCGTCCTCGTGGGCCGCTCCTGGGCGATCAGGGCCTACTACGACGTCTGGACGCGCCTGCCCTACGTGCGTGACGACCACGTCGGCAGCGGCTTTTACGCCCTGAGCGAGGACGCCCGGAGGCTTTTCGACGAGTTCCCCGACACCATGGCCGAGGACTTCTTCATCCACAGCCTGGTCCCGGCGAGCGAGCGGCGCTGCGTCGACGGGTACTGCTTCCGGGCGCACCCGCCGTACTCGATCCGTAGCCTCGTCAAGATCCAGTCCCGGATCCAGGCTGCGAACGCTCGCAACCACGTGCTGTTCGCGGCCCAGGCCGACGACATCAACCGCGGTCACAAGGCCGAGCTGCTGAGACTCGCCCGCCAGCCGGCCATGACGCCCAAGGTCGCGGTGTACGCCCTCGTCACGATCGTCGCCAAGTTCAAGGCGAAGCGTCGCAACCGCTCGGCAGCGGTGGGCGTGTGGGACCGGGACGACACCGCCCGGGCCATCGCTGGCGGAGCCAGCAAGGTGGGCACAGCTGGCGGAGCCAGCACAGCGGGCGCCTCACGCGTGTCCCGAGCGGACTGAGCAACCCACGGCCCCCCGGCGCCAGTGCGTCGGGAGGGCGTCCCAGCACCCTGAGGAAGGAGACACCCATGCGCGCCGGAGGCAACCTCGTCGAGCGCATCGGCAAAGCGGTGACGTCAGCGCTCGACCCCCGCGTGTACGCCCACGGGGTCAAGTTGCTGCATTACTTCAACTACACCCACGTGAGCCAGAAGCGGCTCGTGACGATGGGTTCGGAGGTCCGGTTCGCCCCCAATGTCTCCATCACCAACGGGGAGCGGGTGACGATCGGTGACCGGGCTGCGATCGGCGCCCGCTGCCACCTGTGGGCCGGCAACTCGTCGGGCCGGGTGATCATCGGCGAAGAGGCGCTGTTCGGCCCGGAGGTGTTCCTCACCGCCTCGAACTACGGCACAGATCCCGGCACGCCACCGATGTACCAGCCCACCGTGGAGGCCGACGTGGTCGTCGGCCGGGGGGTCTGGCTCGGGGCCCGGGTCATGGTGATGGCCGGAGTGACGGTGGGCGACGGG
>WHTX01000419.1 GCA_009377505.1 Acidimicrobiia bacterium
CCAGCGCGCCGCCCGCGACGGCGCCCGCTCGGGCTCGGGCGGGAGGCCGTCGAGGGTCGCGCCGGCGATGCCGGCGTTCTCGCCGGGGCCGCCCGTCGGGCGCTCCGGGGGTACGTCGACGCTCACCCGACCTCTACCGGTTCGGGCTCGGGCTCCGAACCCCGGCCGCCCCCGTCGCCCTCGCCGTCACCTGCGCCGCGACCAGGCGGCGGCGAGCGCCGGGACCCGGCGGCCACGGGAACGGGCGCGGACACGGCGTCGGTGGGCCGGCGCCGCCGCCCGGGGAAGAGCGCCAGCAGGGTGCCGAGCGCCATGACGGCACCGCCCACCCAGAGCCAGCTCACCAGGGGCTCGATGACCACCCGGATCACCGCCCGGCCCGCGGCGTCGGGCGGCTCCACGAGGGTGAGGTAGATGTCGTCCACCAGCGAGGGCTTCACGGACGGCGTGCCGATGAGCCTGCCCGCTTGGCGGAACCGGTCGAGAGAGGGGCTGTACACCGAGCCGTCGTCCAGCCGGATGCTCGCCACGACCGACTGCTTCTCGGGCAGCTCCACCGTTTCGGCACCGAGGAAGGTCACCGAGTGCCCGCCGAGGCTGACCGAGTCGCCTGGGGCCACCGAGAACTCGCCGTCCTTCACGTAGGAGCCCGACGCGGCGTAGCCCACGGCCAGGAGCACCACGCCGAGGTGGACCACCATTCCGCCGTTCGCCCGGCCGACGAGCCCGCGCCAGCCCTGGCGGCGGGTGGCCAGCACCACCTGGCGCAGCGCCGAGCCGCCGGCGAACCCGGCGAGGGTGAAGCAGAGCAGGGGGGCCAGGCCCCTGGCGCCCACGGCCACCGCGAACACGAGAGCGCCCGCCCCCACCCAGGCCGGCACCAGCAGGCGCGTGCGGAGCAGCTCGGCGGAGGCCTTGCGCCAGGGCAGCACGGGCGCTATGGCCATGAGGAAGAGCAGCGCCAGAGCGATCGGCATGGTCATGCGGTCGAAGTACTGGGCGCCCACCGAGACCCGCCGGTCGCTCAGCGCCTCGAGGACCAGGGGGAACACCGTGCCGAGCAGCACGACGAAGGCGAAGGCGGCGAAGGCCAGGTTGTTGACGAGGAAGGCGCCCTCACGGCTCAACGGCGAGTCGAGGCGGCCCGGGCTGCGCAGCAGGTCGCCCCGCCAGCCGATGAGGCCGACGGCCGTCACCACCACGAGGCCGAAGAAGGCGAGCAGGAGGGGCCCCACCGAGCCCTCCGAGAAGGCGTGGACCGACTCGATCACCCCCGAGCGGGTCAGGAACGTGCCCAGGATGGTGAGGGAGAACGTGGCGCACAGCAGCGACAGGTTCCAGACCCGCAGCATGCCCCGCCGCTCCTGGACCATCACCGAGTGCAGGTACGCCGTGCCGCACAGCCAGGGCAGGAAGGAGGCGTTCTCGACGGGGTCCCATGCCCAGTAGCCGGCCCAGCCCAGCACCTCGTAGGACCACCAGGCCCCGGCGATGATGCCGACGGTGAGGAACCCCCAGGCGATGAGGGTCCAGCGGCGCGTGGCCACGAGCCAGCCCTCCCCCAGCCGGCCGGTGACGAGCGCGGCGATGGCGAAGGAGAAGGGCACGGTGAACCCGACGTAGCCCAGGTAGAGCATGGGCGGGTGGAAGGCCATGAGCGGGTGGTTCTGCAGCAGCGGGTTCGGCCCGGGCCCGTCGAAGCCGATCGGGGGGTCGAAGGCGCCGAAGGGGTTGGCCGGGCCGAGGAGTAGGCCGAAGAAGAACAGGCAGACGGCGAGCTGCACGGCGATGGCCACACCGAGGAGGCGGTCGCCGAGCCGGTCGCGGAAGCGGTGCACGGTAACGGCGAGGTAGCCGGCGAGCACCACCACCCATAGCAGGATGGAGCCTTCGAGGGCGGCCCACATGGTGGCGACGTTGAACAGCGGCGGCGTCCTGCTGCTGCCGTGCTCGGCCACGTACTGCACGGTGAAGTCACGGGTGATCAGCGCCCGCTGCATGGCCACGACGGCCACGACCGCACCGAGGAGCACCAGGAGGGAGTAGCTGCGCGCCAGGCGCAGGCGCTCGTGGCGCTTCTGCGCCAGGGCCACCACCATCGTGAGCAGCCCGAGCGCCGCCGAGGCCACCCCGAGGGCGATGCCGGCGTTGCCGAGGACCCGGTTCACGTCGTCCGTCCCGTGACCGCCCGCCCGCCCGTCACGGCGTGACCGTCGCGGGGGGCTCGTCGTAGCCGTCGACCCGGTCGGGGTGCTCGGCCGTGTAGACCTCGGTGTGCTTCACGAGCACCCGGTCCGACTCGTAGCGCTCACCACGCCATTGGCCCTCGAGCACGACGGGGATGCCCGGTTGGAACAGCTGGGGCAGGTCCCCCTGGTGGCGGACGTCGGCCTCGACCCCGTTGAAGGTGAGCACGAAGTTCGCCCCCGCCCCCGTGCGGGTGACGCTGTCGTCCACCACGTTGCCTTGCAACCGGAAGCGTTGCTCGTCGAGCGTGTCCCGCTTCGCCACCGCCTCGTCGACGTTGTAGAAGAACAAGGTGGCGTCGCCGAGGCCCCTGACCAGCACGAAGGCCAGGGCGGCCACGACCAGGCCGACGAGGGCGAGCGTCCACAACGCCCGAGGCCGCCCCGAGCGCGGCCCACCGGGCGGTCCGGGCGGGCGGGGGGTGAGGTCTATGGCAGCCGCATCGGTCGTCGCCGTCGCGCCGGTCGCAGTTGCAACGGGGCCCGGCGCGGCCGTCCCCGCGCCGCCCGGGTCGCTCACATCCATCGACGGCGCTCCTCGGGCACCCGGCTCGAGAGCCGGCGGCCCCGCAGCAGCAGCCAGCTCGCGTAGCCGGCCACTCCCATGCCCACCGCCGCGTAGGCGGCCACGATGAACCACACGTCGGTCACGGACGACCTCCCTCGCCGCTGCCGGACATCGTCCCGGCGCCGACGGGCCGGCCGGTGACGCCCACCGCCGCGGGGCGGGCCGCGACTGCTGCCTCGGCGCGCCGCTCGGCCAAGGCGTCGTCCAGGCCGCGGCTCTCGAGCTGCTCGCGTAGGAACTCGACGCGGAAACGATGGATGACGAGCCAGGCGTACAGCGCCAGGAAGACGACGATGCCGGTCATCAGCGTGAACAGCATCAGCCCTTCGATGGTGGGGTCGAGGCGGGTCAGGGTGGCCGGCTGGTGGAGGCTCCGCCACCATTCCACCGAGTAGTGGACGAGGGGCACGTCCACGAAGGCCACGAGCCCGGCGACCGCAGCCCGCTTGGCCCGCACGTGGCGCTCGCCCGGCAGGTTGCGCACCGCCAAGTAGCCGATGAAGAGCACGAGGAGCAGGGCCGTCGTGGTCAGCCGGGCGTCCCACACCCAGTAGACGCCCCAGGTCGGGCGGCCCCACAGCGAGCCGGTGAGCAGGGTGAGGGCGGTGAACACCACGCCGATCTCGGCCGAGGCCCCTGCGGCGAGGTCCCAGAACTGGGAGCGCTTCCACAGGTACATGCCGCTGCCCAGCGCCGTCACCCCGAAGGCCAGGTAGGCGGTGATGGCCGAGGGCACGTGCAGGTACATGATGCGTACCACGTCCCCCTGGACGGCGTCGGCCGGGCTCAGCGCGAGGCCGAGCAACAGCAGCAGGGCCAGGCCGACGAGGACGACCACGCCGAGCACGCGGGTCGTCCGTGACCCGGTGTGAGGCGGCGCCGGCGCGGCGTGAGCGGCGCGGCGCGCGACGTGCCCCGCGGTGGGGGGCGGGTTGGCGGTCACGAGTCCTCCAGGAGCGGCAACCCGCCCCCCA
>WHTX01000420.1 GCA_009377505.1 Acidimicrobiia bacterium
CGTCACCGGCAGCGGCGAGCGCCTCGGGGTCCTCTACGCCGCGTACCTATCGGGGTTCGTCTTCGGCCCGCCCATCTCCGGCCTGCTGACGACCCTCGGCGACGTCCGGCTGCCGTTCCTGCTCCTCGGGGCGCTCGTCGCCGTCAGCCTCGGGTCCATCGCCAGGCTCGACGTACCCGAGGCGCCGCGCACGGCCGCGGGCGTGCCGGTGGCGTCCAAGCGGGTGCTCCGGCGCCTGGCCACGGACCGCCGGGTGGTGGCCGCCATCCTGATCATCGTGTCGTTCCGGTACTCGATCGGCGTGTTCGAGCCCCTGTGGGCCACGTACCTCGACGACCTCGGCGCCTCGACGATGGTCATCACGTTGTCCCTCACCGGGTTCGCCCTCCCCATGCTGATCGTGGCCAAGCCGGCCGGTCGGCTCTCGGACCGCTACGGGCCCCGCATGGCGTCGGTCCTGTCCGCCGCGGCCACCGTCCCGCTCATGGGCGCGTACGGGTTCGTGAGCGCGGTGCCCCTCGTCTGCCTGATGGCCGTGCCCCACGGGATCTTCGAGGCCGTCCAGTCCCCCGGGTCCCAGGCCGCGGTGGCCGAGGCGGCCCCGCCCGAGGACACCGCCGCCGCCCAGGGCTTCGGCGAAGCTGCCGGGTCGGCCGCGGCGGCGATCGGCGCCTTCACCGCCGCGCCGCTGTTCGCCTGGTTGGGCGCAGGGCCGGCGTGGCTCACCGCGGGCCTGGTGATGGCCGGCCTGCTGGCCCTGAGCTCACTGCTCGACCGGCCCGTGCTGCGCGCCCCGGCCCGGGTGGCGCCTGTGGTGATCGAGCCCCGCGACGTGCCCCTGGCGGATTGAGCCCCGGCTCGTGCGCCGCTCCAGCCCTGAGCTTTCATGAGGTCGTGGCCATGCCGCTGAACTGGACGGCACCTGGTCGGTCGAGTAATGCGGCCGACTGGCTGACCAGCTCGAACGAGCTCGAATGCAAGATCGGGGCCAGGCTCGGGCTCTTGCGCCCGGGCTGGCGTCGGGGCTGGGTAGCGTCGGGTCTCAGCGAGGCGCTGGCGCCAGGGGCGCGGCGCAGAGGGGGCCAGGATGGCGAACGAGCACGGGTTCCTGCCCAAGGCGGACGCAGCGTCCCTCGACGACGCGCTCCGGCACCGCCTCGAGGTCTGGTACGACAAGGCCTACACCGACGACAACCTGTTCCTGACCCTGGCGCAGCGGCCGGCGGTGCTCTCGCAGTTCCTGAACTGGGTGGGCTTCGTCTACACCGACGAGTCCGAGCTCGACCCGAAGACCGTCGAGCTGTGCCGCATCCGCCTGGCCGCCCGCAACCAATGCGTGCATTGAAGCCTCGCCCGTAGCGCATCGTTGATGCGCAGAGGACTCACCGAGGAGCAGGTGCAGGCGGCTGTCGGGCCGTTGGACGGGGCCGACCTCCCGGCGCCCGTCGTGGCCGCGCTGCGGCTGGCCGACGCCCTGACCGAGACGGGGGTGCCCACCGTCGGGCCGGCGCTGCGGGACGAGCTGCGCCGCCACTACAGCGACGGCCAGGTGCTGGAGCTCGGCGCAGCCCTGTCGGTGGCGTCGGGCTGGCAACGGATGATCGAGGCCTTCGACATCCGCCCCGACCTGTGGAGCGAGGCCACCCCGGCCCCGCAACGCCCTGAAGGCTGACCCGCCTGCTGCCCCGGCGCGCGATCGCTGGCCCGCGGGCGCCGACCCTGCCCCGGTGGCGAGCGGGGAGGTTCGCCCTGTCGGCGGCGACGGGGGTCACGCGCCGACGAGCTGGTGGACCAGGGCGTACTGGGCCAGGCCGGCGACGAGGGTGAAGCAGTGCCAGACCTCGTGGTAGCCGAAGATCGTCGGCAGGGGGTCGGGCCGCTTCTGGAAGAACAGCACGGCGCCGGTCCCGTAGAGCGTGCCGCTCATGACGAGCAGGGTCAGCTGGCCCGGGGTGAGCGCCGCCGAGATGGCGGGCAGGGCGAGCAGCTGAGAAGCGCCGACGACGGCGTAGAGCCACGACCCGGCGGAGCCGCCGTCGGCGAGGCGGGTGACCTTGAGCCCGATGCCGGTGGCGATGGCGCACCACACCGGGGCGAGCACGAGGAGGGCCAGCAGCGGGGTCATGCACAGCAGGGCGAGGGCGGTGGCCGCACCGCCGATGTGCACGAAGATCATGGAGTGGTCCGCCCGCCGCATCCGCCGCCGGGTGGTGGGGCTGTGGGCGAGGCGGTGGTACGTGGCGCTGGTGACGAACATGGCCGTCCAGGTGGCGGCGTGGGCCAGGGCGGCGGGACGGTTGGCGGGGTCGGCCCCGGCGACGAGGTGGGCGCCGGCCGGTACCGAGGCGAAGGCGCAGAGCTGGTGGAGCCGGCCCCGCAGCCGCGGGCGGGCCTCCTCGAGGGTGGTGCCGGTCAGCGTGTCGGCGCTGGTCCGGGTGGTCGGGAGCGCCAGGGTGGTGGTTGCGAACGCCGTGGTCATCTCGATCCCCCCTCACCGTCCTGCCCGAGGTCCCGGGCTGTGGGGCTATCGATGCCACCGACTGCAGACGGGGGGATCGGGCCGATCCCCCCACTCCCCGGGGCCCTGTGGGGGACGCGGCGGCCCGGGCGTGGGAGCATCGGTCATGCCCGTGACACCAGCTGCACCACGCCCCGGCGTGACCACGACGGTGACGGCGACGCCCGACCCGCCGCCGACCGGCATCCCCAACCCCATCCACGACGAGGCGGGGGCGACGGGCGCCGGGTACCAGGGCGCGCTCGTGGCCGGCGTGCGGACGTGGGGCTGGGTGGCGGACGCCGTGGCCGCCGTCGCCGGCGAGGCCTGGCGCGACGCTGGCTGGGCCGACTTCACCCTCCGCCGTCCCCTCTTCGCCGGTGAGGAGCTGACCATAGAGGTGGCCCCCGCCGGCGGCGGCTGGGCGCTGCGAGCCGCCGTGCTCGAGGAGGGACCAGGCTCGGGCGGGCGGGTGGTGCTCGACGGCGAGGCCGGGCTCGGCCACGCCCCGTGGCTCGGCGAGCTCGGCCCTCCCGCGCCGGCGCCCGCCCTCGGGCCCCCGGCGACCCGGCCCACGTACACGGTCGACACGGCACCGGTGGGCGAGCCGCTACGGCCCCTCGGCGCCTTCGTCACGGCGGCCGCGGCCCGGGCCATCGCCACCACGGAACTCGGCCTCGAGGCCTCCGCCCTACCGGAAGGGCGGGTCCACCCCTGGTTCCTCTCCGCCCGGATGGCCCCCCTCACCAGGCACAACTTCACCTACGGGCCGACCATCCACGTGCGCACACAAGTGCAGCACCGCGGCCCCGCCCTGGCCGACCGCCAGATCGTGGTCGGCGCCCGCATCGTGGACACCTACGAGCGCAAGGGCCACTGGTACCAGGTCCTCGACGGCGTGGTGACCGACGAGACCGGCACCGAGCTGGCCCGGCTGCGCCACCACACGATCTTCCGGCCGAGGGGCACCGAGCTCCCCCCGCCCATCACCGCGCCCGCCTGAGGCCGGCCTCGCCAGCGATGGCGGGGCCGGAGGTGACGCCCTGTCGCGGCTCGGTCAGCCGCAGACGCTGGCGGCGGGGTCCCAGGCGCAGTTCGCGGAACGCCCGTTCAGGTCGATCACGTTGCCCTTGGCCTCCCACACCTGCTCGGCCGCGTTCCACTGCTCGAACACGCCGCCCTCAGCGGCGAAGGAGTCGTCGTTGCCGTTCATGGAGAAGGCGATCCCCGGCTGGAAGTAGGGGTGGGTCATGTCGATGGCCCGCACGGCGGTGATCAGGTTCGACC
>WHTX01000421.1 GCA_009377505.1 Acidimicrobiia bacterium
CCAGGCGTACATCGCCATCACCGAGGGAGGGCAGGACCCGGCGGGCGTAGTCCAGGAACATCGGGTTGGGCCCGACGACGAGGACGTCCTGCGCCCGGAGCTGGTTGGCCTGCGAGTAGAGCAGGAAGGACAAGCGGTGGAGTCCCACGACGGTCTTGCCCGTCCCCGGCCCGCCCTGGATGACCACCGGGCGATCGTGCGGCAGGCGGATGACGCGGTCCTGGTCGGCCTGGATGGTGGCCACGATGTCGGCCAGGTAGCCGGACCGCTCGGTGGCCAAATCGGACAGCAACAGGTCCGCGAACGTCGGCGCCCCGGGGTCGTCCTCGGGCGCGTCGTGGCCGAGGCGGTCGTCGCCGACCTGCAGGATGGTCCGCTGGTCGCCGTCGAGGTCGAATCGCCGCCTCAGCCTCAGCCCCATCGGGTTCTCGGCGGTCGCCTGGTAGAAGCGCTGCGCCAGCTCGGCACGCCAGTTGACCACCGTGACCGGCTCGTCTCCCGCGACCTCGACGAGGCGGCGGCCGATGTAGAACATCTCGTGCGAATCGAGGTCGAACCGGGCGAAGCACAACGCCGGGTCGGACGACTCGAGCTCCTTCTTCTTGGCCAGCAGCAGGTCGACGAGCGCCTTCTGCTCGCTCTTGTTCACGCTCAGCAGACAGGCCAACTGCTTGTCGATGCCGCGCAGCTCCTCCTCCGCCGCCAGGTGCACGGCGTCGACCCGCCCCTGCTCGAACTCGATGACCGCCTGGTTGACCGGCACGTCCCGCTCCACGGCCGCGCTCCTCTCCTCGATCCACGAACCGGGGCGCGCGCCACCAGGACCTGGTGCACGCCGCCGCCGGCCCGCCGTCCGCCCGGACGATTCGTCTCCCGACGAGGCGCACTGTACGTAGCGGGTATGACACTGAAGCGGCCAGGGCCCCCGAACGCCACGCGTCACGTGACGCGTCCTCCCTCACCTCACCAGGACGGAGCGACCATGAAGTTCGCCATCGAGCAACGCTTCCGGCGCTCGGCCCACGACGTCTACGAGGCGTACCTCGACCCCGCGCTGTACGACACGTTCACCGGGCTGCCCAGGCTCGGCGAGGTGAAGGGCCTGTCCTGCACCGACGACGGAGCCGACGTGGTCGTCGAGGCCTGGTACCGCTTCACGGCCGACCTCCCGCCGGGCGCCGGGCGCATCGTGGACCGGCAGCGCCTCACCTGGGTCGAGGAGTCGCGCTACCGCCGATCGGACCTGAGCGGCAGCTTCGAGATCCGACCCGACCACTACCGGCAGCTGCTCCGCTGCGCCGGCACCATCTCGCTCGAGGACGCCGCACCAGGCGCAGGCACCGTCCGCCGAGTCGAGGGCGACCTGCGCCTCAGCTTGCCCCTGTGGGCGAGGCCCATGACCGGGCGAGCCGAAGGGGCGGTGGTCGACGGGCTCAGGGTCTTCCTGGGCGCCGAGGTCCCGGTGGCCGAAGCGTTCATCGACCAGAAGCGCCGAGGCGCACGAGCACGCCGACCCCCGCTCTGGGCCCCGCCCTAGGCCAGGTGGAGCGCCCGCTGGGTGAACCCGACGGTCATCCCGAACGCGTGCTCGGGGCGGATGACGACGGCGTCATCCCCCAGGCGCTCGAACACCTGGCCCTTGCCGGCCAGGAACTCGGCGGCTCGCCCGATGTCGACGACCTTGAAGGTGATGGCGAAGACGCCCTCGCCGGCGCTCTCGAGGTCGGCGGCCGCCCCAGAACCGGCCTCGGGCTGGAGCGCCTCGACGACCCCCTCGCCCACGGCGAAGTAGATGCTCCGCCCCTGCTCGGTCGTCGCCTCGCCGACCTGGCTGCCCCCGAGCACGCCGGCGTACAGGGGCAGGGCCTGCTCCACGTCCTCGAACAGCACCGTGAGGTGCGATGTCCCCTCGATGCCGAGGGGGTGCTCGTCACGCCACCGATTCGCCGTCCACCCCGCCGCCAGGCGAGGGTCGGCGGCGAAGCCGGGCTCGGAGAACTCCAACAGGGCGTGGGTGTCCTTCGGGTGTGTCCAGACGGCATGCGCCGAGGTGTTCGTCCACGACGCCGCCTTCGTCGGGTCGATCCGCCGGCCGGCCACGTCGACCTGGCGGATGCCCGCGTCGTCGAGCGCTCGGACCGTGGCCCGCAGGTCGTCGACGTACCAGGCGATCGAGTGGAAGTGCTCCCCGAACCTCGACAGGAACCGGCCGATCGGGGCCTGGTCGGCGCCCTCGATGCTGTGGGCGACCTGCACGGGCTCCATCACCATGTCGCCGATCACCAGCAGCGACGCCTCCCGGGCGGCGAACTTGGCCACCGCCCGGTAGAACCGGTCGCAGGCGAAGATCTCGTCGTACCAGCGGTCGACCGCGTCGAGGTCCTCGACCACGTGGGTCAGGTGGAACACCTTGCCGATCTCGAACATCACGCACCCCCGGCCGCCAGCCTGCCCCAAGCCCGGCGCGCGGGGCGACTTCAGCGCCCTGCCCCTGGGCCCAGGACCACGGCGCAGCGGCGAGCGCCGTGAAGCATCCTGCACCGTGGCGGTGCGAGATCTTTCACGTCTCGCCGACCCGACCGGGGGCGCTACGGTCCGGCACTGATGGCTGACGTGATGAGTGGTGGCGAGGCGGTGGCGGCGGCGCTCGAGAACCTGGGCGTGACCCACGTCTTCGGGATCGTCAGCGTCCACAACCTGCCCACCTACGACGCCATCGGGCCCCGGGGCATCACCCTCGTCCGCTGCCGGCACGAGCAGGCCGCCGCCCACGCCGCCGACGGCTTCGCCCGAGCCACCGGCCGCCTCGGAGTCGTGCTGGCGTCGACCGGGCCGGGCACCACCAACACCATGAGCGGCCTCTACGAGGCGCAGTTCGGCTCGTCCCCGGTGCTGCTGGTCACCGGCCAGGTCGAGAGCCGCTTCCTGGGCAAGGGCAAGGGCTTCCTGCACGAGAACGACAGCCAGGCTGCCATGTTGGCCACCGTCACCCGCCGGGTCGAGACCATCCGTCGCACCGAGGACATCGCCCGGGTGGTCACGGCCGTGGCCGACGACGCCCGACTCGGCCGGCCCCAGCCGGCAGCCGTGGAGATCCCCATCGACCTCCAGTACGCCCGCGCCGCCGTCGAGGTGCCCGCCCCCCACGAGCCGCCGCGGGTGGCCGTCGACGAGGCCGCCCTGGCGAAGGCGGCTGGGCTGCTCGACGGAGCCGAGCGCCCCCTCATCTGGGCCGGCGGCGGCGTGGTCAGCGCTGGCGCCTCGACCGCCCTGGTCGCCCTGGCCGAGCGGCTCGACGCGCCGGTCATCACCACCATCGAGGGCCGGGGCGCCATCGCCGAGGACCACCGCCTCGCCCTCGGGCCCCGCAGCGAGCGCCCCGCCCTGGGCGGCACCATCGCCGAGGCCGACGTGGTCCTCGCCGTCGGCACCCGCTTCCAGAACTACGCCACCCGGGTGTGGGCGCTCGACATCCCCGGCACGCTCGTCCACCTCGACGCCGACCCCGGGGTGATCGGGCTCAACTACCGGGCCGACGTGGCCGTCGTCGGCGACGCCCGGTCCGGCCTCGAGCAGCTCGCTGGCCTCGTCAAGGGCGGGCGCAGCGACGCCGGCTACGTCGCCCGGGCCCGCAAGTCCGTCGAGGCCGACCTCGAGCAGTCCCGCGAGGAGATCGGCCCCGACCACTGGGAGATCTGCGCCGCCGTCCGCCGGCTCCTCCCGCCTGAGGCGCCGATCGTGCGGGACTCCACCGTGCCCAGCTACCTGTGGGGCAACCG
>WHTX01000422.1 GCA_009377505.1 Acidimicrobiia bacterium
AGCGGCAGGGACGATGACGGTCGAAATGGGCCTCCTGAACATCGACTCGATCATCATCGCCCACCAACTCGGCGCCACCGCGCTCGGCTTCTACGCCCTCGCCTTCAACGTGTCGTCGTGGCCCTCGACGATCATCACGAACGCCGTACGCAAGGTGTCCATCGCCGCGCTGAACCGCATGGTGCAGGCGGGCGAGGACTGGCGGGCCGCGTTCGCCCGCTCCCTGTCCCTGCTGATCGCGCTGCTCGTCCCCGTCTGCGTGCTCCTCGGCGCGCTGGCACGACCCCTCGTCGAGTTCCTCTACTCGACCAAGAGCGTGCCCGCCGCGCCGGTGCTGGCCTGGCTCGTCGTCCTCGGCGGGATCCGCGTGACCCTCGGCTTCGTGCTCGACCTGCTCATCGCCCACGGCAAGACCCACGCCACACTGCGGGCCGAGCTGCTGTGGCTGGTCGCCGCCGTGCCCGCCCTGTGGTTCGGCGCCGAGCTCGGCGGCATCCGGGGCGTCGCCATCGGCCACGTGCTCGCCGCCGCCCTCGTGGCCGCTCCGGTCTTCCTGCTCGAGGCCCGACGGGTCGGCGCCACCCTCAAGCCGGTCGGCGCCGACTTGGCCCGTCCCGCGCTCGGAGCCGCGGCTGGGGTCGTGGTCGCCGCGCTCCTCGTGCAACGTTCGAACACGCCCATCGTGCAGCTCGCCCTCGCCGGGAGCGCGACGATCGTGGCGTACGTCCTCGTGGCCGTCCCCCGCCACAAGCTCGGGGCGGTCGCCGCCAGGGCCCGTCACCGCCTGGCCGGCTGACGCCGAGCTGGTGCCGGTCGTCCGGCCGTCAAGAGGCGAAAGGCCTAGGTCATCCGCCACAGGCCTTCAGTCGGGCGCCAACTCTTCCGTTACGTGAGGGTAGAGTTCAGCGTCCGTGCGTCGCAGGCAAGAGGCCGCGCAGCCGGCCTCCCCGTTCCCCCGACGGAAGCGACACATGAGCAGCACTGCAACGCTCCTGCAACGGCGCGCGTCCTGGCGCACCACCTGGCTCTCCAACCCGCGAGCCGACCTTCTCGCGGGCCTGGTGGTCGCCTTGGCGCTCATCCCCGAGGCGATCGCCTTCTCGATCATCGCCGGTGTCGACCCCCAGGTCGGGCTGTACGCCTCGTTCTCCATCGCCGTGATCACCGCGTTCGCCGGTGGCCGCCCGGGGATGATCTCCGCGGCCACCGGGGCCATGGCGCTCGTGGTCGTGCCCCTCGTCAGGGAGCACGGCGTCGGCCACCTGTTCGCCGCCACGATCCTCGCGGGCGCCATCCAGGTCGTGTTCGGGCTCCTGGGCGTAGGCAGCCTCATGCGCTTCATCCCTCGCACGGTGATGGTGGGCTTCATCAACGCCCTCGCCATCCTCATCTTCAAGGCCCAGGTCGAGGAGCTGGTGGGCGAACCCTGGCAGGTCTACGCCCTCGTCGGCGCGGCCATCACCGTGATCTACCTCTGCCCCAAGGTGACCACGGCCATCCCGGCGCCCCTCGTCGCCATCGGGCTCGTAGCGGTCGCCGTGGCCGTCCTGCACCTCGACGTCGCCCGGGTCGGCGACATGGGCGACCTGCCCGACCAGCTCCCCTGGGTCGCCCTGCCCGACGTGCCCCTGTCGCTGGGGACGCTCGCCATCATCGCTCCTTACGCACTGACCCTGGCGCTGGTCGGCCTGCTCGAGTCCCTCCTCACCGCGCAGCTCATCGACGACATCACCGACACCCTGTCGGACAAGGACCGCGAATGCCGTGGGCAGGGCATCGCCAACGCCGCCACCGGGCTCCTGGGCGGGATGGCGGGCTGCGCCATGATCGGCCAGTCCATGATCAACATGAAGTCAGGCGGCCGCACGCGGCTCTCGTGCCTCGCAGCGGGCATCTTCCTCCTCGTGATGCTGCTCGCCTTCGGGGACGTCGTCTCGGCCATCCCCATGGCGGCGTTGATCGCCGTGATGGTCGTCGTCGCCATCGCCACCTTCGACTGGTCGAGCATCCGGCCCCGATCGCTGCGCCGTACCCCGCGCAGCGAGACGGCCGTCATGGTCCTCACCGTGGCCATCGTCGTGGCCACCCACAACCTCGCCCTGGGCGTGATCGCCGGCGTGCTCCTCGCCGCGGTGTTCTTCGCCCGGCGCGTCGCCCACCTCGCGGAGGTGACCAGCGTCCTCGACCCCGATGGCTCGACCCGGGTCTACGCCGTGACAGGCGAGCTGTTCTTCGCGTCCACAAACGAGCTCGTCCACGCCTTCGACTACGCCGACCGGACGCCACAGGTCGTCATCGACCTGACCGACGCGCACGTCTGGGACAGCTCTGCCGTCGCCACCCTGGACGCCATCGTCGCCAAGTACGCCGCCCGAGGCGTCGACGCCCAGATCATCGGCCTCAACGCCCAGTCCGAGGCCCTGCACACCCGGCTCACCGGCCACTACAGCAACGCGCACTGAGCGGTACACGTCCCTTCCTGCGGCCACGCCTCGGCCAACTCTACCCTTACGTGAGGGTAGAGTTGACCTGGCGAAGGGAGGCGAGCGGTGGAGCAGGTGACGCCAGGACCGAGCGCAGGAAATGCCACGCTCGAGGGCCATGCGGCTCGCGAGGCGGCCCGTCGACGCACGTTCGCGATCATCAGCCACCCCGACGCGGGCAAGACCACGCTGACGGAGAAGTTCCTGCTCTACGCCGGCGTCGTCGCCGAAGCCGGCGCCGTGCGGGGCCGGGCGCCGCCAGACCACCTCGGACTGGATGGCGATGGAGCAGCAGCGGGGCATCTCCATCAGCTCCACCGTGTTGCAGTACCCCTACCGCGGCCACGTGCTGAACCTGCTCGACACCCCGGGCCACCGTGACTTCTCCGAGGACACCTACCGGTCCTCGCTGCCGCCGACGCCGCCGTCATGGTCCTGGACGTCGCCAAGGGCATCGAGTCCCAGACCCTGAAGCTGTTCGAGGTGTGCCGGTCCCGTTCGCTGCCCGTGCTCACCTTCTTCAACAAGTACGACCGCCCGGGACGCGACCCCCTCGAACTGCTCGACGAGGTCGAGGAGCGAATCGATCTGCGTCCGACGCCAATGACGTGGCCCGTGGGCATCCCCGGCGACTTCCGTGGCGTACTCGTCCGCCCGAGCGGCGAGTTCGTCCGCTTCACGCGCACGGCACGGGGCGCCGCGCTCGCCCCTGAGGAGCTCGTCGCCAGCGACCGGGCCGCCGCCGAAGAAGGCGCGGCGTGGGAGCAGGCGGTCGAGGACTGCGAGCTCTTCGACGCCGTCGGAGCACATCAGGACCAGAAGAGCTTCCTCGCCGGCGAATCGACGCCGGTCTTCGTCGGGTCCGCGCTCACGAACTTCGGGGTACGCCACCTCCTCGACGCCATCGTCGACCTCGCTCCGTCGCCTGGCGAGCGCGTCGACGCCGCCGGCCGCCGCCGCGGGCTCGACACCGGGTTCTCGGGCCAGGTCTTCAAGGTGCAGGCCAACATGGACCCGTCCCACCGCGACAGGATCGCCTTCGTCCGTGTCTGTTCCGGCGGCTTCGAGCGAGGCATGGACGCCGTGCACGAGCCCACCGGGCGGCCCTTCTCGACCAAGTACGCTGCCAGGGTCTTCGGCGCCGAGCGCGAGACGATCGACGAGGCGTGGCCCGGTGACGTGATCGGCCTGGTGAACGCCTCCGGCCTGCGCACCGGGGACACCCTCTACGCCGGCGAGCCGGTCGCCTTCCCGGCCATCCCGGCCTTC
>WHTX01000050.1 GCA_009377505.1 Acidimicrobiia bacterium
CCTGGATGGTGGCGAGGACGGCCCAGTCGACGATCTGCGCCCACTGGCTGTCCCCGTCGGAGACGGCCGGCGCGAGTGGCTCCTTCGAGAAGGTCGCGTCGAGGATCACGAGCGAGTCGGCGCCGCCCGGGTAGTTCGACCGGAGCCCGGTGAGCTGGCTGCGGTCCGACGACCACCCGTCGCAGCGGCCCTCCTGGAAGGCGGCCTGGACGAGCTCGACCTCGTCGAAGGACAGCACCTCGGGCGGGGCGGCACCGAGGCGCACGAACTCGGTGGTCACGTTGCCCTCGGTGGTCGTGCCCCCGGCGACGCACACCACTCGCCCCGCGAGCTGCTCGAGCGAGGTGATGCCGCTGTTCGCCGCCACCATCATGCCCTGGCCGTCGTAGAAGGTCGTCGTCAGGAACGTCGCCCCTTCGGCACCGTCACGGGTGGCGGTCCAGGTGGTGTTGCGCACGAGCACGTCGATCTCGCCCGATTGCAGGGCGGTGAAGCGGTCGGCGGTGGCGACGTCCACGAAGTTGACCGCCTCGGCGTCACCGAGCACGGCGGCGGCGATGGCCCGGCAGAAGTCGGCGTCGAAGCCGACGTGGTCGCCGGCGGGGTCGAGCGTGGCGAAGCCCGGCAGGTCGTCGCGGGTGCCGCACCGCACCTCACCGGCCTGCTGCACCCGGGCGAGGACCGCTCCCTCCCCGCCCTGGCCCTGGCCGGCCTCCACCTCGGTGGCGTCGCCGGTCGGTGAGGTCTCGGCGTCCTCGGCCGAGTCGCTGTCGTCCCCGGTGCACGCCGACAACACGAGCGCGGCCGCGGCGGCTACGGCTGCGATCCTCGAGCCTCGTCTCATGGTCCCTCCCCATCGAGCAGTGCTCCACGTATAGCTCAGGGAGAGCAGGTTCAACGTGCATCTCGTGTGAATGGACGTCGCCGATCTGCCGCCCGCCCATGGGAGACTGGCGGCATGGAGATGCACTTCGCCACCGTCTGGGAGTCGATCGCGGACGTCATCCCCGACCACGCCGCCGTCGTCCAGGGCGCCCGGCGGGTGTCCTGGCGCGAGTACGACGAACGCGCCGCCCGTCTCGCCGCCGCCATGGTCGCCGCCGGCCTCGGGCCGGACGCGAAGATCGGGCTCTACCTCTACAACTGCCCCGAGTACTGCGAGGCCAACTACGCGGGCATGAAGCTGCGGGGCGTCCCGGTCAACGTCAACTACCGCTACCTCGACGACGAGCTGCGCTACCTGCTCGACAACGCGGACGCCGAGGCCGTCGTGTACCACACGTCCCTGGCCGACCGGATCGCCCGCGTCCGGGCACAGCTCCCCAAGCTGAAGCTGCTCGTCGAGGTGGACGACGGGCCCGGCCACGTCGACGGCGCCGTCGCCTACGAGGACCTGCTCGCCGCGCACGAGCCCATGGCCCGCATCCCCCGCGGCGAGCACGACGTCCACATCGTGTACACCGGCGGCACCACCGGCATGCCCAAGGGGACGATGTACGAGATCGGCCCCTTCACGGCGAACTACCTGGCCATCGCCCCGCCCCTCCTGGGCCTGCCGGCGATCACCGACCCGGCCGACGCGGCCCCTCTCGCCGCCCAGCTCGTGGCCGAGGGTCGCGGCCTCGTGGCGCTGCCCGCCTGCCCGCTCATGCACGCCACCGGGCTGTGGGTCGGCCTGCTCATCCCCCACCTGTTGGGCTCGACGGTCGTGCTGGCGGAGAGCCGCTCGCTCGACGTCGCCGAGCTGTTGGAGACGGTGGAGCGGGAGGGCGTGACCGAGCTGGTGATCGTGGGCGACAGCGTGGCCCGGCCTGTCCTCCACGGCCTCGAGGACGCCCGGGCCGCGGGCCGCGCCTACGCGCTATCGCGCCTCACCCTCGTCGTGTCCACGGGCGCCATGTTCTCCAAGGAGGTCAAGCAAGGCCTCTTCGAGCACCTGCCCCACCTGTTCGTCATCGACATCCTCGGCGCCACCGAGGGCACGATGGCCATGCAGTTCTTCACGAAAGACCTGCTCAGCGACACAGCCTCGTTCAACCTCGGTGCCGGTGTGAGGGTCTTCGCCGACGACGGGCGGCCGGTGGAGCCCGGGTCGGGGGTCATCGGCATGGTGGCGACGACGGGTTCGATCCCCGTCGGCTACTACAAGGACCCCGAGAAGTCGGCCCGGACGTTCCGGGAGATCGACGGCGTCCGCTACTCGTTTCCCGGCGACTACGCCACCGTGGAGGCCGACGGCTCGATCACCTTGTTGGGCCGAGGCTCGAACGTCATCAACACGGGCGGCGAGAAGGTCTTCCCCGAGGAGGTCGAGGAGGCGCTCAAGACCCACCCCGCCGTGTTCGACGCCCTCGTCTTCGGCGTCCCCGACGAGCGTTTCGGCACCCGCATCAGCGCCGTCGTCTCCCCGGGCCGTTCGACCGCGGCGCCCAGCGCCGAGGAGCTCATCTCCCACGTGAAGACGCGCCTCGCCGGCTTCAAGGCGCCGCGGGACGTGCACGTCGTCGAGACGGTGCCCCGCGCCCCCAACGGCAAGGCCGACTACCCGAGCGCCAAGGCGCTGGCCGCCGGCGAGGCGGCGCCGGGCTGACCGGCCTGCTCGGCCATGGTGCGGCCCGCTACACCGCGCCGCCGTAGAGGTCGATCGTCGTGGCCATACCCCCGTCCACCGGCACGGTCACGCCGGTGACGTAGCGGGCGGCGTTCGAGGCCAGGAACACTACCACGTCGGCCACGTCCTCGGGCTCCCCCCAGCGGCGCAACGCCGTCTGGGCCTCGATCTGCTCGACCACCCCGGGCACGGCCCGGTTGCGCTCCCACAGGTCGGTCACGATGCAGCCTGGCGCCACCGAGTTGAGGCGCACCCCCCGAGGCCCCAGCTCCACGGCCAGGGAGCGGGTGGCGGCGTCCACCGCGCCCTTCGTGGCTGCGTAGGCGGCGCGGCGGGGGGTGCCGACGACGCCCGAGACTGACGAGAGGTTGACGACGGAGCCGTGGCCCGACTCGACGAGCGTAGGGAGCAGGGCCGTCGTCAGCAGCAGGAGCTGGCGGACGTTGAGGTGGTACAGCCGGTCGATGGTCTCGCCGTCGAGCTCGAGGGAGTCGAGCCGGGCGGCGCTCGCCGCGTTGTTGACCAGCACGTCCAACCCGCCGAGGCGCTCGGTGACCTCGGCGGCGACGGCCTCGGGCGCGCCCGGCTCGGCCAGGTCGGCCACGAGCACGACGGGGTCGTTCGCCAGCGCCGCCGCGACGTTCGCCAGCCGGTCAGCACTGCGGGCCACGAGGGCCACCCGTGCCCCGGCGGCGTCGAGGGCCCGGGCGCACGCCGCGCCGATGCCCTTGGACGCGCCGGTGACGAGCGCCCGCCGCCCCACCAGCGAGAACGGTCGCCGAAGCTCAGCGGCCACGGCCGAGCAGGTCCCGGGCCACGATGACGCGCTGCACCTCCGAAGGGCCCTCGCCGATGCGGCGGATGCGCATCTCGCGGTACCAGCGCTCGAGGGGCAGGTCCTTGGTGACGCCCATGCCCCCGTGGACCTGGATGGCCCGGTCGACCACCCGGCCCGCCGCCTCGCTGGCCACGAGCTTGGCCAGGGCGGCCTCGGTGCGGAACGGCTCGCCCCGGTCGGCCTTCTGGGCGGCCTCCAACGTCAGCCAGCGGGACGTGCGGATGTCGACCTCGTTGTCCACGAGCATCCACTGGATGGCCTGGCGGCTGGCCAGCACCTCGCCGAAGGTCTCCCGGTGCTTGGACCACTCGATGGCGAGCTCGTGGGCGGCGACGGCCACGCCGATGCAGCCCGCGGCGTAGGGCACGCGCTGGCGGGACAGCCGGTCGTTGGCGATGCCGAAGCCCTTGTTGAGCGCGCCGAGGATGTTGCCCTCGGGGACCCGCAGGTCCTCCATCTGGATCTCGGTGGCGTAGCGGGCCGAGCGCAGGGTGTGCACGATGCGCCGCACGTGGAAGCCGGGCCAGGCGGTCTCGACGATGAAGCAGGTCACGCCGTCGCGGCCCGGCCCACCGGTGCGGGCGAAGATCAGCCCGTAGTCGGCCACGTCCGCGCCGGAGATGAAGAGCTTGGCGCCGTTCAGCACCCACTCGGCTCCGTCCTTGGTGGCCCGGGTCTGGATGGCCCGGCCCGGGTCCGAGCCCCCCGAGGGCTCGGTGAGGCCGAAGAAGCCCCTCTTCTCGCCCCGCAGCGTCGGGTAGAGGTACCGCTCCTTCTGCTCCTCGGTGGCCTCGTAGAGCTGCGCCAGGCCCGAGCCGCCGAAGGTGTCGTAGCAGGGGGCGTAGAGCCCCGCCCGGTGCTGGGCCATCTCGATGGCCATCAGCGTGCGCGTGGTCAGGTCCAGGCCCGGCCCCCCGTACTCGGCGGGGATGTCGATCCCGTAGAACCCCATCTCCTTCACCTTGGACACCAGCCGCTGGTGCTCCTCGGGCGGGAGGTTGCCGGCGTCGGGGTCGAGGTCGGCCTCGAGGGGGCGGATCTCCTCCCGCACGTAACGGCGGACGGTCTCGATGATCAGCTGTTGCTCGTCGGTGGGCTGCAGGTCCATTGCGTGGACAGGCTCCTCATCCAGGTGACAACCGGCCGAGGCGCACCCCGGGGTCGGGCTGTTCGGGGGGCAGGGCACCGTGGTCGGCGAGGTGGACCATCAGCAGCTCCTGCCAGCGGGTCAGGTACTGCTGGTTCACCTCGACCCGGAACGCCGTCGCCCGCCCGGGGCCTTCGGCGAGCCGTTCGGCGAGCTCGGACCGCAGTCCGAACAGCGTGCGCCCGCCGGCGTAGCCGATGCGCAGCACGTTGCCGGCCTCGTCAGCGAGCTCGTAGACGCCGAGCTGGCCCGGGAGGGCGGCCACGGCTGGCTCGGTCAGCTCGGTCCAGGCCTTCTCGAGCCGGATGCCCATCACCGCCCCCTGAAGTCGGGCTGCCGCTTCTCCATACGGGCGGCCATGCCCTCGCGGGCGTCCTCCGAGCCCCTGGCCTGGTCGACGAGGCGGTCGACGTCCCGGTGTTCGATGCCGTCGCGGAACTCCATCTCCCGAACGAGCAGTGCCTTCATCGCCCGCAGGGACAGCGGCGCGTTGGCGGCCAGCCGCTCGACGACGGCGCGGCACTCGGCCTCGAGGCGATGGGGCGGCGCCACCCGGGCGATCACCCCCCAGGCGTGCAGCTGCGTCGCGGGTAGCGGGTCCCCGAGCAGCAGGATCTCCCGAGCAGCGACGGGGCCGGCCACCTCGAGCAGCCGCTTGGCCAGGAACCAGGTGGGGGCGAGGCCGATCTGGGCCAGGGACATGCCGAAGCTGGCCCGGGTCGAGGCGACGACGAAGTCGCAGTGCAGGGCCAGCTCGCACCCGCCGGCGATGGCGTCGCCGCCGACGATGGCCACGACCGGCAGGGGGTAGGTCTCCACGGCGCGCAGCGCCGCCTCCACCGGCGACTCACCGGTCAGCGGCGCGGCCCCGGCGGACAGCCGGGCCTTCAGGTCGAGCCCGGCGCAGAACACGGGGCCCTCGGCCCGCAGCACCGTCACCCGCTCGCTGGGACGGGGCTCGGCCGAGAACGCCTCGGCCAGCGCTTCCAGCATCTCGGGGTCGAGGGCGTTGCGCGCCTCGGGACGCGCCAGCGTGACCTTGCGGATCGAGTCGTCGGCCTCGACGCGGACCTTGTCGCTCATGCCATTGCCCGCTCCCGGCCGCTCGGGCCATTCGCTGCGCATGTGCTTGCCCGCTCCCGGCCGCTCGGGCCATTCGCTGCGCTCATGTGCTTGCCCGCTCCCGGCCGCTCGGGCCATCCGCTGCGCTCATGTCTGCCCCCCCGATCGCTGGCGACCCTATCCCGCGGCCGGCGCACGCGGTGAGGGCGGGGGCGCCGGCCCCCGCCCTCACGAGCAACGCTGCGGTACCTTGGGCGCTCAGCTCGAGCGCAGCTCCTTGACCTTCTTCTCGATGCGGCTGCCGTACTCGGCGTCCGCGTTGGTGAAGAACTGGATAGCGCGCTGGATGATGTCGTCCCTGAACACCTTGGACAGGCCGTTGGCGATGTTGCCCACCAGCCGCTCGCGGGAGTCCTCGCTGATCAGTCGGTACATCTTGCCCGGCTGCTCGAAGTCGTCGCACTCACGGATCTCGGCGCCGTAGGCCCCGGAGGGGCCGTCGGTCTGCAGCCCGCTGTAGAGCGGCGTGTTCGTCTGGGCCGGCCCGTTGAAGCTGTTCGGCTCGTAGTTCTTCTCGCCCTTGTAGCTGGCTTCGAAGCGCATGAGGCCGTCCCGGCCGTAGTTGTCCACGGCGGCCTTGGGCCGGTTGATGGGCAGCTGGATGTGGTTGATGCCCAAGCGATAGCGGTGGGCGTCGCCATAGGCGAACATGCGGCCCTGGAACATCTTGTCAGGCGATGGGCCGATGCCGGGTACGAAATGGCCCGGGTCGAAGGCGGCCTGCTCGACCTCGGCGAAGTAGTTGTCCGGGTTGCGGTTGAGCGTCATCGTGCCGACCTCGATGAGCGGGTAGTCGCCGTGCGGCCAGACCTTGGTGACGTCGAAGGGGTTGACCCGGTAGGTGGCCGCGTCGCCCTCGGACATGATCTGCACCTTGAGGGACCAGGACGGGAGGTTGCCGGCGTCGATGGCGTTGCGCAGGTCGGCCTGGGCCCACTGGGGGTTCTGCCCGGCGAGGACGGCGGCCTCGTCGGTGGTGAAGAACTTGATGCCCTGGTTCGTCTTGAAGTGGTATTTGACCCAGAAGCGCTCACCGCTGGCGTTCACCCACTGGAACGTGTGCGATCCGTACCCGTTCTGGTGCCGGTGGCCGGCGGGGATCCCCCGGTCGCCGAAGAGCCACGTGAACATGTGCGTGGCCTCGGGCGACAACGAGAAGAAGTCCCAGATGTTGTCCATCTCCTGCTCGTTCGTGTACGGGTCGTACTTCTGCGAGTGGATGAAGTCCGGGAACTTGAGGGGGTCACGGATGAAGAAGATGGGCGTGTTGTTGCCCGTGAGGTCGTAGTTGCCGTCCTCGGTGTAGAACTTCAAGGCGAAGCCACGAGGGTCGCGCATCAGGTCAGGTGCGCCCTTGGAGCCGGCCACGGTGGAGAACCGAGCGAACATCTCTGTCTTCTTGCCGGGCTGGAACAGCTTGGCGTGCGTGTAGTTGGCGATCTCCGGGTTCGTGACGACGAGCTCGCCGTGGGCGCCCGAGCCGACGGCGTGCACGATCCGCTCGGGGATGCGCTCACGGTTGAAGCGAGCCAGCTTCTCCAGCAGGTGCTGGTCCTGCAAGAGCAGAGGACCGTGGACGCCAGCCGACTGGGAGTTCTGGTTGTCGGCGACGGGAGCGCCCGATTCGGTCGTCAGGATGCGGGAATCAGCCATGGCACCTCGTGTTCAGCTTGCTCGGGTTCGACGCTCGGTCGGCCAGGTGCGCCAGGTGGCGCCGCAGGGCGAGGGGCTCACGCTCCGCGACGCGGGAAGCGACGTGATATTCCAACCTTGGACTCAATCTAGAGAGTGGGCCCGAGGGTCAGCAAATAGGCCGGCTCGCGGCCACTGCGACGACTGCCCGACCGGCTGAGCGAGCAGGCTCAGATGTCGTGCACGTCCCAGGGGTCGCGCTGGTCGACGGCGATGCCGTAGCTGGCGATGGCCTTGTCGACCTCCTCGGCGGGGATCCTGCCCGCCCGGGCGAGCTGGGCGAGCACGGCGACGACGACGTGGGCGGCGTCCATCTCGAAGAAGCGCCGTAGCTGGTCCCGGGTGTCCGAGCGCCCGTAGCCGTCGGTGCCGAGGGACAGCCACCACTCCGACGGCGCCCAGCGAGCCACCTGGTCGGGCACCGCCCGCATGTAGTCGGTCACCGCCACCACGGGACCATCCACCTCGCCCAGGCACGACGTGACGTAGGGCGTGCGGGGGGCCTCGGAGGGGTGGAGCCGGTTCCAGCGCTCCACCGACATCGCCTCCTCCCGGAGCGACTTCCACGAGGTCGCCGACCACAGCTCGGCCGCCACCCCCCAGTTGCTCGCCAGTTCCTCGGCCGCCTCGGCGGCGAGGTGCCAGGTGACGCCGGAGAAGACGATGGCGGCACGGTGGGCGAAGTCGCCCTCGGGCGCTTCTCGCCACCGGTACAGGCCGGCGAGCAGGGCCTCGGTGTCGAGGTCCTCGGGCGCGGCGGGCATCACGTAGTTCTCGTTGTAGATGGTCAGGTAGTAGAAGGTGTCCTCGTCCTCGACGTACATCCTGCGGATGCCGTCCTGGATGATGAGGGCCAGCTCGTAGGCGAAGGCGGGGTCGTAGGCCCGGCACGCGGGAACGCTGGAGGCCAGCAGGGGCGAGTGCCCGTCCTGGTGCTGGAGGCCCTCGCCGAGCAGGGTCGTGCGCCCCGCGGTGGCGCCCATGAGGAAGCCGCGGCCCCGGGCGTCGCCGAGCGCCCAGATCAGGTCGCCGACCCGCTGGAAGCCGAACATCGAGTAGAAGATGAAGAACGGCACCATGGGCACGCCACGCGTGGCGTAGCTGGTGGCGGCGGCCGTGAAGCTCGACAGGGACCCGGCCTCGGTGATGCCCTCCTCGAGCAGCTGGCCGTCGCGTGCCTCCCGGTAGGAGAGCTGCAGGTTGTAGTCGACGGGCTCGTAGCGCTGGCCTTGGCTGGCGTAGATGCCCACCTCCCGGAACAGCGCGTCCATGCCGAAGGTGCGGGCCTCGTCGGGGATGATGGGCACGACACGGCTGCCGAAGCCCTCCTCGCGCATCAGCGAGCGCAGGAGCCGGGTGAAGGCCATGGTGGTGGAGACGGCCTGGGAGCCCGACCCGGCCTGCAGCTCGTCGAAGGGCCGCGTCGTCACGTCGGGCAGGGGGCGGCGGACCCGCGTCGAGCGGGAGGGCAGGGGCCCGTCGAGCGCCCGGCGTCGCTCGGTGAGGTAGGTCTGCTCGGGCGAGCCGTCGGCGAAGCGCAGGTAGGGCGGGTCGTTCGCGTCGAAGTCCTCGGGGATCTCGTCCTGGAGGTACAGCCGCTCGCGGATGAGCATGAGCTGCTGCTTGGTCAGCTTCTTGATCTGGTGGGTGGCGTTGCGGCCCTCGATGTCCGGGCCCAGGGTCCAGCCCTTGATCGTCTTGGCCAGGATCACCGTCGGGCTGCCCCGGTGCTGCACGGCTGCCCGGTAGGCGGCGTACAGCTTGCGGTAGTCGTGCCCGCCGCGGGGGAGCACCCGCAGCTCCTCGTCCGACATGTCCGAGACGAGCGCCCGCAGGCGCGGGTCTGGCCCGAAGAAGTGGTCACGGATGTACTCACCGGACTCGATCGAATAGCGCTGGTACTCGCCGTCGATCGTCTGGTTCATCTTCTCGACGAGCGCGCCGTCGGTGTCCTTGGCCAGCAGCTCGTCCCAGCGGGAGCCCCAGATGACCTTGATGACGTTCCAGCCTGCGCCCCGGAAAACGCCCTCGAGCTCCTGGATGACCTTGCCGTTGCCCCGTACCGGCCCGTCGAGGCGCTGCAGGTTGCAGTTCACGATGAAGACGAGGTTGTCGAGGCGCTCGCGGCCCGCCAGGTGGAGCGCGCCGAGGGACTCGGGCTCGTCGCACTCGCCGTCACCGATGAAGCACCACACGCGCGAGTCGGAGGTGTCGTCGATCCGCCGGTCGTGCAAGTAGCGGTAGAAGCGGGCCTGGTAGATGGCGTTGATGGGGCCGAGGCCCATCGAGACGGTGGGGTACTCCCAGAAGTCGGGCATGAGCCGGGGGTGGGGGTAGCTCGACAGGCCCCGACGGCCGATCTCCCGGCGGAAGTGGTCGAGGTCGTCCTCGTCGAGGCGCCCCTCCATGTAGGCCCGCCCGTAGATGCCCGGCGCGGCGTGGCCCTGCATGTAGATGGCGTCGCCGGGCTCGCCGTCGGCCTTCCCCTTCCAGAACCAGTTGAAGCCGACCTCGTAGAGGGCGGCGGACGAGGCGAACGTGGACAGGTGCCCGCCGATGCCGTCGGCGACCTTGTTGGCGTTCGACACCATCACGGCGGCGTTCCAGCGGATGTAGGCGCGGATGCGGCGCTCGAGGTGCTCGTCGCCCGGGAACCAGGGCTCGTCCTGGGGCGAGATGGTGTTGACGTAGTCCGTCGTGACCTGCTCGGGCAGCCCGACCGAGCGGGCACCGGCATGGTTGAGCAGGCGTTCGAGGAGGAAGCGCGCCCGGCGCCGACCGTGCGCGTCGACCACGGCGTCGAGCGACTCGAGCCATTCCTGGGTCTCGACGGGGTCAGCGTCGGGGATGTGGTGGTGCTGCTCGTCGAACGTGCGGCTCACGTGGGCTCCTCCAATGCGGGGGCGGTGGCGCCAGCGATGCCTCGATGCTATGGCCGCCCCGAGGGGCTGACCCGTGGGCGCCGCCGCGAGGCCTTGCCGGCGCGGCCACGCTCGGTCGTGGGGACGACACGGACCATGAGCCTAGGGAGCGCCAGCAGCGGCTCTCGTTCACTGCCGCCAGGACTGTCACAGGTGGAAGTGGAGGAACTGTGCTCAGACGCAGAGCCGTGCTCGCCATCACGGCGCTGACCGCTGGGTTGGCCGTCGGGGTCGCGGAGGCGGGTGCCGACATTGACAACGGGTTCGGCGGCGGGGGCCGCTACGTGGTCTCGTCAACCGACCGGCTGTACCCGGTGATCAGGCCGGACGGCAGTGTGTTGGCGGTGGGTGTCGAGTTCGCTACGAACGCCCCCGTTGTCGACGGCCGAGCGATCAAGTCGGTACTCCGGGTCGACCAGTTGGACTCGAGGGGGGTGCTCACGCCGGGCTTCGGCACGGACGGCACAGTGCGGATCGACCTTCAGGCGCTACCCGGTTTCGACGAACTCGTCGAGCCGGCTGGGGCGATCCTCCTCGCCGACGGGCGGCTGGTCGTCCAGTCCCCCTCGTCGGTAGGGAACCATTTGGTCCGCCTCACGGCGGACGGGGCGTTGGATGCGAGCTTCGGTGGGGACGGCCTCGTCGCCGACCAGTTCCAACCCTGCGGCCTCGTCACCGACCTCGCCCACGACCCGAACGACGGCAGCCTCTACAGCGTCGCTCGCAAGCCCGATCCCGGGAGCGTCTGCCCCGGCACGACGGTGCGCAAGTACACCGCTTCGGGCGGACGTGTAGAGCCCTGGGGGAATGCCGGCTACGACGGCACCGCTCACGAGACACATCTCTTCGCTGGTTCAGTGGCGGTTGACGACGAAGGAAGCGTATTGGTCGCTGGCGTAAGCGAGCACAATGACGTGAACACGGTCGCAGTCCTCCGCCTCAACAGCGCGGGGATGAGCGATCCGACGTTCGCCGGTGACGGCCTCCTCGAGTTCGACCCAGCCCCCGTCGCCTTCGAGAAGTACCTGGAGGACGGCTTCCCCCCCGAGCTCATGGAGAACAAGTACGCGACCGACCTGGCGCTCGACGACCAGGGCCGCATCCTGCTCACGGGCGCGAGCGGCCAGGCGGCCACGCCAGGGAACGCCGATGTGTGGGTGGCCCGACTTACCAGCTCGGGGGCGCTCGACGAGGGATTCGACGGCGACGGCATGGCTTGGCGGGACCTTGGTGGCGACGACTACGGGCTCAGTGTCGTGGCCGACGCTGACGGGGGGGCCATCGTGACCGGGGCCTCCCGCGCCAGCACCGATGGCACCGGCCTCAGGCGCCAGTTCACCACGCGGTTCCGGGCTGACGGCAGCCGTGACGAGACGGTCGGCGACAACATCACCCAATATCATGCGGACAAGGACACCGTTGGCCATGATCAGGCGTTGACGCCCAGTGGAGACGTCATCGTCGGTGGGTTGTACTTCGACCAGGAGGAGACCTGGAAGGCAGGCCGTGGCTACCTCGGCGCCGTTGACTTGGACGGCAGCTCGCCGCCGACGACGTCCTCCACCACCCCGAGCATCCCGACGACGCCGTCCACCGTGCCGACCACCACGAGCACCACGCAGCCGCCGGCGGAGACGGTGCCGGACTTCACGGCGATCCCGCCGACCCGCGTGCTCGACACCCGCTGGGCCGAGAGCCCGCAGCCCATCGTGGCTGGCGTCGACCGCACGGTGCCCCTGGCCCACGTCGTGCCGGAAGGGGCGGTGGCCGCGGCGGTCAACGTCACGGTGACCAACCCCACGGCCCACGCCTTCGCCAGCGTCTACCCGGCGGGCGCGACCTGGCCGGGCACCTCGGTCGTCAACTACCTCCCCGGCCAGACCATCGCCAACAGCGTCGTCGTCAAGCTGGGGACGGATCGCAGCCTGAAGGTCCACGTCGGGGCGGGCACGGCCGAGGTCGTCATCGACGTCCAGGGCTGGTACTCGGCCCCCGGGTTCTCGGCGGTCGAGCCCTTCCGCCAGTTCGACTCGCGCACCAATGGCGGGCAGTTGGGCACCGAACCTGTACCCGTGCGCTTCGAGGCTCCCGCGGGGGCGACGGCGGTGGCCCTCAACCTCACGGCCACGGGCTCGGACACCTCGGGCTACCTCATCGCCTGGCCGGGTGGCGAGGAGGAGCCGTACACCTCGCTCGTCAACTTCGCAGCCGGGGAGGGGATCGCCAACGGCGTCATCGTCAAGCTCGGCAGTGACGGCACCGTGGACCTGCGCAACGCCGCCGGGCACACCCATGCCGTCGTGGACGTGATGGGCTGGGTGATGGGCGACGATTACCAGGCTGTCCTGCCCGAGCGGGTCGTCGACACCCGTCGGGGCCTCGGTGGGGGCGCCCTCGGCGAGGGCGAGCCCCGCGACTTCGACTTGGCGCCCGCCGGCGTCGACCCCGTGGACATCGGCGCCGTGGCCGTCAACGTGACGATCACCGAGGGTTCGACCGGCACCTTCCTGTCGGCGTGGCCCGCTGGCGGCACGCCGTCGCACACCTCGGTCGTCAACGCCGTCGCCGGCCAGACCATCGCCAACGGGCTGGTCCTCGGCGTCACGGGCGGCAAGCTGTGCATCTACAACAACCTCGGCGACGCTCATGTGATCGTCGACGTCCTCGGGTGGTACCCCGCCGCCTGATCGAGGCTGGTGCACCCTCCGCTGGGCCGGGCACGTCGCCCGGCCCAGCGGCGCGCCCTGGCTCGGATGGCGGCGGCTGGCCGCCGTGTGCCACCGTCGGGCCCGCGTGACGCCGACCAACCACTCCGTGACGTCGGCGTCGGCATTGACATCACGTAGCGTGAGGTCGGGCAGCAGGAGCGAGGCGAAACCGTCGCATAGCCGCCGTACGCGGGGGAACCCGAGCCCTCCGGCACTAGGTTTTCTGCGGAACCTCAGCCGGGCGGGCGGGTGCGCGTGCTGCGGCAGAGGATGACAGGAACGTCTCACGAGCAAGCAAGAGAAGGCGGTCTTGTGAAGGAATCGACAGCCTCGTTGGGCGCAGCACGGCGGTTCGACCACGGTGGTGACCTCGTGGACGCGCGGGGCGACAACACCGCGAAACGCGCCACTCGCTTCGCGCAGAGCTTCGAAACGCTGCTCGACAACGTGAGCACGGTCGTGAAGGGCAAGACGCACGCCATCCGCATGGCGCTCACGTGCCTCTTCGCCGAGGGCCACTTGCTCATCGAAGACGTTCCCGGTACAGGCAAGACCACGATGGCGAAAGCCGTGGCGCAATCCATCGACGGCACGTGGCAGCGGATCCAGTTCACGCCGGACCTCCTGCCGACCGACGTCACCGGCGTGCAGATCTTCAACCGTCAGACGAACCAGTTCGAGTTCCACCCGGGCGGTGTCTTCGCCAACGTGGTGATCGCTGACGAGATCAACCGGGCGTCGCCGAAAACGCAGTCCGCGCTGCTCGAGGTGATGGAGGAACACCAGGTCACGGTGGACTCCACGCCCTACCTCGTGCCCCGGCCGTTCATCGTCATCGCCACGCAGAACCCCGTCGAGCACGACGGTACCTACAACCTCCCCGAAGCCCAGATCGACCGGTTCATGATGCGGCTGTCGATCGGTTACCCCGACATCGAGGACGAGGTCGACATCCTCGCCAACGACGCTGGCGGCTCGCGGGTCGAAGACCTCACCGCAGTGCTCACCGCGCCCGAGGTGCGCAGGATGATCGCACTGACCGACCGTATCTACATCGCGCCGAAGTTGCAGCAGTACATCGTCCATGTCACCTCCTCGACCCGGGCGCTCGGCGAGCTCCGCCTCGGCGTCAGCCCCCGCGGCAGCGTTGCCCTCGCCCGAGCCGCTCGCTCCTACGCCGCGGCGAACGGGCGGCCATTCGTCACGGCCGATGACGTGAAAGAGCTCGCCCCCCTCGTGCTCTCCCACCGGATGATCCTGACGCCGGAGGGGGAGCTGGCCGGGAACCGCCCGGCGGACCTGCTCGACCACATCCTCGAGACGGTCCCGGTCCCGCAGGAGCGCGTGGAGCTCTGACGGCGTGGTCACCTCGCACGGCCGCACCTTCCTCCTCCTCGCCGTCGTCCTCCTCCTCCTGGGCCTCGTCACCGGCTACACGGAGCTGCTGATCATCGGGGCCGCCTGCGCCCTCGTGGGGCTCGTCGCCTTCGTGTGGCTGCTGTTCCGGCCCCAGCTCATGGCCGAGCGCGACATCCGCCCCAACCGGGTGGTCGAGGGCACGCTGGCCCAAGCGGTGCTGACCGTCTCCAACCGGTCGCGCCGGCGGAGCCCGCCCATGGTGGTGCTCGAGCACTTCGGCGAGGCGGTCGTCCCCGTCACCGTGCCGAGCCTGGGCCGGGGGGCCTCGCACACCCGCCCGTACTCCCTGCCCACCGAGCGGCGGGGCGTGTTCCAGGTCGGGCCCATGACGGTCAGCCGTTCGGACCCCTTCCAGGTCGTCCAGGCGGGCCAGGCCCAGCGCTCCACGGAGACGCTGTGGGTCCACCCCGCGACCCATGACGTGGCGCCCTTCCCCAACGGCCGCAACCGCGACCTCGAAGGCCCCACGTCCGGCGAGGCGCCCCAGGGCGGCATCGCCTTCCACACCCTGCGGCCCTACGTGGTGGGCGACGACCTCCGCCTCATCCACTGGAAGTCCTCGGCCCGGACGGGCGACCTCATGGTCCGCCACAACGTGGACACGTTCCAGCCGCGGTCCCTGATCCTGTTGGACGTGAACGCCGCCGTGCACACCGAGGACGGCTTCGAGCAGGCCGTCCGCGTCGTTGCCTCCCTGCTCACGGCGTCCATCCGCAACAACTTCCCGGTGCGGCTGCGCACCACCGCCGGCCTGGTGCTCGGTTCGGAGACCGGGTCCCGGCTCGACCGGGTGCTCGACCAGCTCGCCGCGCTCGAGCTCGTGCCCGAGGCCACGCTGGCGTCGCTGTCCCGCCGGGTGGGCAGCGAGCGGGGCGGCTTCTCCCTCGCCGTGGTGACGGGACAGGCGAGCGCGAAGGACCTGGCCGTGATCGGGCCGCTCCGGAGCCGTTTCCAGAACATCACCATCGCCCGGCTCGGTGTCGACGGGCGGAGCAGCGTCTACGAGCTGCCGGGCGCCGTGCTGATCAATGCCAGCACGAGCACGGAGTTCGCCCAGGCCTGGAACAGGAGGATCCGACGGTGAGCACGGCGGGCGGGCCGGGCCGGCGGCGGGCCGGCGGGCGGAGGCGGGCCCCATGAGGCGCTTCCTCCTCCTCGAGCTGATCCTCGTGGCGCTGCTGTCGGTGGCGGCCGCCGAGGGGTTCCACCGGGTGTTCGTGGGCCAGGGCTTCCTCGGCGTGCTCGCCGCCGCCGCCGTCCTGCCCGTGCTCGTGAGCGTCATCGCCGGCGCTCGCAAGATGTCCCTCTCCGGCGCGCTCATCGCCAGCGCGGTGGTCTTCGTCCTCTTCGCCGTCTTCGTGCCCCTGGGCGAGCTGACGACCAACCCGCTGCCCTCCCGGATCACGATGGAGGAGCTCGGCCAGGGCCTGGTGAACGGGTGGGCGGAGCTGCGCACCGTGAGCCTGCCCACCGAGGCCGACCCTCGGTTGCTGGTGACGGCGGCCGCCGTGGTGTGGTTGGGGGCGACCTTCGGCGCCGAGCTCGCCGGGCGCAGCCGCAACCCGGTCGCCCCGGTCATCGGCCCCCTCGGGGCCTACGCGGCGTCCCTGCTCTTCGCCGCCGGCCAGCCCCGGTCGTCGCTCCTGCTGCCCCTCGTGATCACGGCGGCGACGCTCCTCATCGTCCTGTTGCACGCCAACCGCTGGGCGGCGATCGAGCCGGCCGGCAGGCGCCAGGCCCGGGCGGCGGCCGAGGACCGTCCCCAGGCGGCGACGACCGTGAGCCCCAACCGCCGGGTCCTCATCGGCCTGCCCGTCATCGTGGTCGGGCTGCTGGCCGCGGCGGCGCTGGGCGCGGTCATGGACCACGAGCCCGACCAGGACGCCTTCGAGCCTCGCCCGCTCCGCTCGGCCACGGTCGACGACCGTCGCGTGCTCAACCCCCTGGCCTCGTTGCGCCAGGAGCTCACCAAGCCGCCCGAGCTGGCCTTCTCCGTCGAGACCGACCGCCTCAGCGACGCGCTGAGCGTGCCCCGGGTACGCCTCGCCACCTTCGACCAGTTCGACGGCGCCACGTGGACCTCCGACGCCGAGTTCTCCAAGAGCGGCACCGTGCTCGCCGAGCCGCCGGCCACCGACGCGGCGCGCCGGGAGGTGCAGCAGACGTACCGGCTGGGCGACCTCGACGGGCCGTGGCTGCCCGTGGCCGACTACCCGGTGGGCATCGACGTCGGTGACCAGCCCTTCAACGTCGAGTTCGACGACGGCTCGGGGACGCTCATCACCGACCGCGACCAGCTCGACGGGCTCACCTACCAGCTCAGCTCGGCCGTGCCCGAGTACAGCGAGACGCAGCTGCGGTCGGCCACCTCGACCGGTGACGCCTTCGAGGACGCCGAGGAGCTGCCCGGCCAGGTCCCTGACGCCATCAGCGAGCTGGCGACGGCGATCACGGCCGGGGCGTCGACCCCCTACGAGCAGCTGACAGCCCTCGAGCGGGGCCTGGCCGAGGGCTACGGCTACAGCGAGGAGATCGAGCCCGGCCACTCGTACGGGCACCTCGTCCGCTTCCTCACCCAGACCCGCCAGGGGTACGCCGAGCAGTTCGCCGGGTCGTTCGCGGTCATGGCCCGCAGTCTGGGCTTCCCCACCCGGCTCGCCGTGGGCTACCTGACCGTCGAGACCAACGCCGAGACCGGCCAGCTCGAGGCGCTCGACGAGGTCACCACCCGCCAGTCCCACGTGTGGCCCGAGGTCTACCTCGAGCCGCTCGGCTGGGTGCCCTTCGAGCCCACGCCGGCGGACCGCACCCCGTCGGCGGCCCCGCCTCCGCCCGCGCAGCAGCCCCCTGTGCCCGCCGGGGGCCTGGTCGAGGAGCAGGCCCCGCCCGCTGGTTCCACCGAAGAGTTCTCGCCCGAGCCGCTCGACTCGCCCGAACGGCTGAACAGCGGCCTCGTGGCCCTGCTGGCCCTGATGGCGCTGGCCGCCGGGGGCGTCGCCGGCCTCCTCGGGGCCAAGGCCCTCATGCGCCGCCGCCGGCGCCGCAACGTCCGGACGCCTTCCCAGGAGGTGCTGGGCACCTGGGCCGAGGTGACCGACCGCCTCCTCGAGGTGGGCGTCGCCCTCGACCGCTCGATGACCGCCCGGGAGGTGGTCGACCGCTGCGTCGAGCGGGTGCCCGACCTGGCCCGTGCGCGGCTCGACGCCATGGTCCCCCACGTGACCTACGCCGTCTTCGCCCCCGTCGAGCCCGGCCCCGAGCGGGTGGCGGAGATGAGGTCGCAGGCCGACGAGTTCGGCCGCGCCGTCCTCGCCGGGCGCCGGCTGCCCCAACGGGCCCTCGCGGCCTTGAGCCCCCGACCCCTGCTCTACAGCGTCCGGCGCTGACGCTCGAGCCCTGATCTTTCATGAGGCTCGTGGCCATGCCGCTGACCTGGAGGGCACGTGGTCGGGCGAGTGATGCGGCCGACTGGCTGACCAGGTCGAACGAGCTCGAATGAAAGATTGGGGCTAGAAGTTCGGTGTCGACCGCGGGGGCGGTCGTCCCACCGAACGTGCCGACGGGCCCGAGGTCGGTGCACCGGGTGGCTACGAGGTCGGGCGGCGCCCGAGGCCGGGCTCATCGGTCCCCCGGACGCGGGACCGCCGTCGGGCTACACGCCCGACGGCGGTTGCAAAGGCTGCTCGGCCGGATCAGCTCACGTCGAGGGTGATGGGCACCTGGGCCTCGCCCGCGGGGTTCGTGGCGATGAGGACGATTTCGTGGGTGCCGGCGGTGAAGGTCCGCTGGACGGTGTGGGCGTCAGCCTGGGTCCCGTCGCCCCACACCCACTTCCACGTGGTGTGGGGCTGGTGCTGGGAGACGTCGCTGAAGGTCAGGGGCACGCCGGCGCTCGCCTGGTAGCCGCCCGCGGTCTGGGTGGCGCCCGCGACCGACACCTGGGGCTCAGGCTTGGCGAGCGGGTCGATGCGGATGTTCCTCGTGACCGGAGCGCTCGGGCCCCACTGGTTCGAGGCGATGAGGGTCACCGGGTAGGTGCCGGCCGCGGCGTAGGTGTGCTGGGGGGACTGGGCGGTGCTCGTGTTGCCGTCGCCGAAGTCCCACTCCCACGAGGTCGGCTGGCCCTGAGAGCCGTCGGTGAAGGTGATCGGCGTGAACTGGTAGCCGCTGTCCGCCCCGCTGAACTGGGCCGTGGGGGGGTCCTGGCGGACCACCCGGATGACCGCTTGGGCTTGCGCCGGGAGCGCCCCCTCCTTGGAGGCCGTCAGGCTCACGGGGACGTCACCGGGCTGGGCGAAGGTCCGCTGCACCTGGGGGCCGGTCACCTGTTCACCACCGATGTTCCAGGTGTAGGTGGTGTCCTCGGTCGCGTCGCCGGCGACGAAGGTCACCGGGCTGCCCGCCACGACCACCTGCTTGTCGCCGTCCTGGCCGGCCGCGCCCTGCACGACGATCGTCGCCGTGGGGGGCGTCACCGCTTCGGACACGGTGACGGGGACGGTCGTCGAGCCGCAGTTGCCGCCGTCGTCGGCCCAGCACACCTGCATGGTGACGCTGTACGTACCAGCCGCCGGGGGGGTGTAGCTGACGCTGCGCTCACCGGGGCTCGGGGAGAGCTGGGCGCTGGCCGGGCCGGAGATGCTGAAGACCGGCGTGGCCACGGCCCCGGGCGTCTGGTCCTCGAGGGTGAGCGGCTGGCCGGCGATGCGCTGGCCCTCGGGCTCCACGACCCGGAAGGCTGCCGCCGGAGGTTCCTGCACCGAGGCGCCGACCTCGATCGTCTGGACTCGGGGCAGCGTCAGACGGCCGTCGCCAGCCACCCTCAGCGTCACCCGATAGGGCCCGGGGGCGGCGAAGGTGTGCACCGGGTTCGCCTCGCGGGACGGGGCGGTCCGGTCGCCGAAGTCCCACAGGTAGTCGGTCGGCGAGTTCTTCGAGAGGTCGGTGAACTGCACCGGCTGGCCGGCGACCGGGCTGGCCGGGCTCCAGCTGAAGTCGGCGATCGGCGCCTGGCTCGACGCCACGCAGACCGTGGCCTGGGCGAGGGCCTCCCTGCCCTGGGCGTCGGCCGCCACCATCGTGACCCGGGTGAACCCCGGAGTGGCGAAGGCGTGGCTGACCTGGGGCCCCTGGCCGGACGCGCCGTCGCCGAAGTCCCAACGCCACGAGGTCGCCGGCCCGCCGGTCGACGCGTCGGTGAACAGGACCGGCTGGCCGGCGATCGCCGGGTCGCCGAGGCAGTTGTTGCCCGAGCTCATCCGGAAGTCGGCCTGCAGGCGCTCGGCCTCGGGCTCGACGACGACGACCTTCTCCTCGACGGGCGACGAGTCACCATGGGCGTTGCGCGCCGTCACCGTGACGTTGTAGGTGCCCGACGCCGCCCAGTGGTGGGCCACCTGAGAGGCGTCGCCGGCCGCCGTCACCTGGGAGCTGCCGTCGGCGAAGTCCCAGACCCATTCCGTCGGGCCGTGCTGTGCCCGTGCCCGCAGGGCGACGAGCTCGCCCACCTCAGCTGGGTTCGGGTTGGCCCGCACCCTGCTGATCTCGGGAACCTTGGCCTGCTCGGAGACCGTGACCGTCTTGACGATCTGGTCGCTCCCCTTCCGGTTGGCCACGGCGAGTCGGACCCGGTAGTCGCCGGGCTCGGAGAACGTGTAGGTGAACACCGGGAGCGTCGGCTCGCGCCCGTCGACGCGCCATTGGCGGGTCTCGATGCCGCCGGTGGAGGTGTCACGGAACGTGACCGGTTGGCCGACCACGGGGTTCGGCGCTGACCACTCGAAGTTGGCGACCGGTTCCTTCACCTCGGGGACGACGCTGACGGTCTTGGTCACGAAGTTCGGCGAGGCGGCGTTCACCGCCGTCAGCGTGACCGAGTACTCGCCGGACTTGGCGAAGGCGTGGCTGATCGTGCGCCCGACCACGGGCTTGGTGCCGTCGCCGAAGTTCCAGCGCCACTCGGTCACCGGGCAGCAGGTCGGCGGGTCGACGAGCGTGCGGCCCTCGAAGCGGACCGCCTGGCCGACCTCGGGGTTGGCCGGGTCGTAGGTGAAGTCGGGCTGGGCGGGCCCGGGCACCTCGGGGTCGGTGACCACGACGCTCACCGGCACGGTGGTGGCCGTCTCGGGGCCGTTGGACACGGTGAGGCGGACGAGGAAGGTGCCCGCCGCGGAGAAGACGTGTTGGACGTCTTTGCCCGTCAGCGGGCCGGTGCCGTCACCGAAGTCCCAGCTCCACGAGTTCGGCGCCGGGGCGCCCGGGGCCACCTTGGAGGTGTCGAAGAAGCGGACCTGTTGGCCGACGATGGGCGCCCTGGGGTCGTAGGTGAACTCGGGCGTGAGCTTCTGGACGTTGGGGTCGGCGTCCTGGCCTGGTGCGGGCACCTGCTTGTCGGGGCCGTCCTGGTTGCCGCCCCCGGGAGGGCCGATGGGCAGGGGCCGCATGGTAGAGCCGCCGCCGATCGGCCCCGGCCCCGCGCTCCCGGGCCCCGATGGCAGGGGCACCGGTGGCAGGTCCGATGCACCGGTCCCGTCGGCGGGCAGGATCTCGAGCTCGGCCTCGGGCGCGTCGGAACCGGGCGCGTTGGGGTCGAGCTCGCCGCCCGGCGTGCCGTCGCCGGCGCGGGGGGCGCCGTCGGCGCCGGTGCCCTCCTCGCCCTCCTCGCCGCTGCGGTCGGTTCGCACCCGGCCGGTGCTCGGGTCGAGGTCGACGTTGCCGTCGCCCTCGTCGGAGAGGGCCAGGGCGTCGGTGTCGCCGCCCGCCCCGCCGGGACCGTCCTCGCCCCACTTGAGGATGAGGTTGGTGATGCCGTCCCGGCCGAGCGTGCCGGCTTCGTTGGTGTCCAGGCTGTTGAACCAGACGTTGCCGTCGTCGACGAGCAACTCGAAGCGCGTGTTCGCGTTCTTGACGACCTGGACCGACTGCAGGAGCTGGTTCTCGGCGAGGTCGACGACGAGCACCTGGCCCTTGTCGAGGACGGGGATGAAGGCCAGCCCGGCCTCGGTCACCGGCTGGCCGAAGGCGGCGGGCTGGTCCTCGCCCTCCCCGACGAGGGAGAGCGTGACGCAGGTGTCCGCCTCGACGTCGGAGGTCACGAGCTGGCCGGCGCGGGCGTCCACCACGAGGGCGAGGTTGCGGTCGGGGCCCTTGGTGCCCGTGGCGACGAGGCCCTCGCCCCCTTCGACGCCCAGGCAGCGGTCCTCGCCGGGGCGGGCGGTGCCGGGGTCGATGGCCACGACCCGGTTCGCGTCCGGGTTCACGAGGTAGGGCTGGTCCCCGACGAGCACGAGTTGGCTGTCGCTGTCCGCCGGCGCGGCGCCGGCATCGGCGGAGCGCCCGTCGGGCTCCACCCGCACGACCGTCCCTGTAGCGCGGACGAGCGCCCAGAGCTGGCCCTCGCTGTCGATGCGCAGCTGTGCCGGCCCCTGGGGCACCGCCACCTCGTGCAGCAGCCGGCGGTCGCTGGGGTCGAGGACCAGGACCTTGCCGCTGCGGGCGTTGAGCACGTAGGCGCCGTTGTCGTTGCCGATCAGCTGGAGGTCGCCGCTCGGGCCGTCAGAGATCGGGGCCGTCTGGTACTCGAGCGTGCTGCCGTCGACCCGGCCGAGCTCCCCCGAGGAACGGTTGAGCACCAGGGCGGAGTGGCCGGCCTGGGCCACGCCGACCGAGCCCGTGCCCACCTTGACGCTGGCCAGCACCTGGTCGGAGGCGGAGTTGACCTGCATGACCATGCCCATGGGCGGCGAGGCGAGCCACAGGGAGCCGTCAGCGAGGTCGATGCGGGCCACGGCGCTGCCCGTCGCCCGCAGCCCGAAGGTCACGAGCAACACCGCCATCAACCCGAGTACTTCCCGCTTGCCCCACGTCAGGGCGGTGGCACTGCGGCCCATCCCGCTACCTCGCATCTGTCCGCTCGTCGTCCACGCTTCCGCCCGCTACCCCGGCCCCGCCGTGCCCGAT
>WHTX01000423.1 GCA_009377505.1 Acidimicrobiia bacterium
GTGGCTCGCCTCGCTCGTCGTGAGCGGGACGTCGACGGTGCCCGCGGGCTCAGCGGTGACGTCGCTCACGTGGTCACCTCCTCGACCGGCTCGTCCTGCGTCTCCTGCGTAGCGGTGTCGTCACCGGCATCGGCGTCGTGCTCGGCAGCGGCGCCGTCGTCGTCGTGTCCGCCGTCGTGGTGCTCGCCGTGGCCGTGCGCGGCGTCGGGGTCGTCGGGCGGCTCCAGCGCCCAGCCGACGAACCCCGCCAGCGCGAACACCGCGCCGAACACCGCGAAGCCGAGGTTGAAGATGAGGCCGTAGGCGATGAAGGGCAGGCCGAACGCCAGCACGATGGGCCAGTACGACGGGCTCGGCAGGTGAGCGCGGCTCGGGTCGCCGGGAAAGGCGACCTCCTCGGGCGTGGAACGCTGCACGATGCGCCCGTGCTCGTCCTCGCCGTACTTGCGGTGCCAGAACTCGTCGTAGCTGGTGACCACCACGACGTCGTCGAAGTTGTGCGCCGGCGTGGGCGAGGGGACCATCCACTCCAGGCTGCGGCTGTCCCACGGGTCGGGTCCGGGCGGGGGCAAGGACCTGGCCTGCCGCTTGGACGCCACCACGTTGTAGAGGAACACCAGGATGCTGAAGGCGATGAGGAAGGCGCCGAACGTCGCCACCATGTTCCACAGGTCGAAGCCGTAGCCCTCTGAGTAGGTGTGGGTGCGGCGGCTCATGCCCTGCAGCCCGAGGATGTGCATGGGGCCGAAGGTGAGGTTGAAGCCGACCAGAGTGAGCCAGAAGTTGAGCTTGCCCACCCGGTCGTTGAGCACGTAGCCGAAGACCTTGGGCCACCAGAAGTAGAAGCCGCCGAGGAACGCCATCATCGAGCCGCCGAAGATGACGTAGTGGAAGTGGGCGACGATGTAGTAGGTGTCGGTCTGCTGCGTGTCGGCAGGCGCGACCGCGTGGGTGACCCCGGAGAGCCCGCCGATGGTGAACATGGCGACCAGGCCGACGGCGAAGAGCATCGGCGTGGAGAACGTGATCTTGCCGCCCCACATGGTGGCCAGCCAGTTGAGGATCTTCACGCCGGTGGGCACCGCGATGAACATCGTCGACAGGGCGAAGGCCGCCACCGAGATCGGCCCCAGCCCGGAGGCGAACATGTGGTGCGCCCAGACGCCCCAGCCCATGAAGCCGATGGCGATGCCGGAGAACACCATGAACGGGTAGCCGAAGATGGGCTTGCGGCTGAACACCGGGATGATCTCGGACACCATGCCGAAGGCCGGCAGGATGAGGATGTAGACCTCGGGGTGGCCGAAGATCCAGAACAGGTGCTCCCACAGCAGCGGATCGGCACCCTCGGCGACGTTGAAGAAGTTGGCGTCGAAGAGACGGTCGAAGGTGAGCAGGAACAGCGCCACCGAGATCACCGGGATGGCGAACACCAGCAGGACCTGGGTGACGAAGGCCATCCATGTGAAGACCGGCATCTTCATGAGCGTCATGCCCGGTGCCCGCATGTTGAGCACGGTGACGATCAGGTTGATGGCGCCGACCAGCGAGGCGATGCCGGTGAGCTGCAGGCCGAGCGCGTAGAAGTCGATGCCGTGACTGGGCGAGAACACGACGCCGTTGTTGGGGGCGTAGTTGAACCAGCCGCCGTCGGGGCCGCCGCCCAGGAACCACGACGTGTTGAGGAAGATGCCACCGAAGAGGAAGATCCAGAAGGAGAAGGCGTTGAGGCGCGGGAAGGCGACGTCGCGGGCGCCGATCTGCAGTGGCAGCAGGTAGTTCATGAACGCGGCGCCCATCGGCATCACGACCAGGAAGATCATCGTGACGCCGTGCATGGTGAACAGCTGGTTGTAGAGGTCGGCCGAGATGAGGTCGTTGCCCGGCACCGCCAGCTGCGCCCGGATGATCAGCGCCTCGATGCCGCCGATGATGAAGAAGACCATGGCGCTGACGCCGTACATGATGCCGATCTTCTTGTGATCGACGGTGGTGACCCAGGAGCGCCAGCCCGTGGTCTCCTGCGGGCGGGTGAACACCCCGAGTGGGCGCGTGGCGACCGCCTCACCGGGCGGGAGGGCGAGGGTGTCGCTCGGGCGCTCGACGATGGCCATCGGGTCTGTCTTACTCCAGCGTCTCGAGGTAGGCGACGAGGGCGTCGATGGCGTCGGCCGTCAGGTCGAGGTCGGGCATGCCGCGGGTCGGCGCGTCCATCGGCTTCTCGGCGGGCGGGTCGGCCAGCCAGGCTTCGAGGTTGCCCCGGTTGAGCTGCTCGCCGATCTCGTCGGGTTCGATCTCCCCGCTGCCATCGACGTCTTTCCAGAGCTCGAGGATGCCGCCGGCGAAGGCGCCCCGCGAGGCGAAGTGGGTGAGGTTGGGCGCGGCGCCCGACACCTGCTCGGCGGAACCGTCGTACTCCTCGTCGTTGTGGCCGGTGACCAGGTGGCACCGCGAGCACGTGGCCCGGAAGATCTCGAGGCCGGCCTCGGCCTGGCTGCCCTCCTCGGGCGCCTCGGCCTCCTCCATCTGGTCGTCGACCCACGCGTCGAACTCGGCCGGCTCCAGCGCCACCGCCCGCATCCGCATGTAGGCATGCGACAGCCCGCAGAACTCGGTGCACTGGCCCTGGAAGACGCCGGGCTCGTCGGCCTCGAGGGTGAGCGGGTGGGAGCGGCCCGGCACCGCGTCCTTCTTGCCGTTGAGAGCCGGGATCCAGAACGAGTGGATGACGTCGCGCGACGTGATCTCGAGGTTGACGGGGTAGCCGGCGGGGATGACGAGATCGGTGGCGGTGACGATGTCGTCGGTGCCGTCGCCGTCCATGTCATAGCGGTACTCCCACCACCACTGGTTGCCGATGACCTGCACATCGAGCGCGCCAGCGGGGTCGTCGGTGTAGCGCACGATCTCGCCCTAGCCGAGGTCGTTGGCCTCGCGCACCGAGGCTTCGGTGTCGGAGAGCTCGAGCAGCGTGACGACGGTGAAGAAGGAGATGACCGCGAGCAGGGCGGCGGGGATGAGGGTCCAGGCGATCTCCAGCCGGAAGTTGCCGTGGACCTGCTCGGGCAGCTCGTCGTCGTCGTGCCGACGGCGGAACTTGAGCGCCAGGAACACGCAGCCGAGCTCGACGAAGAGGAAGACGACGCCCGCCACGATGAAGACGGGATCGGAGAGCTCGTCGATGGTGCGGGAGGCGGGGCCCTGCGGTTCGAGCGTGTCGAGCGGGGCCTCCTCGGCGCAGGCGCCGAGCAGGAGCAGGAGCGGGAGCGCGAGCAACAGGAGCGGACGGCGGCGCATCAGCCCTCTCCCTCCTGGTCGGGCGACTCGCCGATGCCGCCGGCGCCGGGGATGATCGGTTGGGGCACGTCGGACGCGTGGTCGCCCTCCTCGCTCTCCTCGGCGTGCTCCTCGCTGAGGGAGTGGAAGACCCGCTCGCCTCGGGCGCCGGCGACGACGCCGGCGGTGATGGTGCCGAGCGCCCCGACGAGGAGCAGCGCGGCGACGACGTTGGCGCTGAGGCGGGGCCGGGTGGCGACGAGTGCGCCGGCCCCCAGGATCACGACCGCGAACGCCACGGCCACCCAGACGGCGCCGAGCTCGGAGGAGGTGAGCAACAGGCGAGAGAGGGCGACCACCAGCACACCGATGCCGAGCGCACCCGCGAGTGGCACCTCGAAGGGGCTCATGATGCGGTTCCGCAGGGCCCGGTTGGTGGCGGGGTCGCCGG
>WHTX01000051.1 GCA_009377505.1 Acidimicrobiia bacterium
GGCCATGGCCACACGCTGGCCACCACCCAGTCAGGTGTCAGGGATGCCGCGCGACAGGAAGTGTCAGGGATGTCCCGCGAAAGGACAAGCCGGGAAAGCGGCGGCGTCCGCGCCGAGAACCTGGTCAGCAGCCCGCGACTCGGATGGCGGGGTGAGCGGTGGTCAGGCGCTGACGTGCACGACGAGCGAACGCAGCAGCTCTTGCCACCATTCGGCGACGCGCTGCTGGAACACGCCGAGCGGAAAGCCGTGGCGGGCAGCGTGCTCCTGGGGGATCGCGTCCCATCCGAAGTGCTCGACGGTGACACGGGTGCCCGTGTCGACCGGGTCGAAGCGGATCGACACCTCGGTCGACTGCTCGTCGGCGAAGCCGGCCTGACGCCAACCGAACGCCAGCCGTCTCGGGGGCGCCCATTCGAGCACCGGACCGATCACGAACCGTTCGCCGTCGGTCCCGATCTCGACGAGACGCTCGGGCGGTTCAGGTTCGAATGCCAGCCTCGTGTCCCGGCGGTCGGTGAAGCGGAACAGCTCGTTCGGTCGCCACCATTCGCCGATCTCATGGGTGAACGCGGCGAACGTGCGCGCGGGCGGTGCGGCGACGCGGAGCGAGACGAGCACGCGGGATCGGCTCACGGCCGTTCCACGTGGTCCTTGAACGCGGCGAGCTGCTCGGCCCAACCGGTCTCCGCGTCGGCAAGCCACCCCTTGAGCTCGCGCATGGGCGGTGCGCGCAACGAGTAGACCCGCACCCGGGCGTCGTAGGGCGGATGCTCCTCTTCCACCAGCTCGGCTGTGCGCAACACCCGCAAGTGTCGGCTCATCACGGGGGCCGACACGCCGAGCACCGCGGCGAGCTCGCCGGCTCGGTGCGGCCGGTCGGCGAGGAGCTCAACCGACCGCCGGCGGACGGGATCGGCGAGCGCAGCGAGCGTCACGTCCACGCCGCGCTCGGCGGAAGCGGCCGCTCCCGCGCTCACGCCCAGTTCTTGGCGTGGATGGGCTGGCCGATCGCCGCTTCGGCCTCGGTGCGTGAGACGTCGCGCACGTGCATGGCGAACGTCCAGTGGTGCCCTTCGAGGTCGGCGCAGCGGTAGACGCGGTCCCCGTAGAACTGGTCGGTCGGTCCCATGACGATCTGCGCTCCGGCCGTGCGCGCCTGCTCGCAGTGCGCGTCGATGTCTCGGGTGACCTCGACGTGCGTGTTCGTGGTGTTGACCCCACCGGTTGACGCCGGGCTGCGGGTCGATTCGTTCCACTCCCCGCCGATCATGATCCGCCCGCGCCCCTCGTAGCCCATCTCGTAGTGGCATTGCGTGGAGTCCCCGTCCGGTCCGTCGATCGCCATCGTGACCTCGAAGTCGAAGGCCTGGGCCAGCCAGTCGAGTGCCGCCTTCGGATCGCGATAGGCGAGAGCAGGTACAAAGGTGATGTCGTCCATGGTCTCGGCGCCCCCTCGAGGCAAGATGATTCGTGGGATGATTCGTGGTACCGACAATAGTTGCGCGAAGCGGAAAGTACAAGGGCTGACAGGTGCCCACAATCCGTGGAGTGCCGCTAGATGAGTGGGAGAACGGCGGGGGCACCAGCGTCGACAACGGCGCCCTGTTGTGCCGCCACCACCACACCTTCGTCCACCAGAAACGCTGGCGGGTCACCATCGAACACGGCAAACCCGTCACCCGATGGCCCGACGGCACCCAACACACCATCCGACGATGGGACTTCGGGTCACTGGTCGTAGGCGGGTGAGGGATCTGAGGGTGGGGGCGTGATGGGGTCAGCCGCTGACGACGGAGGCGACGACACGCGGGTCAGCCGGTGAAGGACTCGGGGCCGAAGCGGCCCCACGCCACGAAGGCGGCCATGGCGAGGTAGGCCAGGTCCACCACCACCGCCGCCTCGTGACGGCGGAGGCGCGTGATGATCGCGCCGACCATCAGCATCACCCCACCGAGGGCAGCCAGCGGCACGAGAACCGGTGCGATGTCGAGCACGGCGGGCAGGATCAGGCCCACCGCGGCCAGGGCCTCGAGGGCTCCGATGGCCTTGACGGCGTCGGCGCTGAAGTCTTCGACCCATCCCGCGCCGGGCATGGTGGCCAGCTTCTCCTTGGGCACGAACAGCTTGGCGCTGCCGGCCAGGAAGACAACCGCGAGGAGTCCGGCAATGATCCACAACGAGAGGTTCATGGGTTTCTCCTCACAGGGTCGTAGGCGGTCGTCGTTCTTGAAGGCGGAGCGGCGATCGGTACGGGGACCTCGCCGAGCATCCCGCGATTGAACGTCTTCGCCAGGTTCCCGTAGGTGCCGTTGATCTCTGCCGTGGGAATCCACGGATTCTTCGTCATGTCGACCTCTCCTGATCGGTGTCCGACACGTGAAGACACCAGCCGAGCCGTCGATGTGACATCCGGTTCCGCGTTGGAGACCCCACCCCCGTTGGGACCGGGCGAACCAGCGCTGGGACACCGCTGGCTGCGTTCACGAGCCGAAGGTGGCCACAAGCTCTTCCTGAGCGCGGGTCTCGACTGCTCGCTCGCAGTAGTTGGCTCGTACCCAAGCCACAGCGTCGTTGGCCGGAGTGCCCGTGAGGACAGCAAGGCACGCGAGTGCGGTCCCCGTACGACCATGCCCGCCGAGACATCCGACCTCCACAGACTCACCCGTCCGCGCTCGTTCGACGAGTTCAGTCAGTGCTCGACGAAGAGCTTCGAGTTCCTCGGGCACGCCGAAGTCGGGCCAGTCAACGTGTGCGTGAGGCCAGGGCGGAGCCCACCTCTCGTCGAGGTAGAGCCCGTATCCGGGTCGGTCCTCTCGGGCGTAGGGATCCTCGCCCAGAAAGGTGACGCCCGTGACCATCGTGTCATCAACGAACTGCACGCGTGTGCGGTGGACGTGGCACTTGGGCGGCGGTCGGCCGGCGGCCATCCAGTCCTGACGGATGGCCGCGAGCTCGGCGACGGAGACGCCGGCGCCGCCGTTGCTGACGCGATCGATGATCGCCGCTCCGACGGGATGCTCGGTCGAGACTGCCCACCCCAACGCGGACTGGTCGTCCGCGGTGAGGTCCTCGTTCGGGACGACCCGCCCCCCAGAATCTGCCACTCCAACAGCATCGCATCGCGCACAGGACGTTGCGGTCCCGGCCTTGGGGGGCGCCTACAGGCTCCCGGCGCGACAGGAGGAACCGCCGGCAGACTGGCTGTGTGGCTACGAGGGGCTTCGTCAGTCATCTCGACCTGAACGTCGCGGAGCCGGTGGCATCGGCGCGCTTCTACGAGTTGGTACTCGGCCACCTCGGCTACCGGCAGCATCCGATCGACGAAGGTCGATCGCGCTGGACGCTCGAGTACGCCGACGGAGCTCTGTTCGAAATCGAGGTCCGACCACCGGCCGTGCCATCAGGGTCAGATCGCCATGAGAGGTATGAGCCCGGGGTCGACCACTTGGCCTTCCATGCAGACTCGCGATCGGACGTCGACGCGCTCTACCAGAAACTCATCGCCGCCGGGCACCCGGTTGCCGAACCACCACGCGAGTACGAGTACACGCCCGGCTACTATGCCGTCGCCTTCGATGACCCCTCCGGGATCAGGCTCGAGGTCGTTCACGACCCGACGACGAACCCGTAGCCGGCGTTCGGGGACACCCTGACCAGCGTGCGAACCGGAGTTCGGTAGCAGCGGTGAACAGCCGGTCGCTGTGCACGACGAACCATCGCGGGAGCGTGAGCGGCTCAGCCCGGCGACGAAGGCAACGACGACGTATGGGCCCCCCGTAGGTGGCCTACGGGAGGACGGCGACGGCCTCGATCTCGACCAGCAGGTCGGGCTCGGCGAGCGCCGCCACGCCGATGAGCGTGACGGGCCGGACCGCCTGGATGCCCAGGGCGGCGGCCGCCCGCTGGAAGCCGGCGCCGAACTCCGCCATCTTGGCCGGCTGCCAGTCGACGACGTACACGGTGAGCTTGGCGATGTCGTCGAAGGTGGCGCCGGCGGCGGTCAGGGCGGTGCCGACGTTGCGAAAGGCCTGCTCGACCTGGGCGGCGAGGTCGCCGGGCCCCACCGGCTCACCGTCTGCCGTCCTCGCCACCTGGCCGGCCAGGAACACCAGCCGCGAACCGGTGGCCACCGCCACCTGCCGGTACGCGTCCGGCTTGGGCAGACCGTCGGGGTTGAGCGCTTCGATCGCCATGGGGATCTCCTCGCTGCCTGGCCGAGCGGTCCCGGGGCCCGGGCCTGCCGTCGGCGTCCCTTACCGCCGCCATCCATAGCATAGCTATGCTATGTTTCGCAAGTGACCAGATCTGCTTCACCGGCCGTGCGCCACGCGCTCATCGAGCGCGCCGCCGAGCTGCTGGCGCGGCGCGAGCCGGTGACGCTCCGCTCGCTCGTGGCCGGCACCGGCGCCTCGACCATGGCCGTCTACACGCACTTCGGGGGGATGCCGGGCCTGTGGCGCGCCGTCCGCCAGGAGGGCTTCACGCGCCTCACGGCGCGCCTTCAAGCCACCGGCCTGACACGCGACCCCGTCCGCGACCTCGCCGCCCTCGGCGCCGCCTACGCCGCGAACGCGCTCGCCAACCCCGACCTGTACCGGGCCATGTTCGACGCCCGCGTCGACCTGGAGGATGCCGAGGCGGCTGCGGCCAGCTTCGATGTGCTCGTGGTCTGTGTGGAGCGGGCCCAGGAGCAGGGGCGCTTCGCCGCGGACGTCCACCCAGAGGCCACGGCGACCCGCTACTGGGCGACCGGGCACGGGCTGACCTCGCTCGCGGTCAGCGGCGTGCTGCCGTCAGCGGCGCTGGCCGAGCATGCCCCGGCGGTCGCCGTGGCCCTCTTCGTCGCCGCCGGCGACGATCCCGCCCGGGCCAGCCGATCCGTGCACGCCGGCTGGCGAGGCGTGGAGCTGCCCTGACAGCGTCCCTCGGGATCGCCCGCAGGTCGCCCGCCGGGCTCCGGCCGCTACGCGCTCGCCCGGGAAGCTCCCGGGGTCTCCTCGGCCGGGAGGCTGGCGGCGAGCTCGGCGAACTGGGCGAGGGCGGCCTCCAGCTCCTCCACGATCTCGGCGGCGAGCACGCCCGGTGAGGGCAGGTTGCTGGCGTCGTCGAGGGTCTCGTCGCGCAGCCAGGTGATGTCGAGGTTGGCCTTGTCCCGGGCGACGAGGTCGTCGTGGGTGAAGCGGCGGAACCGCTCGGACTCGACCCGGGTGCTGCGGTCCCCGGGCCGGTAGACGTCGACGAACTCGGCCAGGTCTGCCGGCCTCAGCGGCTTGGTCTTGAGCGTGAAGTGCATGTTGGTGCGCAGGTCGTAGACCCACGTCTCCTTCGTCCACGGGTCCGCGGCTGCCGGCTTGCGGTCGAAGAAGACCACGTTGGCCTTCACGCCCTGGGCGTAGAAGATCCCGGTCGGCAGCCGCAGGATCGTGTGCAGGTCGCACTCGGCGAGCAGGCGGCGGCGGATCGTCTCGCCGGCACCGGCCTCGAACAGCACGTTGTCGGGCAGCACCACCGCGGCCCGGCCGCCGATCTTGAGCATCCCCTTGATGTGCTGCAGGAAGTTGAGCTGCTTGTTCGACGTCGACGCCCAGAAGTCGTCGCGCACGATGACCAGGTCCTCGCGCTCGGCCTCGCCTGAGCACGCGTACCTCGATCTCGGCGATGTCAGGCTTCACTACGTCCACGCCGGCGCCGGGCCACTGCTGATGTTCCTCCACGGAGTGCCGCAGTGCTGGTACATGTGGCGCCACCAGCTTCGGGACTTGGCAACGGATCACCACGTCGTCGCCGTCGATCTTCGGGGGTTCAACGAGTCGACGGTCCCAGCGCGGCTGTACGAGACAGGCGTCCTGGCGAGCGTTACCGACGTCGAGGCGCTGGCCCGTCATCTCGGCCATGCCCGTCTGACTGTGATCGGCCACGATGTCGGCGTCGCCGTCGGCTGGTCCTTCACGCTCCATCACCCCTCGATGACCAACGGCCTCGTCACCATCAGCGGCGCACATCCGGCACTGTTCGACCGGGCGCTTCGCGAGGACCCCGAGCAACAGCGTGCGCTGGGTCACTGGCTCCATCTGCGTCGCCCTGACGTCGCCGACCTGTTTCGGCGCGACCGGTACGCCAGGTTCCGGCGCATCCTCGAAGAGCTCCCGTTCCTGAGCGACGACGACGTCGCCACCTACATCCGGGCTTGGAGCCGGCCCGGTGCTCTGGAGGGGCTCCTGTGGTGGTGCCAGCGTGAGGGGTGGGGACCGCCCGAGGGCACGACACCGGCCAAAGGCAACTACGTGCCCGAGGTCTCGCCGCTCACAACCGATGTCCCCGTGCTCGCCATGTACGGCGACGCGGACCCCTACATCCGCCCGATCTGCTACCAGGGCCTCGACGCGTACGCGAGCGACCTGACCATCCACCGCATCGACGGTGGTACCCACTGGTTGTGCGAGGAGCGACCCGACGTCGTCAACGCGAAGCTGCGCGCCTTCATCACGAAGACCTCACCTCGCTTCTCCAGTGCCCGCGCCGTGTGAGCTGAACGGCGCCGGTTTTCCGACCCGGGCATTCTTCGGGTCCACCTCGAGGGCATGACGTGGCGGTACTCGGGTCTCGCAGACCTGGGTCGCACCGTTGTGTCCGGTTTCGCTTACCAGCGTCGACGTTCGTGATGATCGGGCGCCCGTGCTCGACGTTGAGAGGGGAACTCATCATGACTGTCATTGCCGAACAGGTGTCGACGGTCCAGGTCATCGGACGTCAGGAGCCCGTCGCTCGCCGCGGCGGTATCGCCGCGGCGACGCTGCGGGCCGCAGCGGCCGGGTCGGTGGTGGCCTTGGTGGCCGCAGGAGCTGCCCGCGCGTTGGATGTGCCGATGCGGGTCGCGGTCGGTGCCGGTGAGCCCGCCGAACTGATTCCCGCGTGGGGCTACCTGTCGCTGGTGCTTCCGGCGACCGTGCTCGGCGGGGTGCTCGCCGCGGCGGCACGCCGGTTCACGGCCCGCCCGGCGCGGGCCTTCTGCGTCGTGGCCACGGTGATGACGCTGGTCTCGCTCGCCATGCCCCTGACGACCCAGCACGCCACAGTGGCGACGCAGGTGGCGCTGGAGGTCATCCACGTTCTCGTGGCGCTGGCGGTCGTGCCGATCCTGGCCCGCCGTTTGCCAACGAGGTCCTGAAACGTGTCCGGTCGGAGACTCCGGCGTCGACGTATCGAGCAGGCGGGCGTCACCAGATGTCCGGAACGAAGGAGACAACGATGAAGTACATCATCCTCACCTACGGCACCCAGCGGGACTACGACACGATGGCCGGCCAGGGTGCCGGCCCGGCCCTCTCACCGGAGGACTTCGCCCCGATGGGTGCGTTCATGGAGACCTTCACGAACGAGCTGATCGACTCCGGCGAGCTCGTCGACAACCGCGGGATCAGCGCCCCAGTGCACACTCGGCGGGTGCAGACCCAGGACGGGGTGCCAGTGGTGACCGATGGGCCCTACGCGGAGACCCAGGAGGTCCTCGCCGGCTACTGGGTCGTGAGTGCGAGAGCTTCGACCGTGCGACGGTGATCGCCGCCCGGCTCGCCGAGTGCCCGAGCCCCGGTGGGATCTTCGCCGACAGCGTCGCCGACGTCCGACCCCTCGACGAGTTCTCGGACTCGCCCGAAGGGTGAGCGGCTCGGGGCTCGAACCCGCCACCGAGGACCTGCTACGCCAGCTGGCGCCGCAGGTCCTCGGCGCGCTCGTCCGCCATTACGGCCACTTCGATCATGCGGAGGACGCCGTGCAGCAGGCCCTGCTGGCGGCCGCGACCCAGTGGCCCGAGCAGGGTCGGCCCGATCGACCCAAGGCGTGGCTCCTCACCGTCGCCTCCCGCCGGCTCACCGACATCCTGCGCAGCGATCAAGCGCGGCGACACCGAGAGAACGTCATCGCCCGCCGAGTCCTCCCCGACGAGACCTGGGCGCGGCCCTCCGACGAAGCCGACAGCAGTGGCGACGACACCCTCACCGTGCTCGTCACGTGCTGCCATCCCTCGCTCTCGCCGGCCGCGCAGATCGCCCTGACCCTCCGCGCCGTCGGGGGCCTCACCACGAGCGAGATCGCCCGAGCGTTCCTCGTCTCCGAAGCCACCATGACCCGGCGCATGACGCGGGCCAAACGGCAGATCAAGGACAGCGGCGAGCCTTTCGCCTTGCCCCAAGGAGCCCACCTCGCTGCCCGGCTGGCGGCAGTGCAGCACGTGCTCTACCTCATCTTCAACGAGGGCTACGCCAGCACGTCGGGCCCGAACCTGCAGCGCGAGGACCCCGCCGCCGAGGCGATCAGGCTCACCCGCATGCTGCACGGACTTGTTCCGGACACGCCCGAGCTGACCAGGCTGCTCGCGCTGATGCTTCTCACCGACGCCCGCCGCCCGGGGCGGACCGCACCCAACGGCGACTTGGTCCCGATGGAGGACCAGGACCGGAACCTCTGGTGCCAGGAGGACATCGCCGAAGGCACCGCGCTCGTGACGGCCGCGCTGACCCAAGGGGCCCCGGGGCCGTACCAGATCCAAGCGGCGATCGCGGCGCTGCATGACGAAGCGCCGGTCGCAGACACCACCGACTGGCCTCAGATCGTCGCCCTGTACGAGGTCCTCCTTGGCATGTCCGACAACCCGATGGTCCGACTGAACCACGCCGTCGCCGTGGCCAAGGCATCCGGCCCGCGGGCCGGGATCGCCCTCCTAGCCGATCTCGCCGACGATCGGAGACTCAGCAGCGATCACCGCATCCACGCCGTCCGCGCCCACCTGCTCCTTGAGCTGGGCGAGCACACCGCCGCACGCCGTGCGTTCGACGAGGCCGCCGCGCTGGCGTCGAACATCGCCCAGCGGCGCTAGCTCGCGGCCAAGGCTCGAAACCTGCCGCCGCAGCCCTGACCCGGCAAGATTTGCTTTCTAGGGTGAGCCCACCAAAACCTTGCGGTCGGCCCGACGGGCTCGGAACTCGAGGTGCGTCTCCCAGGTGGCGCCGGCGTCGACGGATCGTTCGCCCTGCCAGAAGTACGACGTGGGCGTGATCTCACGGAAGCTCCATCGCCAGGCGCCGTCACTGTTGTGACCGGTTTGGACGATGTCCTGGCCCTGGCTGCGTCCCGTCTGCACGAGGTACGTCTGCGACACGGGATCGGTGTACTGGATGTGCCAGGCGTCGATGCGCGGGTCGTAGACGCGCAGGGTCGTACCGTAGTAGTGGTCGTTCGCTACGGCGTCCCCGTCGCGCTGGCCCCGCGAGGGGACGATCCAGACGTCTTGGATGGCACGGCCCTCGAGCACCCAGCCGAAGTGCCACTCGCCGGCGCGCCGGCGCTCCGCTCCGGAGCGGTCGACGCCGACGACGTCGAGGTCCCAGGACCCGACAAGCCACGCGTAGAGCTCCAGGTTGCGGGCACGATCGGGAGCCGGACCCTCGGAGCGGAGTGCCTCGAGGAACGGCGTCGTGCCGGCTGCGATGTGGATCATCGTTCTCCTCCTCCTCGTCGTCGTGGGGCTCCGGAGGTGTCGACAGGACGGCTTCGTGTGGGCCGGAGGGCCAGGTTCGAGGCCGTCGCCGTCGCCGCTCCCGCGAGCGCGATGGCCGACGACAGCATGTAGACGAGCGTGAACGACCCTGTGTGATCGGCGATCAGTCCTCCGAGCTGAGGTCCCGTCAGCTGGGTGACCCCAAACGCAAGGGTCGCCGCGCCGAACGCCGCGCCGAACTCTTCCGGCGGGAGGTTGTCCGCAATGTGAGCCGCGACGACAACGGGAACTCCTGACATCGTGAACCCGAACGTCGCCGAGGACACGGTCGTCCATGGCTCCGTGTGACTGAGCACGGCGAGGGCGGCGACTGCCATCGTGCCAAGGCAGGCGGAGAGCACGAGGATCCGACCGAATCGATCCGACAGCTTTCCGATCACCGCGGCCCCAGCAGTGAACAGTCCGAGCACAGCAAATGACTGCGAGGAGTGGGATGTGTCGTACTCGGCGTCGGCTTCGAGCATCGCGACCAGATAGCTGACGAAGAGCGAGTAGGAGAGGCCGTACGCCGCGTACGCGAGTGTGATCCCGGCCCATCCCCGGACCTTCCTGAGGGTAGCCAGCGTTGCTGCACGAGCGCCGGAGCCGACGGTCTCTCCCCGGCGTGCGAGCGTGAAGATGAGACATGCTGCCGCCAGCATGGCCTGGATCGCCCACACCACCCGCCAGCTCGCGGAGCCGTCCATCCCGCGTGTCACTGCGGCGAGCTGTCCGGTGACCACGACGCCCAGCCCGATGCCAGTTGCCACCAGTCCGATTGCCCACCCTCGACGGTCGGCGGCGACTGCGCTGGCCGCCAGGCCGGGAGCAGAGATCCAGACGAGCGCTCCACTCGCGCCGGTCAGCAACATTCCTACGGCAAGCCACCAAACCGAGCCGGCGGAGGCGAGGATCAGCAGACCAAGCGCGCTGCCGGCGACACCCCGACGTACGAGCGTGACGGGTCCAAGCTTGTGACCCTTGATGGTCACGAAGAGCGATGCTCCGAGGTACGCAGCAAAGCTCAACGAACCGAGGAGTCCGACGACGGTGTAGGAAGCGAGAAGATCGCGTTTCAGGGCGGGGAGCACCAGCGGGTAGGTGAACCGACCGAAGGCGATCGCAACCGTCGCCGACGCGATGCTGACGACGATCAGTCGCCTCGGCGTCATTATCCCCCGGTCGGGCACCCCACGGGTGGGCTCAGCCGTCACTGGCGCTGCGCCGAATCCTCGGTCGTCCGGTGTTCGAAACATGCCTACAAGGGTCGAGCCTCCCCCAACGGGAGAGTCAAGGAGCAGGCACGCCTCGCGAGATCTTCAAAGCCCTTCAGCGAACCCCGCCACCGTTTGGTGGTGACGTCGAACTCCTTCCCCTCGGGGTCAATGAGCGTTGTCCACCGGCTGTCGCCTCACATCGAAGGCGGCGACCTTCCTCGCGCCGACCTGGTGAACCGCATGACGTCAATCTCAATTTGTGCGACGGCCTGGGCCAGCGCCCCCGACCACGCTGCGCGTCGACATGGTCGGTCAGCCGTTGACACCGGCGGTGTCGATGAAGCCAGCCAACACTCGATCAGCCCGGCGCAGCTGGGCAATCGCTCTGAGTGGATCAACCGCGAGCCGCGATCGTGCGGTCCTGGTCGACAAGATCGCTCCTCCTTCGTCGCGGGTACCAACGGGCGTCACGCGGGAGGGTCAGGCTTACCCGGCGACGACGTCGAACTCGTTGCCTTCCGGGTCGGCCAGCGTTACCCAGCGCGAGCCGCCCTCGCTGTACTCGTCGCCCTTGTTCGCGCCAAGTTCCATCAGCCGCTGCACGGTCGCGTCCAGGTCGGCCGAAGTCAGGTCGAGATGCACGCGGTTCTTCCCCGACTTGCCCTCCGGCACCTTGTTGAACATCAGGCCGGGGCCTTTGGACGCCGTGTCGTTGAGGCCGATCGACGCGAAATCCGCCGACGCGTCGCCGTCGAGCGGCTTGTTCAGGGTCGCTGACCAGAACTGCGCCAACTTGGCGGCGTCCCCGCAGTCGAACACAACGGCGTACATGGACTCGTTCATGATGCCGTCTCCTTTCCTTTCGTGGTGTGAAAGACGGGCCAGCACACCTCGGTGCGGTGCTGCGCCTCGTCGTGTGTGTCGTCAGCAGTGACCAGGTAGTTCTCTCGGATCGGGCCGTCGACGCCGATCGCGCGCTCGCTCACAAACGTGCCCAGCGCGCCGTAGGTCTTGTCCAGTTCGCTAAACGGTCCCTGATGCACCGTGACCGCCAGCTCCGTCGCGGGAAGCTCGACGAGGCGAACCGGGCCGCTGTCCCGGCCGGCATCGCCCCGGACGGGCACGAACGCGACCACCTCGCCAGTGTCCTCCGCGAAGAACTCGCCGTAGAACAGCGCCCCGTCCGGGCCTGCTCGTTCGGCACCGCTGTGGGCGATCGCGGCGCGCAGGCGGCCGAACGCGTCGACCGACCACTGCTCCGAGTCCGCCATCGCGATGCGCTCGCTCACCGCGAGGGCACGCATGGGCAACGCGGTCCGGTACTCGACCTGGATCGGCACCTGGTCCGGTTCGAGCAACGCGCGCAGTGATGACACGATTGCCTGGGTCTGCTCGAGCTGGCGTTCCATCCCTCGTAGGTGCTCGACGATCACCGCGTTGCGGCTCGTCACGTTCTCGGAGCGCAGCACGGCTTGCACGCCGTCGAGCGACATTCCCAGGTCGCGCAGCCGGCGGATGACCTGCGCCGTCGGCACTTGCTCGGGCCGGTACAGGCGGTATCCGGTCGTGGGCTCCACGTCAGCGGGTTCGAGCAATCCGACCTCGTGATAGTGACGCAGCGCTTTGATGGTCAGGTACGTCATCCGGGAGAAGTCCCCGATTGTCACGAGCGTCGCCACGTAGACACCGTGCACCCTCCCGTAGGGGGACAGTCAATCGCGCGCGGATCCGCGCCCAGGAACGCAGTAGACCGACGACGCCGCCACCGGCACCGGCGGCTGCCGGACCACGCCGCGCTGGGCCCGCCGCCCCCGACCGCGCCGCCGCCTGACCTGCCCCAACGGTTCGACGCGTCCGCTCTCGTCGAAGCGTTGAACTCAGAGTTCCTTTTCACCCGCTGGCGCGGGGGTTACCCCGTTAGGCAGCGCGTCACAGGCTCGACGTACCGAGCGGCGCCGGGTTGTCCGACTGCAGGACGTCGCGTGCGACAGCAACGAAATTGTCGAGGGCGGGTGATCACCACCCGGGCGGCGGGGTCGATGCGGTTCGAGGTCAAGAGTTGCACGTTGTAGAGGTCGGTGAACTTGCGGCCGTCGCCCGGTGTGGAGAACTGCTGGAACTCCCGCAGCGTCTGGCGGCCGAGGTTGGCCCGGTCGACCAGGAACAGCACCCGTTCCGCGCCGGCCGTCTGGACCAGGCGGTAGGCGAGGTTCGCGGCCATGAACGTCTTGCCCGACCCCGTCGCCATCTGCGCCAACGCCCGCGGGTGGTCGCGGGCCATCGACGCCTCGACGCGGTCGACCGCCTCGACCTGGATGCGCCGCAGCCCCTCCGGCCCCACCGGGCCCAGTCGCCGCAGCCGGGCCCGGAGCGAGCCACCGTCGGCGTCGTCGGCCCAGTGCCGCAGCCAACGGGCGTGCGCCTCCGGGCGATGGAACGTCACCACCGGCCGCGAGCGCGGCTCGGGGTCGAGCCCGTCGGTGAACGTCGTCTCGTCGCCGGTCGACTCGTAGAGGAACGGCAACGGGCTGACGAGCGCCGGGAGGTCCTTCGGCAGGCCGGCCGCGTACTTCGCCGACTGCGCCTCGACGCCGGCCAGGGGCGTGCCCGCGGGCTTCGCCTCGACCGCCCCCACCGCCTTGCCGTCCACGAACAGCAGGTAGTCGGCCCGGCCGTGGCCGGGGGCCATGATGAACTCGCGCACGGCGACACCCTGTGCCGCGTACAGGTTCAACGCCGTGCGGTCCTGGACGGCCCACCCGCAGGCCACGAGCTGGCGGTCGATCTCCACCCGGGCGCGCGCCTCGGCGGTCAGGTACGTCGTCCCGCTCATCGGGCTACCGCACAGGAGGCGCCCCCCAGCACCGGCGGCTCGAGTGTCCCCTCTCGACGGCCCTTCTCCACGATGCTTGCCCCCCGCCAGTGCCCTTCCGTACTGGCAAGGCTACGTGGAGTGCTTCCCGAGGGCGACGCATGGCTCGCCGAGCACCAGGCCACCCATGGTCCCTTCGACGAGGACGAGCTCCGGGCCCTCGCCGCCGAAGCCGGTGTCCCCTACCTGCCACCTCAAGTGACGCCGTCCGCCGCATGAGGCTCGTGCTCGACGCCGGCGCCCTGATCGGCGTCGATCGTGGTGATCGCCGGGTCGCCGGTCTCATCGAGCTCGGGCGACGGGCGGGTGCGGAGCTGGTGACCAGCGCACCCGTACTCGGCCAGGCGTGGCGCAACGGCGCTCGCCAGGCCCAGCTCGCCCGGGCGCTGCCCATGATCGACGTCATCGGCGTCGACGTCGTGGCCGCCAAGGTGGCAGGCGAGCTCCTCGCGGCCTCGGGCGCCTCCGACGTCGTCGACGCCCTCCTCGCCGGGCACGCGAGACCTGGCGACCAGGTGCTCACCAGCGACAGCGGCGACCTCGACGCCCTCCTCCAGGCGCGCCAGGTCGACGCCACGGTGGTAGCTGTCTGACAAGGCGCCGAGGACGGCGGGCTACGGTCCTCCTCCGCGGTGAGAGCGAGGGGGATCGACGTGACGTGGCAGACCTGGCAGATCGGTGACGTGAAGATCACCAAAGTGGTCGAGATGGAGCAGCGCTGGCCCGGGAACGCCATCATCCCCCGGGCCACGACGGAGGCGGTCCTCGGTCACGACTGGCTCCTCGGCCCGTTCGCCGACGCCGAGACGGGCAGGGTCCGCCTCTCGTTCCACGCCTTCTGCATCGAGGCCGGCGACGAGAGGATCGTCGTCGACACGTGTGCCGGCAACGACAAGGTGCGCCCCAATTTCGAGGCGCTCGGTGGCCTGCAGACCGGCTTCCTCGAGCGCATGACCGAGGCCGGTTTCGGCCCCGACGAGGTCACCGCCGTGGTCTGCACCCACCTCCACGTCGACCACGTCGGGTGGAACACGCACCTCGTGGGCGACGTGTGGTCCCCGACGTTCCCCAGGGCGCGGTACCTCTTCGGCACGAAGGAGTGGGCGCACTGGCGCGTCGAGCCGCAGGTCTACGGCGACGTGGTGGGCGACAGCATCCAGCCCTGCATCGACGCCGGCCTCGCCGAGCTCGTCGATTCGGACCTGCGCCTCGACGACGCCGTCTGGCTGGAGCCCACACCGGGGCACACGCCGGGCCACCACAGCGTGCGCATCTCCTCGGGCGGGCACGACGCCGTGGTCACCGGCGACCTGGTCCACCACCCGGTGCAGTTCCACCATCCCGACTGGTCGAGCGAGCCCGATGTGGACAAGGCGTTGGCCATCACCACCCGCCGGGCGTTCGCCGAGCGGTACTGCGACCAGCACACGATCGTGTTGGGCACCCACTTCGGCGGGCCGAGCTGCGGCCGCCTGGTCGCCCACGACGATGGCGGGTGGCGCCTCGACCCCACCGGCTTCCCCGACATCGAGTGAGGTCGAGCCCGCTCACCGCGCCACCCGCTCTCCGCCGCTCGGGCGGTTCGCTTCGCTCACCAGGTGTCGATGCAGGGGCGCTTCTTGTGGGCCCGGGGCTCGGGTGCGGGCACCGAGCGGAGCGCGCCCGTCACCCAGCGGCGCGACTCCATGGGGTCGATCACGTCGTCGATCTCGAAGTAGGACGCCGAGCTGATGGCCTTGCCGTGCTCGTACATCTTCGCCACCCGCTCCTCGTACGCCGCCGTGCGCTCCTCGGGGTCCTCGATGGCGGCCAGCTCGTTGCGGTAGCCGAGCTTCACCGCGCCCTCGAGGCCCATGCCGCCGAACTCGCCGGTGGGCCAGGACACGGTGAACATGTTGGCCTTGAAGGACCCGCCCGCCATGGCCTGGGCGCCGAGCCCGTAGCCCTTGCGCAGCACGATCGTGAAGAACGGCACGGTGACCGAGGCGCCGACCACGAACATGCGCGAGCAGTGCCGCACCAGCGCCGTCTTCTCCACCTCCGGCCCGACCATCATCCCCGGCGTGTCGCACAACATGAGGATGGGGATGTTGTAGGCATCGCACAGCTGCATGAAGCGGGCCGCCTTGTCGGCCCCGTCGCTGTCGATGGCCCCGCCCAGGTGGGTCGGGTTGTTGGCGATGACCCCGAGCGGGCGGCCCTCGATGCGGACGAGCGACGTGAGCATGCCGACCCCGAAGTGGCGGCGCAGCTCCAGCACGGAGCCGGTGTCGGCCAGCGTCTCGATCACCTGGCGCACGTCGTAGACTCGCAGGCGGTTCTCGGGGATCGCCCGGCGCAGCAGCCGCTGGTCGGCGCACTCCCAGCCCGGCACGGGGCCCTGGAAGTAGGAGAGGTACCGCTTCGCCTGCTCCACCGCCTCGGCCTCGTCCTTCGCCACCACGTCGACCACGCCGTTGGGCACCTGGACGTGCATCGGCCCCACCTCCTCGGGCCGGAACACGCCGAGGCCGCCGCCCTCGATCATCGCCGGGCCGCCCATGCCGATGGTCGAGTCCTCGGTGGCAATGACCACGTCGCAGCAGCCGAGGATGGCGGCGTTGCCGGCGAAGCAGCGGCCCGAGTTCACCCCGACCAAGGGCACGAGGCCCGACAGCCGCCCGAAGTAGGTGAAGGCCATGGTGTCGAGGCCGGCGGCGCCGATGCCGTCCGTGTCCCCGGGGCGGCCGCCGCCACCCTCGGTGAAGAAGACGACGGGCAGGCGCCAGCGCTCAGCCAGCTCGAACAGGCGGTCCTTCTTGCGGTGGTTCTGCTGGCCCTGGGTGCCGGCGAGCACGGTGTAGTCGTAGGAGAGCACGGCGCAGCGGGCACGGTCGTCCTCGAACAGGTGGCCGTTGACCCGCCCGACGCCGGCGATCATCCCGTCGGCCGGGGTCCGGGCGATGAGGTCCTCGACCGTGCGGCGGCGGCGCTGGGCGGCGATCACCAGCGGCGCGTACTCGCTGAAGGAGCCCTCGTCGACGAGGTCCTCCACGTTCTCACGCGCCGTGCGCTGGCCGGTCTTGCGGCGCCGCTCCACGGAGTCGGGGCGGTTCTCGTCCAAGGTGTAGCCGTGGCGCTCGACCACCTCGGCGAGGTCGGGACGGATCTCGTCGAGGTCCACCTCGGCCTCCTGGGCGAGCGACGCCACCTCGACGTGGCCCTCCTCCACGAACAGGAGCGGGTGGGCCTCGAAGACGGTGTCGCCCACGGTGACGTCGATGCGGGTCACGACGCCGCTCGCCGTCGCCCCGATGACGTGCTCCATCTTCATGGCTTCCATGACCACCACCTGCTGCCCGGCGTGGACGGGGTCGCCCTCGGCCACGTCGATGGACACGATCGTGCCCTGCATGGGCGCCTCGACAGCGACGCTGCCCTCGGGCCCGGCCACGGTGCCCACGGCGCGGGGCCGGAACGGCTCGGCCGCGGCCGTGATGGCCACGACGCCCTCTCCCGCCGTCTTGCCGTGGTGGAGCACGGCGAGGGGGTCGCTGCGGTCCACCTTCACCCCGGCGAGGCGGGCCGCGGCCGGGGCCTCGTGGAACAGACGCCGGTGGGCGGGCTGATCGGGAGCGGCGAGCTCGGCCACGTGGTCGTCGACGAAGCGGGTGTAGACGCGGTTGGCCGCCACGTCGGGGTGGCGCAGCAGGCTCTGGAGGAACCCCAGGTTGGTGGCCACGCCCTCGATCTTGAACTCGCAGAGCGCCCGATAGGTCCTGGCCACGGCGTCGGCGAAGTCGGCGGAGGGCGAGTGCCCGATGAGCTTGGCCAGCAGCGAGTCGAAGGCGGGGCTCGTCCGGTAGCCCACGTAGCCGAACGTGTCCGTGCGCAGTCCCGGGCCCGAGGGGACCTCGAAGGCGCTGAGCGTTCCCCCTGCCGGGCGGGTGGTGCCGTCGGGCTGCATCGTCTCCATGTTCACCCGCACCTGGATGGCGTGGCCCCGGGGCGCGGGCACCACGCCCTGGGTGAGCCCCAGTTCGGCCAGGGTGCGGCCACCGGCCAGGCGGAGCTGCGCCTGGACCAGGTCGACGCCGGTGACCTCCTCGGTGACCGTGTGCTCGACCTGGAGGCGGGCGTTGGCCTCGATGAACGCCCAGCCCGCGTCCTCGGTGCCCGCCGCGTCGGCGTCGACGAGGAACTCGAAGGTGCCGAGGCTGCCGTAGCGCACCTCGGCGGCCATGCGCACCGCCGCGGCGGCGAGCCGGGCCCGCAGGCCGGGGTGCAGGCCCGGTGAAGGCGCCACCTCTACGATCTTCTGGTGGCGGCGCTGCAGGCTGCACTCGCGCTCGCCGAGGTGGGTGACGGTGCCGGTCCCGTCGCCGAGCACCTGGATCTCGATGTGTCGCGCCCTGGCGATGAGCTGCTCGGCGTAGACCTCGTCGTTGCCGAAGGAGGCCCGGGCCTCGGACCGGCACCTCGTGTACGCCTCCTCGACCTCGGCGGCACCGGTCACGGCGCGCATGCCCCGGCCGCCGCCCCCGGCGAGGGCCTTGATCATCATCGCCCCGCCCTCGCCGAGACCGGCGAGGAACTCCTGGGCCTCCTCGAGGCTGGTCGCCTGCGACGTGCCCCGCAGCACCGCCACCCCGCAGCGGCTGGCCAGGGCACGGGCCGCCACCTTGTCCCCGAACAGCGCCAGCGTCTCGGCCCGGGGCCCGACGAAGGTGACCCCGCGCTCGGCGCACCGCTTCGCGAAAGCCGCGTTCTCGCTGAGGAAGCCGTAGCCGGGGTGCACGGCCTCGCAGCCCGCCTCCTCGGCGACGGCCAGGAGCTGCTCGCCGTCGAGGTAGGCGGCGGCGCCCCGGCCGGCCAGCGCACGCGCCTCGTCGGCCCGGCGCACGTGCAGGGAGTCGACGTCGTCCTCGGAGTACACGGCAACGGTACGGATGCCCAGCTCGGCGGCGCCACGCAGGATGCGGACGGCGATCTCTCCCCGGTTGGCGACCAGGAGGCTCGTCGGGCTCATGGGACCTGCTTTCTTCGGGACCGACGGGGCGGCCGCACTGCTCGGGCCGGCGGGAGGGGGTCGGGCAAGGCCGACGGTGCGGGCGAGGCGGTGCCGCTCGGCCGCGCCGCCCCGGCGCGCTTCCCGCCCGAATCATGGAGCCCCGACGGCGGCGCGAGCGAGCCCGCAGGTCGGGGGCCCACGCGGCTCGGCCGTGGGCCCCCCGGGGTAGGGTGAGGCGAGGAGTGACAGGAGACCCCGGCTGTCATCGATGCTGCGTCGAGCCGTCACCGCCACCGAGGCCGCGGGCCGCGCCAGGCGAGCGGGGCTGGGAGTTCTCGCTGCCCTCGCTGCGCGCCGGGCGCGCCTGGCCACGTCGCTCTTCGGCGAGGCGCCTCTCAGCCGGGCGGCCCACGTGCACGCCCTGGCCACCATGGGGGACGCCTTCTTCACCGTCTCCCTGGCCGGCTCGCTCTTCTTCAACGTCAGCTTCGACGCCGCCCGGCCGCGCATCCTGCTCTACCTGGTGCTGACGATGGCGCCCTTCGTGCTCGTGGCACCGCTGCTGGGCCCCGCCGTGGACCGGCTCCCCGGCGGGTCTCGGCTGGTCATCGCCGTCACCGCCGTCGGCCGCGGCGTGCTCTGCCTGCTGATGGCGGCGAAGCTGGCCGAGCTGCTCGTTTTCCCCCTGGCCTTCGGGGCGCTGGTGCTCGGCAAGACGTACTCGGTGGCCCGCAACGCCCTGGCCCCCCGGCTCGTGGCCGAGGACCGCCTCGTGGCGGCGAACTCCCTGCTGGCCCGCCTGGCCGCCATCGCCGGCGGTACCGGCGGCGCGGTGGCCGCCCTGGTGCTCGCCCGCTACGGCGCCCGCTCCGTGCTGGTCATGGGGGCGTTGGCCTTCGGCGCCGGGGCGCTGCTGGCCCTCCGCCTGCCCCGCCCCGTGCCCGCGACCACGGCCCGCCCCGACGTCGAGTGGCGCGAGCTGCACAGCCCCCTCGTGGTGCTCGGCGCCAGCGCCGTCACCGCCCTGCGGGCCTCGGTGGGCTTCACCATCTTCCTGCTCGGCATCTCCCTCAAGCGCGGCGCCGCCCCGGCCTGGTACTTCGGGCTCGTCATCGTGGCCCTCGGCGTGGGCAGCTTCGCCGGCAACGTCGCCGCCCCCATCGCCCGTCGCCACCTGAACGAGGAGCGGATCCTCGGCCTGGCCCTCATCGTGCCCCTCGTGTTCGTCGTCGTGGCCACCATCGCCGGCAACCGGGCCGGCACGCGCTCGGTGCCCTCGGGGTGGGCGCCGGCGGGTCGATCGGGCGCCAGGCGTTCGACGCCGTGGTGCAGCGCGAGACCCACGAGCTCGACCGGGGCCGGGCCTTCGCCCGGTTCGACACCCGCTTCCAGCTCGCCTGGGTGCTCGGCGCGCTGATGCCCGTGCTGCTCCGCCCCCCGCTGCGGGTCGGCTTCTCCCTCCTCGCCCTCGGCCTCGCCGTCGGGCTCGTCCTCTACCTGAGCGCGTTGCGGTCCGTGCAGCCCGAGGCGGCCCGCCGCCAGGACGCGGGCCCGGCCCCACCGGACGAGGTGCTGGCCACGGCCCGGCGCCTGCTCGACGCGGGGGAGGAGCGCTCTGCGGTCGTGCTCGCCGCCAGCGCGGCCCTGGACCACCCCCGCCTGGCGGTCCGAGGAGGCGACTCCCGCTGTGGCGAGCTGGCCACCTTCCGCCGCCGGGCGCTGGGCGACGGCGAACCGCTCAGCACGGAGGCGGCGGTCGCCGCGCTCGACCTCGCCGCCGACCTGATCGACTGCCCATCTCGGTGAGCGCGGGCGAGCCCGGGCCGGCTTCGGCAAGCGCGGGCACGCTCAGGCAGGTGCGGGCGAGGTGCACGCCTCGTCGACCGGGTGCCACGTGTCGTCGACGCGCCGCAGCACCAGGCACCGATCATCGACGTGACGGCGGTCGACGTAGTGCTCGGCGCGCACCTCGGCCCGGGAGCCGACCCGTTCGATCTCGCTGAGGGTGACGACGACCGCGTCCTCGCGGACCGGTTCGAGGGGGTCGTCGCTCAGCACCACGTCGTCGTCCTCGTCGACGAAGCGCACCACGGCCACCTTCTCCAGCCGCTTCACCACCTCGGCCTGGACGCCGAGGTCGATGGCGTGGCCCGCCTCCGCTCGCACGAACACCAGGGGCGGGTCCCCGTCCTCCTTGCCGTCTGCCGTGACCGTAGTCGCGCCATCGGGCCCCTCGTCGGCCCCGCCCTCGCCCATGACCGACCGCACGGCCTCGGCGTAGATGGCCGCTTTCGTGCCCACCTCGTCGGTCGCCTCGTCCGCGCAGCCGAGGAGGCCGGCACCGAGGATCGCCGGGGCGAGTAGCGCGGGTAGCCAGGAAACCCGCGACCGCCGCCGCTCGGCCCGTCCCTGGGCGTGCCCGCCGCGAGCCGGGGCCTGGTGGGTGGGTTCGGGGCCTCTTCGTCGCATGCTGGGGTCGCTAAGCCGATCGGGGCGACGCTACCGCACGACTCGGGCGGCGAGCGGGCGATTGCCGTGCTCGCGGCGGCGAGCCTCGGGACGGGAAGCGACCACATGCCGAAGTGGGCGGGCCACCCTATGAGGTTTGTTGGCGCATTTGGCACGCTGCCAACAAAAGAGAGCAGCGTTCGTCCGAGCGCTGGGCGTAGTGACGGGGTCACGCGGGCAAGATCGTCACAGCGGACGGGGCTCGGGGGGAGCTCGCCGGGCGGTGTGGGCGACGATCGGCGGAGGTCGGCATGGCGGCCACGTGGGCGCAGGGACGAAGGCGGGCACGGCTGGTCGCCGGGGTGCTGGTGCTGGCCCCCGCGGCCGCGGCCATCGCCGCCGGCTTCGCGACGGGCAGGTTGCTGGGCCCCGGCGACGGTTGGACGGGTGGGGCGGTGCGCGTGGCCGCGATCGGCTTGGCCGCGATCGGTGCCCATCTGGCGACCATGCGGTTGTTCCGGGTGCTCGTGCCCCTGGCCGTGCTGCTTCGCCTCGCCCTCGACTTCCCCGAGCGGGCGCCGTCACGGTTGACCGTGGCCCTCCGGGCCAACCAGGCCCACCGGCTCCGCCAGCGGGTCGAGCAGGGCGACCACGCCCGCCACGACCCCCCGCCCGCGGTGGCCACGGACCTCCTGGCCGCGGTGGCCCGCCTCACCGTGCACGACCGCCTCACCCGTGGACATGCCGAGCGGGTCCGCGCCCTCGCCGACGTGATCGGGCGGGAGATGGGCCTCACCGCGAGCGAGTGCAACCAGTTGGCCTGGGCAGCGCTGCTGCACGACGTGGGCAAGATCGGCGTGCCCACGGCGCTGCTGAACAAGCCCGGCCAGCTCACCGAGGCCGAGATGGCCGCCCTCAAGCGTCACCCCGAGATCGGCGACCGGCTGGTGCGGCCGATCGCCGTCTGGCTCGGCGCCTTCGCCCAGGTGCCCCTCGAGCACCACGAGCGGTGGGACGGCCAGGGCTACCCCGCCGGGCTGGCCGGGACCGAGATCTCCCTCGGCGCTCGCATCGTCGCCGTGGCCGACACCTTCGACGTGATGACGTCCAACCGGGCGTACCACAAGGCCGGCAACGTGCAGACGGCCCGGGCCGAGCTCGTCCGGGGGGCGGGCGCGCAGTTCGACCCCGACGTCGTTCGGGCCTTCCTGGCCGCGGTCGTGCGCCCCGAGCACGGGCGCGCCGCGGCCACC
>WHTX01000424.1 GCA_009377505.1 Acidimicrobiia bacterium
GGAGGTGGTCGAGGAACTTGCGGCGGGCGACGAGGATGGCCCAGCCCACCTCGACGGCGCCCACCCGCCCGGCGACAGCCTCGCGGTGCAGGGCAAGGAACGTCTCTTGGGACAGGTCCTCGGTCAGGGCGCGGTCGCCGCCGGTCAAGCGGGCGAGGGAGCGGTGCACCTCGCCCAGGGCGGCGCGGTAGTAGACGAGGAAGCCCTCCGTCGAGCCCACTTCGAACCGTTTTGTCGCCGGAGCCCCCACGCGGCCTCCCATACCCCTTATGACGCCGCCGGCAGGCCCGAGCTGTCGCGACCCGCCGACGCCACCCGCCGCTACCCGGTGAAGCGGTAGCCGAGCCCTCGCACCGTCAGCACGTAGCGGGGGTTGGCCGGGTCGTCCTCGATCTTGGTGCGCAGCCGGCGCACGTGGGCGTCGACCAGGCGGGAATCGCCCAGGTAGTCGTACCCCCACACCCGTTGGAGGAGCTGGTCTCGGCTGAGCACGATGCCGGGGTGCTGCGCCACCTCGCAGAGCAGCTTGAACTCCGTACGGGTCAGCGTGATCTCCTCGCCCCGTAGCCACACGAGGCCCTCGTCCGGGCTGACCGCGAGGTCGCCGAACTCGAGGCGGCGCCGGGGCGGGGTCGACGGGACGTCGCGGTCGGCGCGGCGCAGCGCGGCCCTGATGCGGGCGGCGAGCTCCTTGGGCACGTAGGGCTTGGTGACGTAGTCGTCGGCGCCCGCCTCGAGTCCGGCCACGACGTCGTGGCTGTCGACCTGGGCCGTCACCACGATGATGGGGATGGTGCTGCCCTGGTAGCGGACGCTGCGGGCGACTTCGAAGCCGCTGCGGCCGGGCAGCTTGAGGTCGACGAGGATGAGGTTCGGCTCCTGCTGGTCGAAGCTCGCCAGGCCGGCCTCGGCGTCGCCCGCCTCGTTGACCTCGTAGCCCTCGTCCTCGAGGAGCATCCGCAAGGTGGCGCGCACGTCGGGCTCGTCCTCGATCACCAGGATGCGCGGGGCCATACCCCCATGTTGGCCGCGACGAGGGGGCTCGCGGGGACATGGCGTTCACTCGTCCGGTACCGGGGGCGCGCCGCCCCGTCACATGGCAGTGCGAGCCTGGCCACAGTGGCAGTCCCGATCGGCGGCCGGTGAGCGCCCAGGCACCAGCGGCTCCGGCCGGCACAGGGTTCATCCGGCGACGCCGCGGCCGCGCCGTGGACGAGCCCACGTCCCTGCCGGGCACCTCCCCGGGCCTCGGCCTGCGGGCGCGGACCTCCATCGCCTTCGCGCTCGGCGCCCTCGTCCTCTCGGTGGTGCTCTCGGTGCTGACCTACCAGCTCACGCGTACCTACCTCACCAGCCAGCGCGAGGAGCTGGCGGCCCGCCAGGCCTACCTCAACGCCCGCCTGCTCCGGGACGTGCTGCGCGCCTCGGGCGGGGAGGTCAGCGACACGCTCAGCTCCCTCGCCACCGAGGCCGGCTCCCAGATCGTGGTGCGCCACGAGGGCCGCTGGCTCGGCTCGGCCGTCACCTCGGGCGAGGAGCTGATCCCCGCCGACGTTCGCGCCCTCGTCCAGGAGGGCCAGCCGGCCCGGCGGCGAGCGGTGATCGGCGGCGAGCACCGGCTGGTGGTGGGCACGCCGCTGCCATCCGTCGGGGCGTGGTACTTCGAGACGTTCCCCCTCGACGAGCTGAACGACACCTTGCGCACGCTGGCCGTCTCCCTCGCCGTGTCGGCGACGATCACCACGCTCGCCGGCGCGGCCGTGGGCCAGTACGCCAGCCGGCGGGTGCTGCGGCCGCTGCGGGACACCGCAGCCGTGGCGGCCGAGATCGGCCGGGGCCAGCTCGACTCGCGCCTGCCCGAGGCCCGCGACCCGGACTTGTCGCCGTTGTCCCGCTCCTTCAACGCCATGGTCGCTGCGCTGGAGGACCGCATCGAGCGGGAGCAGCGCTTCGCCTCCGACGTCAGCCACGAGCTGCGGACCCCCCTCACCGCCCTGTCCTCCGCCGTGGCCGTCCTCGACCGCCAGGCTCCCGAGCTGCCGGAGCGGGCGCAGACGGCGCTCAGCATCTTGACCACGCAGGTCGTGTACTTCCAGGCCCTCGTGCTCGACCTGCTCGAGATCTCCCGCCTCGACGCCGGTGCCGAGCACCTCGAGCTCGAGCCCATCCACCTGGCCGAGTACCTGCGCCGTCTCGTGGACCTGCGGCCCGAGCCCCGCCCGCGCCTGGTGGTCGACGACGAGTTGCCCGAGCGGGTGGCCGTCGACCGGCGGCGACTCGAGCGGGTGCTGGTCAACCTGCTTGACAACGCCGACCGCTATGGCGAGGGCGCCCGGCTGCTGCGTGCCGACCGGGTCGGGGACCGGTTGGTGCTGGCGGTCGAGGACGGCGGCGCCGGGGTGCCCGTGGCCGAGCGCGAGCGCGTGTTCGAGCGCTTCTACCGGGGCATGGCCGCGCACAGCTCGGGCCGCAAGGGGACGGGCCTCGGCCTCTCGCTCGCCGCCGAGCAGGTACGGCTCCACGGCGGGGAGCTGCGGGTGGAGGACGCCCCGGGCGGCGGGGCCCGCTTCGTGGCCGACCTGCCGCTGCGCGACGCCGCCGAGGAGCTGGGCGTCCTCGGGGAGGAGTGGTGAAGGGCCAGCCCGAAATGCCCGGGCCTGGGCGCTGGGCCACGCGGCGCGCGCCGGCGGCTGGCCCTGTCGTCCTCCTCGCGCATGTCGTCGTGCTCGCCCTCGTGCTCAGCGGTTGCGGCGTGGCGCTCGAGGGCCGGGCCCGGGCGACGCCGCGCGAGGAGGTCCCCTACGGCCTGCTCGAACCGGGCACCTCGACCTCCACCACGGCTGCGCCCGGTAGCGGTGCCGTGCTCTACCTCGTGGGCCAGGACGGGCTGGAACCGGTGCGCCGGCCCGTCCGGGCCCCGACCAGCGTCCGGGCGGTGGTCGAGGCTCTCGGCCAGGCCCCGCCGGCCGAGGAGGAGGAGAAGGGCCTGCGCAGCGTGCTCGCCGCCGAGGCGTTCGTCCTCGGGGCGCGGGCCATCTCCGGCGTGGCGAGCATCGACCTGGCCGACCGCTTCCGCTCCCTGCCCGAGCGGGAACAGACGCTGGCGCTCGCCCAGCTCGTGCTCACCTCGACCGAGGTGACCGATATCGAGCGGGTGGCCTTCACCCTGAACGGCGAGCCGCTCGACGTCCCCACCGCGGACGGCACGCTCCGCTCGGGGTCGGTGACCCGGCAGGACTACCAGTCTCTGCTGCGCGCCACGGCCTCGGAGAGCTAGATCTGCTCGGTCCCGCCAACTCGTGCATTTGTGACAAGTTCTGGGACCGAGCAGATCCCGGTGGGGTTGGGGCCCCCGCCGGGGACGGGGAGGCGCCTTCGGGGGCGCAGCCCCGAGCTAGTGGTCTCGCCTGGAACTACAGCGGTGCAAGTTGAGCGGTGTCTCTTGCCTCGACGGCCCGCCGCCTCGCGCCGGACCCTGGGACCTCGCGCTGTCCTTGGGCGTTGCTCCGGTGACGAAATGCCTGGTGGGCGGCGGGGCAGGTGGGGTCCCCGGGCCGGGCTCGCCGGGGGCAGGTCCCGCCCGAGCCGCCTACGCCGCCTCTGGCGAGGGGCGGGGGCAGCCGAGGCGGCGGCGGCCCTGCGTTCTCCGCTGCCACGCGACGCGGGCTGACACGCACCGGCAGCCCGGAGCGCGCTGGACCGCGGCGTGCGCTGCCAC
>WHTX01000052.1 GCA_009377505.1 Acidimicrobiia bacterium
GCGGTCACCCAGGGAACTCCTCCCCGCCCTCTCAACTCAATGAAGCGTCTGCTCGATCCGCCTCAGCTGAGGTTGACACAGAGGGCGATCTCGGCGACGGCGGCGGCGTCGCCCACCGCAAGCTGATGGATCACGTTCTCGGGTTCGGCGGGCACATACGGAGCATCGATGCGGCCCCTGACACGGGCCTGACACGACGGATCGGGCGTACCCTGCGGTGGTGATCGCGGTTTCTGTGCTCGATGTGGTCGAGCTGGACCGCGACGGTGAGCGCATCCCCGTGCGCCGGGGCAAGACCGCCGAAGTGCTCATCCGCTTGGCCCTCGAGGCCGGCGCCATGGTCCGCACGGAGCGGCTGATCGAGGATCTCTGGGCCGACGAGGCCGTCGCCACCGCGCGCAACACGCTGCAGACGAAGGTGTCGCGATTGCGACGGGCGTTGGGCGATGGCGCGCTCGTGAAAGGATCGAGCGCGGGTTACACCCTCGAGGTCGACCCGAGCGCGGTCGATGCGCTCGAGGTGCTACGCCTTGCCGAGCAGGCGTCTGCGTTTCGAACCGCCGGCGACTCGTCCGCTGCGCTCGACGCGTGCGCGACGGCGCTGGCGATGTTCAAGGGTGACATCCTCTCGGGCGCGGGTGAGGCCGACTGGGTCATCCCCTACCGCGCCCGTCTCGAGGAGGTTCGAGTCGGGCTCATCGAAGATCAGCTCGCCGCCCGGCTCGATCTCGGCGCCGCAGGCGACGTCGTCGGCGAGCTCGAAGCGCTCGTACGCGTGCATCCTCAGCGCGAAGGTCTGTGGGCGCTGCTGATGATCGCCTTGTACCGCGACGGCCGCCAAGCAGATGCGCTGGCGACCTACCAGCGGGCCAGGAGCTGGTTGGCCGACGAACTCGGTCTCGACCCCGGACTGCGACTGCAGCACCTCGAGCAACAGATCCTCGCCCACGATCCGACGCTCGGAATGCCGAACTCCACAGCGCGAGGACTCGTACCCGAGAGGCCGGTCGGAACCTGCCAGCGCTGTCGGTCGAGCTGGTCGGCCGCGACCTCGAAGTCGCGGCGGTCGCCGATCTGGTCTCCAGCGAGCGGCTCGTGGAGATCGTCGGGCCCGGCGGTGTCGGCAAGACGGCCGTTGCGATCGCGACCGGCCGCGACCTCAGCGCATCCGACGGCGTCGCACCCGGCGGGGTGTGGCTGGCCAGACTCGAAGCCGCTGCCACGGCAGACGAGGTTGTCGACACGCTGGTCGCCGCGTTGAACGTCGGCGGCGAGGCGGCGCTGTTCGAGCGCCTCAAGAGCAGCGCAACCGCCGTCATCCTCGACAACTGCGAGCACGTCATCGACGCGGCCACCGCGCTCGCCGTTCGCTTGCTCGACGCAGCTCCTGGGCTGCGGATCCTGTGCACCAGCCAGGCCCCACTCGACATCGACGGTGAAACCGTGTTCGAGCTCGCACCCCTCGCCCTCCCCGACGCGGTCGCACTGTTCGCCCGTCGAGCAGGTGCGCAGCGCACCAACAGAACGACGAGCGCGTCGGACGATGCCGTCGAGGATCTGTGCCGCTCGCTCGATGGTCTGCCCCTCGCAATCGAACTCGCCGCGGCGCGAACCAAGACGTTGTCGATCGAGGAGATCACCCGGCGCCTCGACGATCGCTTCAGCGTCTTGAGCGACCCGACGAGCCGCCGACCGGAACGCCGCAGAGCGCTCAAATCGACGATCGAATGGAGCTATGAGCTGCTCTTCCCCGACGACCAGCGTGGCCTGTGGGCCCTTGCCTCTTTCGCCGGCGGCGCACCTCTACCCGCTGTCGAGTCCTCGAGGCGCTCGAGGTACCACGAGCCGCAGCGATCGACGTGGTCGGCCGGCTCGCGAGTCGTTCGCTGGTGATCGTCGACGACGACGCTGCGTCGATGACGACTCGCTACCGGTTGCTCGACAGCATTCGCGCGTTCGCGGTCGAAGCGATGACCGACGCCGGGCTGTCCGAGCGCGCCTTCGCAGCACACGCCGCATGGTTCGCCGATGCAGCCGAATCCTCTACGCAAGGTGTGCGCAGCACTGACCAAGCCCAGCATCTCGCCTTCGCCCGTGCCGAGCGCGCCAACATCGACGCAGCGTTGACGTGGAGCATCGTGCACGATCCGCTGCGTGCGCTCACCATCGTCAACGGGTTCGGCTGGGCCTGGGTCGTCCTCGGCGGCAGCCGTGGCGCACAGCGGATCTTGGCCGCTCTCGACGCGGCCGACGCGGCCCCGCACCGCGACCGGGCCAACGCCCTTCTACTCGCGGCGTGGATCGAAGCCTCGACGGGCCGCCTCGAGCTCGCCCGCGACCACATCGCCGCGGCCACCGAGGTGGCCGACATGATCAACGACGTCGACCTGCAAGCACGCTGCTCCTACTACCTCGCCTACGTCGTATCGCATCACGGCGAGTTCAGATACGCGCTGGAGCTGACCGATCGCTGCAACGCTCTCTACGACGCGCTGGACCGCCCGTGGGATCAGGCCGCGAACTGGCTCTTCGCGACCCGAGCCGCGATCTCGGCCGGTGACCAAGAGCGCAGCGTCGAGGCCGTCGCTCGCGTCGACCATTGGCTGCAGACCGTCGACGACCCGTGGCTCCACGTCCGACACGAAGCAGTCCGTGGCGAGCTCGCCCGCGTCCAGCACCGCTTCGACGACGCCGTCGTCCACCTCGGTCGCGCCGCGGAGACATCGCAGCGTCTCGGCTTTCAGCAGACCGAGGCGTACCAGCTCTCGAGCCTCGGACGCGCACAATGCCAGGCCGGCGACTACGAGACCGGATCCGACACGCTCCAGCTCGCGATCGACAAGGCCGAAGCCACCGGCGATGTACGCCTGGCCGCGCTCGCCCGGGTTCACCTCGGGCGCGTTCTCCGTGCACTCGGGCAGGCCGCACGCGCCCGGGCGGCGCTGGAAGCGGCGACCGCGTGGCACCGCGCCGCTGGAGGTGGCGAGCAAGCCGCACTAGGCGAATGCCTGCTGGTCGCGATGGCCCTCGACGATCCGCAAGCGGACGCCGAGCAGCGCCTCACCGCGATCCTCGAAGCGGCCCGCCGTAGCGATCTGCCTCACGTCGAGGTCTTCGCCCTCGACGCCCTGGCCCGCATCGCAGCGGAAGCCGGCGACATCGACTCAGCACGCCGGCTTAGTGCGAACGCTGATCGGCGCATGGAGGACGCCTCTCACTTCATCTCCGACTTCGACCGCATCGACGCCCACGCCGTTCGCCAATTGGCGTGAACTTTGGTCAGGTCAGTGCCGGACTGATGGATCCCTCGGTCGCCACAGGTACTTCGACCAGTTCCTTCGCCCGACGGGCCTGCTCACCACGCTGATTCAACAAGAGGAAGGCGGTCACTCCGCCGATCGCGATGGCGATGCCGGCGACCTGCCCGACCCGCAGCGTCTCGCCCAGCAACAGGAACGACCACACCACCGCGAGAGCGGGGTTCATGACCTGCGCGATAGCGATCGTGCCGATCTGGATCGTCTTCTGCGCGTACACCATGAGCCCGTTGGCCGCGACGCCGGACAGGAAGGTGAGGATCAGCATGTACGTCCAACCCGTGCCGCTCATGCCGAAGGCATCCCCGTTCGTCGCCGCGATCGGAAGAACCGCGAACGCGATGAGCACTCCGGGGTCTCGGCACGCTTGGCGAGAGTCGAGCTGAGCGAGAAGCCGATGACAACGCCGGCGACTGCGAGTGCCACCAACGTCCGCGCGTCCAATAGGCGCGTCCGCGTCTTGGACGTCGCAATCGTCATGAAAGCCGCGCCGACGAGAACTCAATACGACGCGGGTGGTCGCCGGCCTCTCCGGCTCTCGCCGCTACGTCACGGGTTTCGGTCGCAATGACCGAATCGTGCTCGGACTGCGGCCGCCGAACGCTGTGCTGTCGTTGCCCAGGACTCTCGCCCCGAGCGATGCCAAGCACCATCGCGTTCAGCTGAGCCTCCCCCGGTGTGCCGGACGGGTGGTGCTGAGGAGTATGGCGCGATCACAAGGACCGCGCGCGTGGACCCGGGACGTTGCGGTCCGAGATGTTCGTCGAGCAGCTGCACTGCAGCGCCCGCAAGGTTCTCGACCGCCCGCCACACGTCACATGGTGATGACGACCTTGCCTCGGGCGTGACCGTCGCGCACGTACTGGATGGCGGCCGCGGTCTCGCCCAGCGGATACGTGCGGTCGATCGCCGGTGTGATCTGACCGGACTCGATCAGATCACGGAGCGCCCTGAGGTCATCCGAGTTCTCGGTGGAGGCGAGCATGCTCAGCTTCTGGCTGACCACGGTCGACAGCACCACGGCCCGTAGGGAGCGGTCGAACCCGCCGAGCCAGCGTCCACCGGTTTCGCCGCCGACGATCACGACCGTCCCTCGGGCGGTGAGGGCCCGACGGAGACGTGAGAGCCGGCTGTTGCCTCCGACGTCGAGGATCACGTCGTAGCGGTGCTCACCGGCAGCGAAGTCGTCGATCGTGTAGTCGATGACGTGATCGGCGCCGAGTGCTCGGACCAGATCCGTCTTCCCTGTGCTGCACACGCCCGTGACCTCGGCCCCGAAGGCTTTGGCGATCTGCACGGCGAAAGAGCCCACGCCACCCGACGCGCCGATGACCAGCACCTTCTGCCCCGGCTGCACGTTCGCCTTGCGGACCGCCTGGAGCGCGGTGACCCCGGAGATCGGCGCGGCAGCCGCCTGCTCGAAGGAGAGGTTCGCCGGCTTCGGTGCAAGCACGCTCGTCTCGACGCTGGCGTACTCGGCGAACGAGCCTCCGCAGGTGCCGTACACCTCATCCCCCGACGTGAACTCGGTGACGTCGTTGCCGACCGCCTCGACCGTTCCGGCGAGCGCGCGGCCCGGGTTTGGGGCCTTCGGCGAGCGAACGCCGAAGCCGGCGAGGCGCATCGCGTACGGCAGGCCGGTCATGCAATGCCACGTGCCCATGTCCACGCTGGCCGCGGCCACCCGCACCAGGACCTCGTCGTCACCGATCGCCGGCCTCGCGATCTCCCCGAGCCGCAGGACGCGCTCGGGTTCGACCCCATAGCTGTCCTGGACGATCGCGCGCATGGTCTCCCCGTTCGTCGGTGTCGAAGGCGTGGACTCGTCGATGTCTGCGGTCTTCATCATGGCTCCGGACGCGCTCGTGCCAGCCGCCGGCCATCGACTCGTCGACCGCGTAGACGCCATCCGCCCGATCCCTCCTCGAGTCCGCGACCCGACGACGGGGTTCGGCCCGGCCGATCATCCAGGTGTCAGGGCCGTGTCAGCCGTCGGGCGCAGCCTCACCGCATGACACCCACCGCTGCACTCCCCGCACCGTCCAAGAGCCACGCGACCTGCGCATGGTGCCGCACGAAGTGCCCAACCATCGCCGCGCTGCTGGCACACGTCGACGACGCGCACCTCCAAACCTCGGCCGCCGCCACCGGCCGTCGACCGGCAGGGGCGGCCTAAGCCATGACCACCCAGGTCTGGGCCGGCATCCTGCTTCTGATCCTGCCGGTCGCGTACAACGTCCTCTTCACCGTCCTCAGCCGGACGTTCGACTATCCCGACATCCTGCGCCAACCGACCAAACAAGTCCTGAACCGGTTCGCCGACGGCGGCAGCAGGCTCGTCCTGACCTGGTGGGGCTTCGCCATGACCGCCGTGCTCCTCGCGCCCGCCGTCGTCCTGCTCTCGCAGACCCTCGCAGACGCCAACGCCACCGTCCTGACCCTCACCACCACGCTCGGAGTGCTCGCCGCCGCCGTCCAGTTCCTCGGACTGATCCGGTGGCCGCTCGCAGTGCCGTACCTCGCACGCACTGCCACCGATCCCTCGGCCAGCCCAGCCACCGAGGCCGCCGTCGAAGTCATGTTCCAAACGCTGAACCGCTACCTCGGCGTCGCCGTCGGCGAGCACCTCGGCTACCTGTTCACAGGGCTATGGACCGCTCTCGCCGGCGTCGCGCTCATCCAGTCCGACGTACTCAACCCCGCGTTCGGCGTCGCCGGGATCGCCCTGGCACCGCTGTTCGTCGTCGGCGCCGTGGAGTTCGTCGGCCCGTTCGAACGCGACGGCTGGAAGGTCAGCGCCGCCCTGGTTCCATTCGCCTACATCGGCTGGTCGACCTGGCTGCTCGCCGTCGGCATCGGCCTCCTGATCGCTGCGTAGCGTCGCAACGGGACTTGACCCCGTGACCCTTCCGGTTATGAGGTCGTCCGGCGTCGTCCGTGTTCGTGCAGACGTGGCCTACTTGCGTCGGTACCCGGATCGGAGAAGCGAGACTTCGCGCTCACCCATGCTCGTCAGGGTCCAGCCATTCAGTCGCCCCGCCCGCACTCTCGTTGCAAGGCCGAGCTCTCGAAGCCGTCGCCCACCTCTGCTGACCTGCCACTGGTCGGTGTCCAGACGATCCGCGAGGTCGGCATTGGCTCCTCGGCTCCTCGAACACCTCCAGCGATCTCGAGGACCATCCGAGCCGCGAGGGAACCGCGCTCGAGAGGTGCGGACTGCGGGGCCAGCCCGCCACCGCGATCAATGGCCTCCCGAACGGAATCGACGACTCCAAGCAGGCCTTCGTACACGCCACGCTCGTGTGTACCGGTTGCGCGCTCCGCCGCACTCGCCAGCTCGGACCTCAACCGGCGAAGCGCGGCATCGTTGGACGAGCTCGCAGCCTCAGCGACACGGCGGATATAGTCGGCTGGTGTCGCGTCCAGGGTCGTTCGTGCCGCCGCCATGGCTCGAAAATAGGACTCGGCCGCATGGGAGCCAAACACTTGTCAACTGTCCGTTTGACGAGCGTTTGACAAGTTGCCCAAGAAGCAGAAGAGCCGGTGCTCTCGCACCGGCCCTGACCTGCATCTTCGTTGGTGGCGGGGGTAGGATTTGAACCTACGACCTTCGGGTTATGAGCCCGACGAGCTACCAGACTGCTCCACCCCGCGTCGCAAGGGACTGACAGCTTGCCACAGGAGGCCCGAGCGGAACAAGTCGGGCTCAGGCGGAACCGGGTTGGTTCCCCGGGGCCAGGGCCGTGGCGATCCGCCCCACCAGGTCCTGGGCCTCGCGGACCTTGGCCTGGTAGCCCGCCAGGTCACCGGCGCGCAGCGCCCGGTCCGCCTCCACGAACAGCTCCTGGGCCCGCGCCGCCAGGTCGCCGACCTCGTCGGGGCCCGTCGGCGGCACGGTGGTGGTGGCCCCCGGCGGTGGTGGCGTCGTCGTCGGCCCCCCGGGCGTGGTGGTCGGGGGCGGCTCCCCCTCGGGCGAGGTGCCCGGCGGCTCGCCCTCCTCCACCCCGAGGATCTGGCGCAACGCCTGGTCCACCGTCGGCGCCATCTCCACGTGCTGCTTGTGCACGGCCACGACCTGTTTCACCTGCGGGAACGATGTCGAGCCCGCAGCGGACACGTAGATCGGCATCACCCACAACAGCGCGTCGTCGACGGGCACGGCCAGCATGTTCCCGAGCTCGACCCGTGAGCCCTGCTGGTTCAGCAGCGAGATCTCGAGGCTCACCTCAGGACTCGACATCACGATCGAGCTGACGAACGAGGGGCCCTCGACGTCGCTGCCGGTGGTCCGGTAGACGACCAAGCTCCCGTCGGGTCTCGCCGCCATGAAGGCGGTCAGCTCCCGCTTCTGGTCGTCCTCGGAGATGGGCACGAAGGAGCGCACGTTCAGGAAGTCAGCCTCGTCCTCTCCCGGCAAGGCCATCTCGAGGTACTGGGGGCGGATGCGCTCCTCCACCAATGGCTCGACGGGCTGCCCGGGCAGCGTGGCCGGCCGGGTACCGGTCGTGGCGGCGTTGATCTCGCGCGGCGTCCGCTGCGAGACGACCCAGCGCTGTGAGCCCTCGTAGAAGGCGCCTGGCTCGTCGATGTAGTAGCGCCCGTACAGCGTCGTCTGCACCCGGAACAGATCCGTGGGGTGGCGCTGGTGCGCCTTCAGCTCGTCAGGCATGTCCTCGTAGCTCTCGAAGAGCTCGGGGAAGGCCTTGGCGTAGGCTTGGGCGATCGGGTCCACCCGGCCCCCGTCGCCGGCCTCGGGCGTCAGGTACAGCGTGACGTGGCCGTCATACGCGTCGACCACGGCCTTCACCGAGTTGCGCACGTAGTTGAACTCGCCGCCGAGGCCCGCCGTCCCCCCGAGGCCGGGGAAGCGCTCGGCGTAGGGGTAGCGGTTCGAGGTCGTGTAGGCGTCGACCATGTAGACGATGCGGCCGTCGTGGATCACGGGGTAGGGGTCGGAGTCGAACTTCAGGAACGGCGCCACCTTCTCCAGCCGGTCCCGCACCCCCCGCTCGAAGAGGATCTTCGAGTCGCCGGTGATGTAGGACGAGATCAGGGGGTTCACGTCCTGGAAGCGCAGGGCGAAAGCGGCGCGGCGCAGGTACGAGCCGATCCCCACCCCGCCCTCGCCGTCGTAGCGGAAGGCGTCGTCCGGGAAGGCGACCTCGTCGCGGTTCGTGTCGACGATGGCGTAGCCGCTCAGGTTCTCCGAGAAGTACAGCCGCGGCTGTTCGAGGCCCACCGACATGCCCGCGTCCACGGTCGGGGGCACGCCGCCCACCCGGTAGGACGGCTCGCCCGTCGGGGTCAGCTCCGCCGTCGGCGCCACGGCCACCCCGTAGCCGTGGGTGTAGATCAGCTTCTCCGCCTCCCAGGAGCCCCGCTGGGACAGGGGAAGGGAGTCGCCGTCCAGCTCGCGGGCGCCGATGAGGACGCTCGTCTCCTTGCCGTCCACGGAGTAGCGGTCGACGTCCAGCTCGGTCGGGAAGCGCAGCCAGCCGAAGTCGGCCTCGCTGCGCTGGAAGGAGTCGTCGACGATCTCGGGGTCGAGGAGGCGGAGGTTCGACAGCGTCTCCGAGGCTCCCTCGTCCTCCATCAGGGAGGCGGCATCGAGCTCGCCGGTCGCCGAGAAGTCGCGCACCTCGACACCGGCGAGGCCGTACGCCTCCCGGGTGGCGGCGATGTTGCGCTGGATGTAGGCAGCCTCACGAGTCGACTCGGCGGGCTCGACCCGGAAGCGCTGCACGAACCAGGGGTAGGCCGACCCGGCGACGAGGGCGACGAACGCCCACAGGCCGACGGCGAGCACCGGTAGCACCCAGCCCCGCCGGCGGATGTTGTAGAGGAACAGCCCGCAGCTGAACACCGAGATGAACAGCAGCAGCATGATGGCCGGGAGCTGGGCCTTCACCGCCGTGTACCCGGCCCCGGTCACGAAGGCCTTGTCCGACACCGTCAGCTCGAAGCGCTGCAGCAGGTACCCGGCCGCCTTCACGAGGGCGAGCACGGCGAGAAGCACGGAGAGATGGGCCTTGACCTGGGGCGTCACCCGCTGGCCCGGCGTCTGCACACGGATGCCGCCGTTGAGGTAGTGGGCGACCGTGGTGACGATGAGGATGATGACGAAGGCGGCGAACAGCCAGCTCACGAGGAAGCTCAGGAACGGGAGCTGGAACACGTAGAACCCGATGTCCAGGCCGAACAGCGGGTCCTTCTGCTCGAAGTCGACCCGGTTCGTGAACAGGATCCAGTCGTTCCACTGCTGGGCCACCCCCGCGCCGGCGATCAGGGCGAAGACCAGGCACACCGCGCCACGGACGAGGCCGCTGCGGCGCCCCACCACCTCGAAGTAGCGCTCGAGCAGCTCCTCCTCGGGCCCGCTCGGCCGGAACCGAGGGGCGACCCGGTCGGCCACCCAGAGGTTCACCCACAGCAACACGAAGAAGCCGACGGTGAACAGCAGGCCCAGCAGCAGCCGCGAGGCGATGAGGCCCGACCAGACCGAACCGAAGCCGAGCGACTCGAACCAGAGGTAGTCGGTGTAGACGCGAGCGATGCCCCGCAGCGAGAAGAAGAGGACCGTCAGGGCGACGAGGACGGCAACGAGGAGGATGCGGCCACGCTTCGAGAGACGGCGCCGACGCTTCGCCCGCGCCGCATCCTGGGGAGCACGCATGGCCGCCGAGCCTAATGGCCGGCCGTCGCGATCGGGCCTCAGCCCCCGCCCTCCCGGGGGCGGTGGGCAGGGCGCTCAGATGGCGGCTGCGGCGCTGACCGTCGCCACCACGAGCAGGCACCCACAGCCCGGGAACGCAGGTGGGTGCAGGTGCCCGGTGGGGAAGGCGTCGCCCGGCGCCACCGGGCCGGCCAGGGAGTTGTCCAGGCAGTCGGGCCCGCACGAGTGGCTGGCCCAGCGCACCAGCGAGGCCTCGTCGCCCTCGCCAGCCGCGAGGGCAGCGGCGAGCTGGCCGCGACCGAAGGCGACGAGCACGGCGTGCTCGGCGACCGAGCTGGCTCGCTGGTTCCGCACCTTGCGGAACAGGGCGCGGGCACGTTCGGTGAAGGCGTCAGCGTCGGCGCCCACGCTGGCCTCGAGGCGCTCGTGGAGCTCGTCGAGGAGCTCGTCGGCCACCGCGGCGGCCGCGTCCCCGACGTCCACGGCGGCGGCGATGGCGGCCGCGTCCGCGTCGGCCGTGCCCATCGAGCGCCAGCCGATGTCGGCGGAGGCGGCCAGCTCCCGGGCGGCCAGCTCGGCATAGGCAACCTTGCGCTCGGCCACGCTGGGGAGGTCCTCTGCGGCGAAGCTGCCGCTCGACCGGGCGCGTTCGAGGAGCTCGTTCTGGTCGTCGGCGAGGCGCAGCTTCAGCAGACGGGCCAGGTCCCGAGCGGCCACCGCCACCTGGGCGTCACGCCGGTGCACGGCGACGGCATCCGCGTCGGGCTCGATCGCGGCATCAGTGCCCTCAGTAGCGGCGCCCTCGGCATCGGCGCTGCCGGCATCGGCGCTGTCGGTATCGGCACCCTGGGCAGTGCGGCCCGCGGGCTCCTCGACTGTGGGGACAGCCCCGCCCGCTTCGGTGACCGGAGCCTCGGCGACGCTGGTATCGATAGCGGGCGCATCGCCGCTCGCGTCAGCCCCGGGGGCGTCGGCGCTCGGGACCTCTTCCACGTCCCCGCCCATCGCCTCGCGACCGACCGGCCGGTCCTGTGGAGCCTCCGCCACGTGCATGCGGGCGAACACGTCGTCAACGGCCTCGCCGAACCCGCTCCGACGCCGCTTGTTGCCGGACTTGCGCCGCGAGCCGGCGGCACCACCATCGGGCTTGGGCGTTCTCGGCCCGGCCTCAGCTGGGGACGGGGGCTCAGCGGGCCCGCCCGAGGCGGGCGCGTCAGCGGCGGTGGGCTCGTCGACGTCGGCGCCCGCCCCACCGACCTCATCCATGTTCCCGACAGGGGCCGCCCGGGCGCCGGACACGCCTTCGACCTCGACCACGTGGCGGTCTACCAACTCCTCGCCGTCCGAGCCATGGGGGGCGACATCGTCGCCGGCGAGCAACGCGGCCTCGTCAGCGGCGGCATCGGCCTCGGCGGCGTCGGCCAGCTCCTGAGCCGCCTCCTCCTCTGCTGCGTGCCGGCCGCCCGTCGCGTCCACGGCATCTCGCTCAGCGGGGCCTGCCTCGGCCGTGCGCTCGAGGGCGGCAGGGTCGATGAGGCCGGCCTCCTTGACCAGTTCGACCTCGAGCTCGAGCTCGCGAGCGCTCGGAACCTTCTCCACCTCGATGTGGCGGGACGCCCGCTCGCCAGCCAGCTTCGCCTCGACCAGCGAGCCGTTGAGCTCGTCGGTCGTCTCGTCGACTGCACGGCGTACGACCTGTACGGCCTCGAGCAGCCGGTCGCGCCCAGCCCGCAGCCGTTCGAGCTGCTGGCGGGCGACGTTTCGCCGGCGAGCCATGTCCGTGAGGATCCGCTCCCGAACGGCACGGGCCTCGGCCACCATGCGCCTGCCCTCGACCTGGGCGCGCTCGATCTCCGCCTCGCCTTCGGCGACGGCCTGGAGGCGCGCCTGCTCGGCCGCGGCGGTGAGCGCCTCGCCCTCGGCTCGCGCCGCGGCGCGGATGGCGGCCGCCTCCTCCTCCGCTTCGGCGCTGCGCTCGTCGAGCACCGCCTCGGCCTCGGCGATGACCCGAGCCGCCTCCTGCTCGGCCTCGTCGCGCCGCTCCGTCGCCTCGGCCTCGGCGTTCGCCCGGATCGTGGCGGCGGCCTCGCGGGCCGCCTCGAGCACGCGAGCTGCCTCGACCCCCAGGCGTTCGGTGACCAGGTGCTCGTCGAGGTCGCCGACCAGGGTCGGCGGGCGCCGCTCGGAGGCGGCCAAGCGGTCCACGAGGTCGGCTTCCCGCTCGGCCAGGGCCCGCACCTCGGCGGCGACACGCGCCAGGAAGCTGCGGACCTCCGTGTGGTCGAAGCCACGGAAGGAGGAGCTGAAGTCGGCCCGCGCCACCTGCTCGGGGGTCAGGGACGACAGCAGGACGTTCGGTCTGGTGTCGGCCACGTTGGAATCGTAGGACTCCGTCAGCGCCCGGGGGCGGATGCCCGAGGGTCGGCGTGCCGCGCCGCTCGGAGGCCTCGGCGACGATGGGCGGCTGAGCTGGTCCATGGGCGGAGGTGAACCGCCCCCGGTCAGCTCGAGGCGCTGGCCAGGGGCCCCGGGGCCTGCCCGCCGTGGGCGAGGATGGCGGCGACGGCCTCGTCGAGGTCGTGGACGGTGACGATCTCGAGGTCGTCGCCGGCGCGCCGGCGTGCTTCGTCAAGCTCGGCCGGCGACTGCGTGTCGGGCACAAGGAAGAGGTCGGCGTCGGTGCGCCGCACGGCGTCGACCTTGTGGGGCAGCCCGCCGATGGCGCCGACCGTGCCGTCAGGGCCCATGGTGCCCGTGGCCGCCACCGGCTCCCCACCGGTCAACTCGCCGGGCGTGAGGGAGTCGAGCACCCCCAAGGTGAAGGCCAGGCCGGCAGAGGGCCCGCCCACCTGGCCACTGTCGATGATGACCTCGTGCGGGAAGGTGACCTCGAAGTACGTCTGCACCCGCACCCCGAAGAAGGCCGAGCCGGGCTTCTCCTCGCTCTCGGCCAGGGTGGCGGTGACCGTCTCGGTGACCTCCCGGTCCACGGCACCCTCCACGAGCCTCGCCACCCTCAGCTCGACAGCGTCACCGGGCAGGCGGCTGGTGATCTGGTTCACCAGCTCGGTGGAGGAGCTGACGGGCGTGCCGGCTACCTCGATGACCACGTCGCCGGGGCGCAGCACGGCCGCCGCCGGGGAATCAGGCACGAGCTCGATGACCTGCGCGCCCGTGCCCTCCGCTTGGCCCAGCTCGGCCAGCGCCACCTTCATGGCGACGGTCTTGGCGTCGTCCATCTGGCGGTAGTTGTACTCCTGGCTCTGCGCCGGGGTGCGGCCCTGGAGGACGACCTCCTCCTTGACGACGTCGGTCTCGTCGTCGAACCAGGCGGCGAGCAGCCCCCACACGGTCACCCGCCCACTCACCGAGACAGTCGGGAACGCCACCCCGGCCGTGGGCGGGTAGAGCCCACCGCCGTCGACGGAGATCAGCTCGCCGGTCGGGCGCACGGAGCCTGCCCCCAGCGCGTAGTAGGGCAACCGGACGAACGCCGAGCCGATCGCGAGCCCGGCGGCCACCACCGTCAGGACCGCCAGCAGCGTGCCCCGGCCCCGACGCCGCGCCTGATCGTCTTCCGGGGGCGAGGTTACGATCGGTGGTGGTGCCGACACGGTCACGCGGCTCTCTCCAACTCAGTGCGGTCGCCGCCGCCGACCCTGCGGGAGCCGGCGGCGACGTGTCCGAGCGTATCGACCCGACAGGCCTTGGCAGGCTGCGATCCGCGGCCCTGCTGTGCCTGGTCGTCCTGGGCACAGGCCTGGCCATGGCCGCCGTCGTGACCGGGGTGTTGCTGGCCGCGCTCTACGTGGTCGTCCGAGCGCTGTCCGGCTGAGCGTCAGCGCCGCCGACGTGCCGTTCAGCGGCCGAAGAGGCCTCGGCGGACGCCGTTCGTCTCCGTGCTCTCCTCAGCCGCCACGGCCGGCTCGGGAGCCGAGGGCGCCTCGCCGCTCGAGGCTGGCGAGGTGGCCGGGGCGGGGGCCGGCGTCGGCGTCGTGAGGTCGATGGGGGCCGCTGGGGCGGGAGCGGGCGCCTCGGGAGGCGGGGCAGCGGCCGAGTCGGTCGGCGGGGCGGGGACGCCGGCCGGCACGGTGACGGGCGGCGGGGGCGGGACGGGCGCCTGCTGCTGGCCGGCGGTCTCGACGCGTACCTGGTAGTAGGGCTCGAAGCGGAAGTTCACCTGCTCCAGCCGGAAGATGCGGGTCCCTTCGAGGCCGTCCTCGTTGCGGATCTTCTCGACGAACGAGACGGCAGCCTGCAGGTCATCCACCTGCTGGTACTTGGGCTTCCCGTCAGCCGAGCGGTAGATGACCATGTGCGACACCGGGCGCTCCTCCATGCTTGTCCGCTCACTTGCCCGCTCTCGTACCCGCCCGCTCCGCATTGGATGCGAGGCGGCCCGTGTGCGAGCCTGAGACCACCGACGACCATGCGTGGTGACATGGACGACAGACGTAGTGTCCCCGGCCCGTCAACGGATCGCAACCAGCGCCGACGACTTGCTGCCCTGGCCGGGCATGCCGGAGAGGTCGCGACGGCTCTCGAGATGACGGTGGATGACGCGCCCGAGGTCCGGGCGACGGCCCTCGCCGCGCTGCACCGGGCCGGGGCCCTCGATGCCGCGACCCTCCGCCTCAGCCTCGTCGACCCGGCCCCCCTCGTGCGGCGCCGGGCGGCGCAGCTCGCCGCCCACCACGTCGAGGTCGACCTCGTCGCTGCCCTGCAGGACCCCGAGGACGACGTCGTGGAGGTCGCCGCCTGGGCCTGCGGCGAACGACCGGCCGGGCCGGGGGTCGTGGACGCGCTGGCGGCGCTCACCGCCCGGCACGGCGACCCGCTGTGCCGCGAGGCGGCCGTGGCCGCCCTCGGGGCATTGGGCGAGCCAGCAGGTCTCGGGGCCATCCTCGCCGCCCTCGGGGACAAGCCGGCGGTCCGGCGCCGGGCCGTGCTGGCCCTGGCCCCCTTCGAGGGGCCCGAGGTCGACGACGCCCTGCGGGCCATGCTCGAGGATCGTGACTGGCAGGTGCGCCAGGCGGCCGAAGACCTGCTCTGACGTGGCCCGAGTAGCTGTGCCCCCCGACCACGGAACCGCGAAGGGTCTTGCACCGCCACAGTGCACGGACCTTCGCGCCGGCCACGACCTGGCGCCTCGGTCCAGGCCGCCGGCGCTGATCCCGAACGGCCTCAGGTCCGGCTGCCGGAGAGCAGCCCCCTCAGCACGTTGAAGGACTCGATGCAGTGCCCGGCCCCGAGCACGACGCACTCGAGGGGGGCGTCGACCCGGTACACGGGCACCTCGCACGCCTCGGCGAGGGCCACGTCGAGGCCCCGGAGCAGCCCGCCCCCGCCCACCAGGCAGATGCCGCCGCTGATCAGGTCGCGGGCGAGCTCGGGCGGGGCCGAGCCCAGGCAGCGCAGCACCGAGTCGATGATGGCGCTCACCGGCTCGCGGACGGCCTCGCGCACCTCCTCGCCGGTGAGCAGCACGGTCTTGGGCAGCCCCGAGGCGAGCTCGCGCCCCCGGACCTCGGCGGCCAGGTTCTGGAAGGAGGGGTGGGCCGAGCCCAGCGCGATCTTGATGGCCTCGGCCGTGCGCTCGCCGATGGCGATGCCGTAAGAGCGCCGCACGTAGGTGAGGATGGCGGCGTCGATGTCGAAGCTGCCGGTCCGCACCGCCTCGAGGGCCACCCGCCCCCCGAGGGAGATGAGCGCCGTCTCCGAGGTGCCGCCGCCGATGTCGACGACCATGTTCCCGACCGGCTCGTTGATGGGCAGGCCGGCGCCGATGGCCGCGGCCATGGGCTGCTCGAGCAGGTGGGCCTCGACGGCGCCGGCGCCCCGGGCCGCGTCGGTGACGGCGCGCTGCTCGACGGGGGTGATGGCCGAGGGCACGCAGATCACGACGCGGGGCCGGTTGAACCGGCTGACGCCGACGCGCTGCAACACCAGGCGGATCATGCGCTGGGTGATCTCGAAGTCGGTGATCGCGCCCTTGCGCAGGGGCCGCACGGCGACGATGTTGCTTGGGGTCCGGCCGATCATCCGCCACGCTTCGTGGCCAACTGCGAGCACGTCATTGCTCTGGGTGTTGAGAGCGATGACCGTGGGCTCGTTGAGCACGATCCCCTGCCCCTTGGCGTAGACCAGGGTGTTGGCCGTGCCGAGATCGATGGCCAGGTCGCGTGCCAGCGCCTACTCCTGGGGCCGGCGCGGCGGCGTGCCGTCGCGGTCGACGGGAGCCCCGGCACGCGACCGTTGGCCGCGGCGGGGGTGGCCCGTCTGGCGTCCCCCGCTCCGCTGCCGCACCGGGCGGATGGGCGCCGGGGCGACGTTGTCGACGTGCGCCTCGGGGCGCGAGGCCGTCGCGTCCGGGGGGGCGAGGGCCTCGAGCTCGCGGGTGAAGGCGCGCATGCCCGCCTCCATCGAGCGAGGCTTGCGGCGGACGAGCCACAGGATGGTCACACCGACGAGGCTCACGACGACGGCGACCCCGAGGAAAGCCAGGTTCATGAGCCCACTAGAGGCGATCATGGGGCCCGGCGCCCCACCGCACCAGGAGCGCCCCCCGCGGCACCGTCAGCCGGGCCGACGTCGTCGATGTGCTGCGCCTCGAGGCCCCAGCTCTCGCCGCCGTCCCACGCTTCGCGCTTCCAGATGGGCACCGTGGACTTGAGGGTGTCGATGCCGTAGCGCGCCGCCTCGAAGGCCGCGCCGCGGTGCGCGGCCGAGACAGCCACGACGACGGCTGACTCGCCGATGCCCACCTCTCCGACACGGTGGAGCAGGGCGATGCGCCCGACGGTCGGCCACTGCGCCCGCATGGCGTCGGCTATGGCGCCCAGGCGGGGTGTCACCTGCTCCTCGTAGGCCTCGTACTCGAGCCGGTCGACACCGCTGCGGCCGGCAGAGTGGTCGCGCGCCGTGCCCGAGAACACGACGACGGCGCCGCACTCGGGGCGCACCACCCATGAGGAGGCGGCGTCGACCGGTAACGGGCCCGGCCCGAGGCCGAGCCAGGTCTCCCCGTGGAGCGGAGGCTGCACCCGGCCATGTTAGTGCCCTGCCGGGCCCCGGTCGCCGGACACGGCGTGGCCCCGGTGCTTCCCCGCCGACGGAACAGGCGAGGGCGCGATCACCCCAGGCGGAACCATCACTAGCCTTGGCACGTGCCTGACGAGGACCTACCCGGCGACGCCGACGACGGGTCCTCCTTCTCGGCTCCACTGCCCCCCGAGGACCGCCTCTGGCGCCATCCCAGCGAGATGGGCGCCGCCGCGTCGCGGGCGCCCCGGCCCGCCCCACGCTCGCCGCGGCGGGTGGGCGCCGCCCTCACCGCTCTCGCCGGCGGCCTACTCGGCTCGATCGTCACCGTCGGCCTGCTCGCCGTGGTCGGCGCCTTCGACACCCGGGTCGTGCACCAGCGGCTCATCGAACAGCCCCCGGGGCCGGAGTCGCTCCAGCACCTGACGAGCCTCGACCGCGGCACCGCCGACGCCGCCGCAGTGGCCCGGCGCACCGAACCGGCGCTCGTCCGCCTCGAAGCCACCGGGCCGCTCGGCATGATGACGGGGACGGCGGTCGCCGTGAGCAGCGAGTACTTGCTGACAAGCGCCGACCTGCTGCGCCGGGCCGACCCCGGGCAACCGCTCGTCGCCGTGCTGCCCGACGGGGCACGGGCCGAGGCCGACGTCGTGGCCGAGGACCGCTACACGAACCTCGCCGTCCTGCGCCTGTCCGGCGCAACCCTCCAGGTGCCGACGTGGGGGTCCTCGGAGGGCCTGGTCGCCGGCTCCGAGGTGCTCGTCGTCGGCGCCGCGGAGGAGAACGCCCGCAGCTCGACCGTGACCCGCGGCGTGATCAGCAGCGTGGGCATGCGCACCACGGTCGAGAGCGGCGTGACCCTCCACGACCTGCTTCGGCTCGACGCCAACGTCGTGCCCGTGACCCGGGGCGGGGTCGTGCTCGACCCGAACGGCATGGTCATCGGCGTCGTGTCCACCATTGGCAAGGACGACGCCGGCTCGGAGCGGATCGGGTTCGCCACGCCGATCGAGCTGGCCAGGGGCGTGGCCGACAGCATCGTGCGCTACGGCCGGCCCACCGAGGTGTGGCTCGGCGTCGACGGCCAGACCCTCACCGCCGAGGAGGCGACGACGCTCAACCTCAGCGGCGGCGCCCTCATCACGAGCGTCACCCCACAGGGCCCCGCCCAGGTGGCCGGCCTGGCCCTGGGCGACGTCATCACCGCCGTCGACCAGGCCCCCGTGGACACCTTCACGGCGTTGATCCTGGCGCTGCGGAGCCACACCCCCGGCGAGCCGGTCGTGGTGAGCATCGTGCGGGGCGGGGAGACCCGTCTCATCCCCATCTACCTCGGCCGCCGGCCCGCCGCGGAACAGGAGCGCGCCGCAAGCGCCAGTGGTACCCCGCACAAGTGATCGTGACGTTTCGCCGGCCCCCGCCCGCCGCTGGCGGCGTCCTCGCCGACCCGTTCACACTGATTGTGCGGGGCAGCGGTCGGCGAGTGGTCCGTGCTGGAATTGCGGCGGTGTAATTGGGCGGGGGCAGTCGGCCTGGGCGAGCGCCTTGACGTGGGCGGTGATGTGGTGTCGCGGTGGCGGAAGCGGTTCTGGGAGGGCGGACTGGCCGTTCTTGTGGGCCGGCCGTGGTCGGCCAGGTGGAGCGCCCGCCGAAGCGGGCCGGGTGCTCGGGCCCCGGTCCTGGGCATTGCTCCGGTGATGAAACGCCCGCTGCGGGGACGGCGTGCCTGGCGGGGGCGCGGCCAGGGACGGGCCGGTCCCAGCGCACGCCGCGGTCCAGCGCTCCGGGCTGGCCCGTGTCAGCCCGCGTCGCGGGTGGCAGGGGAGAACGCAGGGCCGCCGCCTCCTCGGCAGCCCCCGCCTTAGCCAGAGGCGGCGTAGGCGGCGCGGGTGGGACCAGCCCCCGGCGAGCCCGGCCCGGGGACACCACCTGCCCAGCCGCCCGCCAGGCATTTCGTCACCGGAGCAACGCCCAAGGACAGCGCGAGGTCCCGGGGTCCTGTGCGAGGCGGCGGGCCGTCGAGGCAAGAGACACCGCTCAACTTGCACCGCTGTAGTCCCAGGCAGGACCACTAGCACGGGGGCTGCGCCCCCGACGGCGCCTTCGGCGCCTCCCCATCCCCGGCGGGGACCCCAACCCCACCGGGCTCTGCTCGGTCCCAAAACTTGTCACAAGTGCACGAGTTGGGGGGACCGAGCAGATCTAGCGACGGCGAGGCGCCTACGATGCCGTCGTGACCGAGCCCGGCTTGCCCGAGCCCGACCCTGGCGACGAGAACCCGCTGTCGGGCCTGCCGATCTTTGGCGACCTGATGCGCATGCTCGGCCAGCGCGGCCCCGTGAGCTGGGACGCAGCCAGCCAGCTCGCCATCTCCATCCCGCCGACGGGGGCAGCGAAGCAAACGTCGACCCCGTCGAGCGCATGCGCTACGAGGAGCTCGGCCGGATCGCCGAGATGCACCTCGCCGACCTCACCGGCCTGCCGGTGGGCACGGCACGCGTGGTGCCGGTGAACCGCACCGCCTGGGCGCACCGTGCCCTCGCCGACCATCGCCCGCTCTTCGACCGGCTCTCCCGGTCCCTGGGGCGCTCCGCGGCGCCCGAGGCGGCTGACCCAGCGGCGGCCGACGACCCCTTCGGCGCCATGCTCGGCCAGATGCTCCAGATGGTCGCCCCGATGATGCTGGGCATGACCGTGGGCAGCATGGTGGGCCACCTGTCCCGCCGGGCCTTCGGCACCTACCACCTGCCCCTCCCCCGCCCCGCCGGCGCCGAGCTGCAGGTCGTCGTGCCCAACGTCGCCCGCTTCGCCGAGGACTGGAGCATCGGCGCGGACGACATCCGGCTCTGGGTGTCCCTCTCCGAGCTCACGCACCACTCGCTCCTCGGCGTGCCCCACGTCCGTGGCCGGTTGGACTCCCTCGTCGGCGAGTACATCGACGGGTTCCGCCCCGACGCCAGCGCCATCGAGGAGCGGCTCGGCCGCCTCGACGTCGACGCTCTCGGCGACCCCGCCGCCCTCCAGAAGCTGTTCGGCGACCCCGAGATCGTGCTCGGGGCCGTCCGCTCGCCGGCCCAGGACGCCTTGCGCCCCCGCCTCGACGGCCTCGTCGCCGTCGTCGTCGGCTGGGTCGACCACGTGATGGACCGGGCCGCCGGCCGCCTCCTCGGGGGCGACGAGGGCCGCCTGGCCGAGGCGGTGCGACGGGACCGGGTCGAGGCCAGCGACGCCGACCGCTTCGTCGAGAAGCTGCTGGGGCTCGAGCTGAGCCAGCCCGCCTACGACCGCGGCGCCGCCTTCGTGGACGGCGTGCTCGAGCGGGCCGGCGAGGCCGGCCTCGAGCGGTTGTGGGAGAGCGAGCGCACGCTGCCCACCCCCGCCGAGGTCGACGCCCCCGGTCTCTGGCTGGCCCGCCTCGAGATCGACGAGTAGCCCGGCGGCCCGACTCAGGGGCCGAGGTCGACGAAGCGCACGTCGAGGACCGCGCCGCCTTCGACGTCGAGCTCCGCCAGGGTGTGGCTGGGCGATCGGCGGCGCTGGGTGGGGGACCCCGGGTTGAGCAGGCGCTGCCCGCCAACGCCTGGGCCGGAGAAGGGCATGTGCGAATGGCCGAACACGACGAGGTCGGCCTCGGGGAACCATCGTCGTAGGCGGCGCTCGCGACCCGCCGTCGGGCCCGAGTCGTGGACGATGGCGACCCGCACCCCGCCGAGCACGAGCTCGAGCCGCTCGGGCAGCACCCCGGCCAACTCGACGTCGTTGTTGCCGAGCACGGCGTGGGCCTCGACCGTTGCCGCCAGCCGCTCGAGCACGACGGGGCTGGTGATGTCCCCGGCGTGCAGCACGACGTCGGCCGCCTCGACTCGAGCCTGCACGTCGACGCCGAGCTCCCGGTGGCCCGGCAGGTGCGTGTCGGAGAGGACGACGACCCTCATGCCGGGCCTGGCGCGGCGCCGCCCGACGGGCCCGGCGCGGGCTGGGGAGGCTCCTCGGGGAGGCGGTTGGTGAGCACGTCGACCACGTCGGCCAGCGTGGGCGCCTCGGGGTCGGCGCCGCGCCGCGGTCCCTGCTCGGCGCCCGACCGGACGGCGGGCGCGTCGTCGGGCACGTCCTCGGGCACGGTGACCAGGTCACGGGCGACCTCGACGATGTTGCGGCCCATGATGAAGGCCACGGCGGTGGCAGCGGCCAGCACGCCGAGGAGCAGGAAGCCGACGCGCGTGGGGATGGAGGCCAGCCCGAGGAGGGCGCCGACCACCCACAGCACCTGGAAGCGGGACTCGAAGCTGGCGAAGGCGCGGCCCTTGTTCTCGCCACAGTCGCGCTGCACGACGGCGTCGAAGGCCAGCTTGGCCGTGGCCGCCGCCACGCCGACGGCGGTGATGACCAGCAGGGCGCCGACGAGGCCGCCGAGGAGGGCGGCGACGAACGAGGCGGCGGTGGTGACGATGAGGGCGGCGGCGAGCAGTCGCTCCTCGCGGACGTGGCGCCGGAGCTGGGGAGCCAGCAGGGCGCCGCCGATGGACCCAGCCCCCACCGCCCCGAGCACGAGGCCGTAGCCGGCGGCCGATGCACCGGACGTCCGCAGGTCGAAGGCGATGAGGAAGGTCAGGAAGCCGACCGAGCCCCGTAGGAGCCCCATGGCCGAGGCCCCGAGCAGGACCCCCGCCGGCAGCACCGGCCGCTCGCCGACCAGCCGGAACCGCCGCGACTCTCCACCAGCGGGCGCCGCGCGGTCGGCCGTGGCGGTGGCTGGTGTGACCGCGGCGCCCTCGGCCGCGGCGCCCGCTGCCCGGCCCGGCAGCCGCAGCGCCAGGGCCGTGGCCGCCACGAACACCAGCCCGGCGAAGCCCATCGCCCACTGCGAGCCCCCGAGGACCGATGCCAGCCCGGCGGGCGCGGCCACGAGGGCTGCGGCGAGCGGGGAGACGATGGCCAACTTGGAGTTGGCGGCCACGAGGTCGTCGTCGCTGGCCACGGTGGCGGGCAGGTAGGCGCTCTTGGCCACGCTGTAGCCCTTGCCGAGCACCAGCATGGCGAAGGCCTCGGGGAAGAGCAGGAGGCTGTCGAGGTGGGCGACCATGAGGAAGGCGGCGACAGCCCGGGCGCCGCACGACCCGAGGATCACCCAGCGCGAGCCCTGCTGGGCCCGGTCGATTGCCGGCCCGATGAGGGGGGCGACGACGGCGAAGGGGGCCAGGGTCAGCAGGAGGTACAG
>WHTX01000425.1 GCA_009377505.1 Acidimicrobiia bacterium
CAGGCGCATCACGTCGTAGCGAGGTGAGGCGAAGGCCGCCCCCATCTCGATCGCGCAGCACGCAAGGCCCCACTGGTAAGCCCAGAGGGAGTACTTGCGGCTGATGTTGAGGAGGTTCGTGAGCGGCTTAGGCAACCTGCCGCTCTCGACTAGGCCCATCGGAGGACTCCCTTGCGCCAGGCGTAGATGAGCCCCAGCAGCAGGATGAAGATGAACAGGAACATCTCGATGATGCCGAACAGGCCGTAGACCTCGAGCCGCGTCGCCCAAGGAAAGATGAAGACGGCTTCGACGTCGAACATGACGAACAAGAGCGCGAAGATGTAATAGCGGATCTGGCTCTGTGACCAACCGCTGCCGACGGGGTCGACACCGGACTCGTAGGTCATCAGCTTCTGGGGCGTGGGCCGATGCGGCCGCAGCAGGCTGCTGATGCCGAGGAGCAACGCGACCAGGCCGACGCCGACGGCGCCGAGGATCCCGATCGTCAGGAATTGGCGCAAGAAGTCCGACACGCCCCCGGAGACTACCCGGCCCCCTCGCGGGGCACCAAGGCAAGGCGGCGGGGCCGGAGCCCCGCCGCCCACGCTCAGGCGCGAGGGCGCGCGCCGTCTCGTCGTCGGCGTTCGCGCTTGGCCTCTTGGACCAGACGTTGCAGGTCAGCGGCCTCGATCACCTCGCGGCGGTGGTCCGCAGCGAGGATCTGGCTGATGGACGGGTAGCTGTTGAACACGGGTGCCTCCACGGGCTCGGGCCCAGCCGTCGACCGGGACTCGCGCCCATGGTCGCCCCGGGGCCGACGGCCGTCACCCGATTAACCGTGCCCACTGCAGAGGCGCCTTCCCCCGAGGCCCAAAGAGCGGCTCAGGGGTCGAGCCGCGCAGTGGCGTAGCCCGTCACCACCGGGGTGCCGTCCTGGTTCGTCGTCACCACGTCGAGGTCGACGAAGTGCTCGCCGCCCTCGGAGCGCACGGCCTTCACAGTGGCCTTGCCGGTGAGGGAGTCACCGGGCCACACCTGGCTCACGAAGCGCACCCCGTACTTGGTGAGCCGGCCGTCCCCGACGTAATCGGTGACCAGTCGTCCCGTCATGCCCATCGACAACATGCCGTGGGCGAAGACCGTCGGGTAACCGGCTGCCTTGGTGACGAAGACCTCGTCGGTGTGGACCGGGTTGTAGTCACCGGACGCGCCGGCGTACATCACGATCTGGGTTCGCTTGAGGTCTTCGACCAGCGACGCCTCGAAGGAGTCGCCGACCTTGAGCTCGCTCGCCTTCAATGACATCTCGTCCCCCGGCCTACGACTGCTCGATGACCTTCTCGGTCCGCACGCCGACGCCGCGTGCGGTGACGACCAGCTCACCAGCCTGGTCGTAGTACTCGGTGATCGTCTCGGAGAAGATCAGCTTCCCGCCGCGCTTGCCCTCCTTCTCCCACGTCTCGCCGGCCTTGTTGACGCCCCGCAGGACGTCACCAGGCTTGGGGTGGCGGTGGTACTCGTAGTGCTGCTCGGCGTGGAGGCCCCCGGCGGCGGCGCCGGTCCCCTCGCCCTCCTTCTTCTCGCGCCTGATCCCGGTCGGCTCCTTGCCCGAGCCGAACCAGGCCTTGCCTGCCTTGGGGCGCAAGAAGTAGTCGGGGTCGAACTGCGCCGACGCCTGCACGAAGGTCGGCGGGGCGATGACGTGGCCGACCTCGGTGCTCTTCGCGTAGTCGTCGTCGAAGTAGATCGGGTTCGTCTCCCCGACGGACCGGGCGAACATCACGATGTGGCTGGCTTCCACCGGGAAGCGCTCGATGGGCATGGTCCCCCCTCGTCTTTGTTGGGTCGCAGCCGCCGATCCTTGCACAGCACGGGCCCGGTCACGCCAAGCCGGCGCTCTCCCGTCCACGGCCGGGGCGGGCCCGCTCAGCGGCCGGCGAGCACGAGGGCGGGCACAGCGTCGCGGGAGAGGTCCTGCAGGAGGCCGGGCAGGAAGCCCACCACGATCGTCACCGCGACGGCCAGCCGAGGGCGAGCCCGGCCGTCCAGGGGATGCGGAGCCGCCCAGGGGCGGGCACGAGGCCGGGCTCGGCCGGCTCGGCGGGGGAGGCCCCCTCGGCCACGAGCTCGCCCTCGCTCGCGCCCTCGGCGACCTCGCCCTCGGCGGGGGCGGTCGCCGGGGCGTCGGTCATGTACATGGCCACGATGACCCGCAGGTAGACGAACACCGAGATGGCGGTGGCGACCATGGCCACCACTGCCAACCAGAACGAGCGGGCGTCGATGGCCGCGGCCACCACCGCGAACTTGGCGAAGAAGCCCGAGGTGAGGGGCACACCGGCCTGGGCGAGCAACAGCACGGTGAAGACCAGGGCCAACAGCGGCCGCCCTCGGGCGAGGCCACGGTAGTCGTCGATGGCGTGGCGCCCGTCGCCCCGCCGGGAGACGAGGCTGATCACCCCGAACGTGCCCCCGATCATGAACGTGTAGGCGAACAGGTAGAAGAGGGCTGCGGCGATGCCGTCGCTCGTGCCCGCCTCGACCCCGACGAGGATGAAGCCGGCGTGGGAGATGGAGGAGTAGGCCATCATCCGCTTCACGTCGGTCTGGATGACGGCGAGCATGGCGCCGACCAGGAGCGAGGCGACGGCGAGCACGTAGACGATGGGCTGCCAGTCGACGCGTGCCCCGCCGAGCGCCACCACGAAGACCCGGAGCAGCCCGGCGAAGCCGGCGGCCTTCACCCCCGAGGCCATGTAGGCGACCACCGGGCTGGGCGAGCCCTGGTACACGTCGGGCGACCAGGAGTGGAACGGCACCGCCGCCACCTTGAACCCGAACCCCACGAGCAGCAACGCCATGCCGCCGAGCAGCAGGCGGTCGTCGTCGGGCACGTTCTCGGCCAGGAAGGCGTTGATGTGCAGCAGGCTCGTCCCGCCCGTCGCGCCGTAGACGAGGGCGACGCCGTAGAGGAAGAACCCCGACGAGAAGGCGCCGAGCACGAAGTACTTCATGCCCGCTTCCTGGGAGGCCCGGCGGCCCACGTGCATGGCGGCCAGTACGTACACGGCCAGGGACAGGATCTCGAGGCCGAGGAACATTACGATCAGGTCGTTGGCCGAGGCCATGATCACGCCGCCCGACGCCGACAGCAGGATCAGGGAGTAGAGCTCGGCCCCGTCCATGCCCTCACGACGTAGGTAGTCGTCCGCCAAGAGGGCGGCGATCACCACCGAGGCGCACATGATGAAGATGAAGAAGACGGAGAACCCGTCCACGCCGAACGCCCCGCCGAGGGTGGAGAACGGCCCGCGGTCGGGGTCGGTGACTCGCGTCCACAGCCCCACCGCCCAGCCGAAGGTGACCAGGGCCACCACCACGGTCACGAGAGCGTAGAAGCCGGGGAAGAACCGCTTCACCAGGGACGAGACGTGCAGCAACACCATGGCCGGCGCCGCCAGCAGGAGCACGGGCATCACGCCCCACCAGTCGACGCCCGGCGTCTCGAGCGTCTCGGCCACGTCGGTCGCCTGGGCGAGCAGGCTGACGGCGCTCACTGGGCTGCCCGCTCCCGGCCGCTCGGGCCGTTCGCTGCGCTCACTGGGCTCTCCGCTCCCGGCCGCTCGGGCCGTTCGCTGCGCTCACTGGGCTCTCCGCTCCCGGCCGCTCGGGCCGTTCGCTGCGCTCACTGGGCTCTCCGCTCCCGGCCGCTCGGGCCGT
>WHTX01000053.1 GCA_009377505.1 Acidimicrobiia bacterium
CATCGAGGGAGCCCCACCCCAACTGGTGGACCTTCTCCAAGGCCCACCCAGCCGCTCACCGGTGGGGAACTTCAGTGATCACACCTGGGGAGATCCCCGTGATCGGCCGCAGCTGGACCTGGAAGCGGTACTCCTCCACGGCGATCCCGTAGAGGGCGCGCAGGTCCTCACGCCGATCGTCCTCCGTCATCGCCGCACAGGGTAGGACGGTCCATCACGCCGGCGGCGGCAATCGCCTGCACACGAGGGCGGCAACCGCCCAGCTACACCGCCCACTCGGCGAGGAGCGCCCGGTAGGAGCTGGCTCGTTGGCGGGCGCTGGCAACGATCCAGTCGGCGGCGCCCATCTCGGCCAGCTCGGCGATGTGCCTCTCCACGTCAGCGATGAGGTCCTCGTAGAACTCGACCGTCTCCGGGGTGAGCCCGTGGACTGTCACTGCCGCCGGCCTAGCGAGGTCCCGTAGCCCTCGCGTACCGCCCGCTCGATCTCCTCCATCAGCTGGCGCCGGTCCCCGTACACCGGGGCGTTCAGGTTGATGACAGTCGTCACCCCACCGGCGCCTGCCACCTCCTGTGGGGTGAGGACCACCTCGCGGTCTCGCAGGATCGCCAGGCCCTCACCGCCCGGCATCGGGGCGCGGAACTCGCCGCCGGAGTGGTAGCGCCGGACGCCCGGCATCTGCCCCGTCACCCGGGTCAGGCTGTTGTTCGGGTCCTGAGCGTTCCACGTCGCCTGGAACAGGGCGAGCTGGGCGGCCGCGTCCATCCGTGCGCCGGCCAGGCGCCGCTCGGACTCTTCGACGAGCCGGTTCGCCTCGATCTCGACCTGACGGGCGTTCCAGATCGCCGTCGCCGCATTCTGCGCGGCGGCAGCCCGGTCCGCCTCGGCCTGGGCGGTGACGTTCCGCAGGTCGACCTCGGCCTGGGCCACGGTGCTCGCCGCCTGCCACACCCGGCTCTGCGCCGCCTGGATACCGTCCGCGGCCTGGCGGTGAGCATCAGCGACTCTGCGGCGAGCGTCCTCGGTCGTCTCCCGAAGGCCCCGCTCGGCCTCGGTCACCCGCTCATTCGCCTCGACGACCCGGTCCTTGGCCGACTCGATCACGTCGGCGGCCCGCTCGGCCGCGTCGGAACGGGCCTCCTCCGCCTCCTGGGCGGCTTGGACGAGCCCCTGCTCGGCCTCCCGGATGTCGTCGGCGGCGTCGATCTCGGACTCGGCGACGTCCTCCCGGACCCGCTCGAAGTCGCGCAGGGCGATCGACCGGATGCGTTCCGCTTCGCCGGGGTCCTCCTCGCCGAGCGCCCGGTTCAAGGCGTCTTGGAGGGCGACTTCAGCGTCCTCGACGCGGCGGGCGTTGTCCCGCTGCTGGCGGGCCGCGGCCTCCCGGGCGTCGGTCACCCGCTCCTGGGCGTCGACGATGCGGCGGCTCGCGTCCTCGTTCGCCTCAGCGATCAGCTCGGCAGCGTCCCGTTCGGCCTCGGCCAGCTCCTCAGCAGCCTCCGTACGGGCCTCTCGGGCCTGCACCACCCGCTCGTTCGCGTCGCTGACGCTGCGCGCCGCGTCCCGGTTCGCGTCTTCGATTGTGCGGGCCGCGTCGGCCTCGGCGCGCTCCAGGTCAGCAGCCGCCTCGGCCCATGCCTGCTTCGCCGACTCGACCCGCTCGTTGGCCGACTCGATCGCCTGCGCCGCCTGCTGGTTCGCGGCTTCGATCGTGCGAGCCGCGTCAGCCTCGACGTCTGCCGCCCGCTCCTGCGCGTCGGCGAGCGCCGCCCGGTCAGCGGTCAACTCGCCGAGGACGCCCGCCGCCCGCGCCTGTCGGGACACGTCCATCTGTCGCTGTTGGGAATACGCGAGAGCGTCGACCGCCTCGGACGCCGCCTGCGCAGCGGTCGCCTCCTCGGCGAGGTGGTTGAGCGTGCTCCGAGCGTTGGCCTGGTAGTTCCGCTCCGCCGCGGCCGCCCGCTCCTGCGCTTCGCCGTGGTCGAGCCACGCCTTGGCCCCGCGAGCAATCCCGGTGATCACACCGCCGCCGGGGAGCACGTTGATGCCGGACTCGATGAGCCCGCCCCAGTCCTGACCGGTGTAGGTCTCCAACACGTCGTTGACCTCGTCGACGGCGGACCCGAGCTCGCCGAACGCGCCGACCACGTCGCCCACGCCCTGGACGACGGGGGCGGCGAGGTCCACGACGTCACTGAGCACGGGTACCAGATCAGAGCCGACCGCGGCGGCGGCGAGGCTGACGTCGGTCGTGAACTGGCCCCATGCCGCGTTCCACTCGTCGAGACGGCGCAGGTCCTCCTCCGTCAGTACGTTCTTCGCCGACGCGCCCATGTCGCGCAGCTCGTCCGTGGTGCGCCGAATCAACGGCTGCAGCTGCCGCATGCCCTCCTCGCCGAGCGTCACCGACAGGAGCCTCGCCCGCTCAGCCGAGTCGCCCATGCCCTGGTAGGCGTCGATCACGTTGAACAGCGTTTCGACCATGTCGGTGGAGCCGTCATCGAAGCGGGCGACGGCGACACCGAACTCGTCGAGGTCGTCTCGGTTCTGGGTGATGTTCACCGCGAACTGGTTGAGCGCGTCGAGGCCCTGCTCGGGGTTCACCCCAACAGCGGAGAGCGTGGACCAGAACCTCGACGCGTCCTCGGTGGTGCCGCCCAGGGTCTGCTGGAACTTGGCGACGGACGTCCCGATGGACTGGAACTGCCCGACACTGACCTGGCCGGCCTTCACCGCGGCCACACCCAAGCCGGCGACACCAGCCGTCGCAGCGATCGCCTTCGTCGAGATACCAGCGAGCGCCACCTCGGTGCCGCCCAGACTGCCCAAGAAGTCACCAGCGACACCGCCGCCAGCCAACTGGTCCAGACGACCGAACGCCGTCCCTCGAGCCGCTGTCGCCGCCGCGGCGCGGTCGATGCCTTGGGCTTTGCGGTCGATGTCGTCGAACGCGGCACCGATGCGCTTGGCCTCATCCTCCGTTATGCCGCCAGCCCGTGCGGCCTCGGACGCCAGCTCCCGGAGCGCCTTGCTGGCCTTCGAAGCGTCTCCGGTGAACTCGAAGCGGATCTGGCTCGATCGGGTGGGCATCAGGCCACCTCCGCCAGCAGGTCAGACGCCGTTCCCGCCATCTGAGTTCTCCGATCTCCAGGGTTTTGCGTTTCGTACACGTTGCGAGCGCCAGCACTTGACGGCATCGGAGCGACACCCGGGGGAGGGATGGCCCCCCCTGGGTCCGACCGGCAGAACACAGCACCTCGTACGCAGGACGAGGCCAACAGCACTTGACGGCATCGACGAGTGACCGGGGCGGGGCTCCCCCCCTGGCCTGCTACGACGGGCACAGCCACCGCGGAGCCGTTACCACTCACGGGAGCAAGCCCGGGTGCCGCTCTTGTGGCCTGAACCTGCTGGGCCTGTTCTTGCGCGCCTCGACGGACTGGCGGGCGGTGACCCGCACATGGTGCCAACGACAGATACTCCGAAGGTTCGACGGGTCGTCGGTCCCGCCTTCGGCCTTGCCGACGCGGTGGTCGACCGCGTGCGCTGGCTCGGTGCACCGGTTGCCGTCCTCGTCGAGGATCGTGCAGCGGTGGCCGTCGCGCTCGAGGATGCGTTCCCGGGTGCGGCGCCATTCCCAGCCGTAGCCTCGGCTCCCGCCGGTCGTCTTCGACCAAGCCACGTCACGCCACCGCGGCTGGCTCGTCGATGCCTTGGGCCTCTGGGAACATCAGCCCGCCGCCTGCAGCGACTCGGGGTGGCTCGACAGGTCAGCGAGACGTTGCTCGGCCTGCTCGACTCGTGCGACTCGGGCGGAAGCGTCCTGCTCGACCACCTCGTTGATCTGGCGAAGCGCTCGGACCCCGGCCTCGTCGGCGTACAGGTTCGGCTCGTCGGCCTTGATGATCTGGCTCAGCGCGGACGCGGCGTGGTTGGTGATCGACGTGGACGCGTCGACAGGGCGGGCGTAGCGCTTGGCGTTGCTGAGGTCGGCCTCCGCAGCACGACGCTCGTGGTGCGCCCGGACCGGGGCGAGCACTGAGTCGACAAGATGCCTGTCACTCGACCGGACCGGGGTGGCCAGGGCCAGGGCGGCGAGGCGTTCGACGTCAGCGTCGGCGACCTTGTCGGGCTCGGTAGGCAGCCGGCTGATCCACAGGATGTCGGACGGCTCGAGCGCCTTGGTCTCCTGGCTACCCCTGATCACTGCTGCAGTGGTGGCGCTCCTCGCCCAGGGCAGTCGGTAACCTGCGGGCTCGTCCTCGACGTCGTACCGCTCGAGCTTGGCGGCGATGTACTCGCGGAGCTTGATGCCTGGTTGGTTGACCTGGGGCTGGCCGGACAGCTTCCCGGAGCACTTGGCAGCGAGGAACTGCAGCTTGCCTCGATCGATGCTCCTGCGAGGGTCAAGCCGCACCGCTTCGAGCACGTCCTCCTGCGATACCAGACCCGCCATCCCTGCCACCTCTCGTGTCGATGAATCGTTGAAGGTCCGCCTCGGTGATTCGCACGGAGCGGCCGATCCGAACGGTTGGAAGTTCACCGCTGACCACCAACCGCCGGACCGTCCGTGCGCTCACTCCGAGGCGTGCCGCTGCTCGTTCGTAGTTGTGGGCGAGCGGCACATGGCCAGTGTGAACCGATTCGCTCCCTGCCTGCACGGTTGGCCGCTGCTGGCCGTTCAGGGCCGCTCCACGCCGGATATCGACCAGCGCGTTGCGGAGCTCGCCGAGACGTTCCGCGAGGACGGCACCGCCGCCGTTCTTGCGGACCATCGGGGCGTATGTCGCCAACGCCATCGCCGTGTGCTCGGCGAGGATCGGGTCGTTCGCCAACATCTCGTCGATCGACGCCCCGACCCCCAGCTCACCTGACCTCACCACTCCGCCTCGCCCCACCCGGGCGGCCTGAGCCTGGCGTTGAGGCGTGCCTCGCCCGGCAGGTCGGGCACAGCAGCGGTCACCGGTCGCCTGCTGCGGTTGCGGCCGGGGTCGGGCAGCAGCCACCGGCGTTCCCGAGGACGAGCATCGGTCCGAGCTGGACGCCGAACTCGGTGAACGTGTCGGCCGGCTGCTGGCACAGGTCACACCGGTCGACGGCCACCACCCGACGGAACCGTTGGCCGTAGCAGCGGCGGCATGTCAGACGCCTCGTCTCGAGCCTGTAGAACGCCGGCTGAGGCCCACCTCTGCGGAGGTGCGGGCATAGGGTCGCCTCTGCGTACACGGCCAGGATCCGGGCAGCAAGCTCGACGCCGACGACACTGTCGCAGTCGCCCTCGTATCGGCGCAGCGACGGTTGGAACGTCTCCCAGATGTCGCCGATCCGGTCCAGGCACCCGCGAGCTTCGCAGGACGCGGCGCCGAGCTGGTCGACGTAGGCGACGGGGAGAACCGGCCTGGAGGTGCGCCGGATGAGCCGGCGGGCGTGCTCGACCCGTTCATCGAAGGGGGTCATGCTGCGAGCCCGGGTTTGTGGGGGCGGCTGGTGACTTCGCAGAGGAAGGTCGCGCCCGGGTTGTGCGGCGAGTGGCCGATGACCATCAGCTCGAGGCCGAGGTCATCGAGATCGTCGACCAGGGCTGCGAGGTCGTCAGAGTTGAGCTGGTAGGGCTCGAAAGTGAGGACGTAGCGGCGGGCGGGGCCGTAGCCGGTCAACCAGATGCGGGCGTGGTCGAGCCAGTGGCGCTGGCAGATGCAACCGCGACGGTTGGGCTCGTACCTGACGCAGCGGCCGCCGGCGACGACCCGCAGGCAGCAGCGAGCGCTGCACGGGCGGTACTGGTACCGGGAGGCCCAGGCGTCGTACCGATCGGCTCGTTCGTCGTTGGCGGCGTGGGCGCGGGCCAAGTGTCCAGAGATGGTCATGCCACTCTCCTCGTTCGACAGGTCGGGCAGGGCGTGGTGCGCCATGCGACGTTCGCTGGGTAGCGAGCTGGGGCCTCCCGGTCGACGATGACGAGACGGACACGGTTGAGCTCGACGAGAGCGCCACACCCCGGGCACCCCTCGGCCGCGGCCGCAAGGCCGTCGCTGAGGAGACGGTCTCGGTCGAGGCCGGCGAGGTGCTCAAGCTCGCTCCGGGTGAGGCGAGCACCGGCACCTCGCGCCTGTCGCCACCGGTGCTGGACGGCCTGCCGGACCTTCTCGCTCCAGGCGCTGATGTACGGGGCGGCGGCGGTCGCGGTCATCGGACCAGCTCCTCGGCGCCCCCGAGGGGTGACACGAAAAGTAGGTCATCCCCCCGTACTCGATTGGACATGAGCCCCCTTATCGGGGGGGAGGTGTGTGGACTACCTACTTTTCGTGTCACCTGTTGCAGGCCACTGGCTTGTCGGTCACTGCTGTAGCGAACACCTGATGGACGAGCCGTCCGCCCTCACCGACGAGCGCCCAGGTACAGCGGCGCCGGTCCACGTCGAAGTCGTCGGGCTCAGGCCCGTCACGGCGGCCGTGGGCCACGCCGATGACTTCGAGCTCCTCGAGCTGCATCCGGGCGACCTGCTTGTGGAGACCGGACAGTTCAGCCACCCGAGCCGTGGTGAGGTTGACTTCCCCGTTGGCCAGCACAGCGAGGACGGCTCGTCGGGGTGCTGGCATCGAGTCGAGCGCGACCCGACGCACGAGGACAGCGACCGTGTCGTCATCGAGCCCGATGGCGAACAGCCCTCGGGCGAGGCCGTGGAGCTGCCGGGTGATGCGGGGCGGCTCCTCGACTTCGGCGGTGCCGTCGATCTCCCGGCGCCCGTAGCCGTGCCGGGGCACCACTCCTCGCCCCCAACAGGCAACGAGGGCGGCGTCGACGAGGGCGGCGAACACCGAGTCGGGCACGGCAACGTCGCCGATCTTGCGTCGGGCGGCCGCCACGATCTGGGCTCCCAGCCGGCGAGCTTCCTTTCGGAGCTCGTGGAGACCGGCAGCTCGCGCCAGGTCGCTCGTACGCCGCTTGGCTTCGGCACTGCGCTGCTCGAGCCGGTAGTACACCCAGCGAGGGCCGAGGGCGTCGGCGTGGGCGGCGTAGCGGTCGATGGCGGCGGTAACTGCACCGACGACGGTGGCCTTGCCTTCCCACACCAGTGGGGCGTCGGCATGGCCAAGGTCGCGGGTGACCCTGCCGTCGTACATGCGGCGCAGCAGGCCGAACACTTGGTCGCGCCCGCCACGATCGGACATTGCGAGCAGGCTGGACAGGTCGCCGAACGTGACGGTGCCTCTCGGCCCGAGCCGGGCGAGCACGCCGACGGGGCGCGGTGTCTTGCCTTTCGACCAGGACAGCAGCCCAGCGGCCGTGATCTCGTTCAAATGGGCGTCGGTGACGTCGTCGAGGAGCCGGACCGCCTCCGTCTTCCCGGACGACGCGGCGGCCACGAGCAACAGCCACACCGGTTCGTCGTCGATGACCCCCGCGCTGGCAGCAGCGGCGAGAGTGACGATGATGTGGCCGATGTCGTCGAGGTGTTGGTACTTGGCGAGCGTGGCGATGAGCTCGACGAGGGGCTCGGCATCCGAGTCGACGGGGGTTGGCGCCCCAATCAGCGATTCAAACTCGTCCTCTGGTCGACGCCGCTCGACACCCGCCCGGGTCACCGCCGGGTCGACGCCTGCGGCTTGGCCGACAGCCCACGCGACGACGCCGCCGAACTCGGCTCGGGCGGCGTGCTCGTCGAGGGCTCGGTCATCTGCGTTTCGCCGTTCGGCCATGCTGGCGACGAACAGGCGGCCGAGCTCCGTGAACGCCTCACCGGCGGGGAAGTAGCCGGCTGCCCCTTCACGCGCCGCCCAGCACGCGGCCTTCACCGCGGCCTCGTGTCGGGAGCCAGCCTCGGCGTCAGCGGTGAACTTCCTGAGGATGGGTCGAAGAAGGCCGGGCCGAGCGGCAGCGGTGTGCGTCTCGACGAACGCGTCGACCTCCGCATCGGTGGCGGTGCTCTCGGCGTCGCCACCGGTCGGGAGGCAGGCGGCCAGTTCGTCGGGCAGCATCGGCAGGTCCCCGGTTCTGCACCAGCGGTACAACCCGCCCGACTCATGCGGGGTCGGCATGGCGACGACGATCCCGTTCCGGCCGCGCACCTGCCCCCAGGCGCCTCCGAGCGTGCCCCCGCCGTTCGTGTACATGGTGCCAGGGGCGGTACTGAACAGGTAATGACCGCGGCCTGGCCTGTCAGGGCGGCTGGACTGCATCGGCGGCTGGTTCTCGTCGATTGCGGCCTCGAGGGTGGCGGGAAGCCTGTCCGGGTAGTCGACATCGAACGCGACGGCGCCGGAGCGGCCGACGTGGAGGAACACGCCGAGATCGCGACCAGCGAGCCACTCGATTAGTTGCCCCTCATCCCGGCTCGTCTTGGATGGCCAGCCAACGCCGAGCACGTTGCCCGGGTGCTTCGACTGCACCCTGATCGGCCCCACGTACCAGCCCGCCTTGACGTACTCGAGCGCGGCGCCGAGCGTGTCGATCTCCGGGTCGAGCTCAGGGATGTACAGGTGGCTCACACCGCACCACCCTCTCCTCGGAACCCGGCGGCCAGGGCAACTTCTAGGTCGACGGCCGAGGCTGAGAGGAGTGCTACGTGGTGGCCGAGAAGCCCGACGTCCGCCCCGTCGTCCGTGGTGGTGGTTCCCGCCGTGGAGGTCATGCCTGCCGCCCCCACGCCCGGGCGAGGCGCTCGAGGCCTTGGCGCTCCTCGGCTTCGACGATCTTGAGCTGGGCAACCTTGCCCTCGTCTGCGAAGGACCCGATGGTCTGGTCGACAAGGTCGCGCAGGAGCCGCGGGTCGAGGGCCTCGGCCTCGACGGGGTACGCGTACGGGTACGGGTGCTTCCTCGAGGCCTGCTTGAGCGGCCCCGAGGATGGCAGGTCGTGCTCGCTCACCTGGTCCCAGGTAAGCGCTACGCGATCCCACGAGAACTCGGCGCCGGGCTCGTACCTCATGCACTCGGCCCGCCGGAGCCCAGAGTGCTCCTGGAGCTTCTCGATGAGGACCCGTTCGATGTCGAGACCGTGGGGGTCGCAGTCGCCGATGTAGAGCACGGCGGGCACACGACCAGGGGTCTGCTTCCACGCTTGCGCTGCGCCCCAGGCGAACGAGTCCGACGAGTGGCCGCGGGAGACCATCATCGGGACCGCCCACTTGTCCACGACGATGTCGTCAATGGTGGACGCGATCGAGTCTGACTCGCACCACACTTCGATCCGCCAAGGGGAGTGGGACCAGAGCCTCCGCCGGTAGAGCCGCGCCGTGTCCCGGAGGGCTTCTTCGACGCTGTCGAAGACGGTGGCGTAGCGGCCAACCCTCGTGGCGTCGACGATCAGGCCGTAAGGGATGGAGCCGTCGGCCCGGAGCTGGACGAGGAGGCGCTGCACCTTGTCGTAGCCCTTCTCGCCCTTCCCGATGCCGGGCATCTTGTGGACGACGGCCTGGTAGTACACGTGGCGCACCGAGCATGGGCCGTACTTGAACGCGAGGTCGATGACCTGGGCGCGGCGGACGGCCATCTCGGCGGCTGTGGCCCTCCGCCGCTTTGTGGGGCTCGCCTCATAAGCCCGGCCGGTGCTCACCGCGACACCTCGTCTTCGTCGGGCCCTTCGACGCAGACGCTGGCCTGCAGGTGCAGCCAGGTCCCATCCGGGCGCAGCACGGCGAGCTCGCCAAGCGGGTGGAGCCGGCCGTTGAGGCCGCGCGAGCTGGCAGGCGCCTCGACCAGCAGCACCTCGTTCGTCCACTCGATGAGGGCGCTGCGGTGGCGCTGGTCGATGTCGTAGTCGGCTGGTACGCTCGCAACTGACGGGTTGCGGGTGTCGGGGGCGCTCTTTCGGGAGCGCCCTGCCCCGTCTTCCCGGGCCGTCACCCTGCCTTCACCTCTCCGCCTTGAGGCTGAGCCTCAACCCAAGCGTCGAGATCGTCGGTGTTGTACAGGCAGTGCTTGCCGACCTTGCGGAACGGCGGACCGATCCCGAGGGTCGCCCAGTACGCCAACGTCGGCGAGGTCGTGCGGATGTGCGCCGCAGCCTCACGCCGTCGCTTCCACTCCGCCATCGAGTCCTCCTCATCGCCGGAAAGGTTCCCGCGGAGACCATCCTAGCCCTGTGCTCGACGGAAGGGAATGGTCTTCGCCGAAACCATCCGATACAGTGCGGAGTGTGGGACGAGCCAAGGTGGAAGTGCCGCACTGGACAGAGGCCCAGCCGCCGCCTGACGGAGGTCTCGAACTCCCGCCGCGGATACGCGTCGAAGCAGAGGACTACGACGAGCTCGACTACGACATCACCCTCTGCGCCGAGCTCGAGGACAGCCGGTACGTCATCACCGAGCTGACCGCCCGCCGCAAGCCCAACGGCCTGCCCATCACCCCTGAGGGCTTGCGCTCCGTCGCGACCGCCCGTGTACTGGAAATGGCCCTGAGCGGCCACATCCGCGTGTGGACCCGCACCGAGGACGGCGAGCTACGAGGCCACCACGCCTGGACGGTCGAAGACGAGCTCGTCCGTGTCGCCGGCACCTACCGCATTGCCCAGGCATGCGGCATCCCGCCGACCAAAAGCGTCGCAGAGATCTTCAACATCACCCGCTCCGCTGCCGCGAAGAAGGTCATGGCCGCCCGCAAGGCCGGGCTGCTCGGGCCGACCACCCCCGGCAAGAAAGGCGAGACTCCGTAGCCGTGGCGAGCATCGACAAACGCCCCAACGGCACCTGGCGGGCGCGCTGGCGCGAGTACCCCGGCGGTCCACAGCGGACGAAGGCGTTCCCGCGGAAGATCGACGCGGAACGCTATCTCGTCGAGGTCCAGCACCAGCTCGCCCGAGGCACCTATATCCGGCCCGCGGACCTCAAATTGACCGTAGGCGACTACTGGTCCACCTGGTCGGCTCGCCAACCGTGGCGCACGTCGACCAGAGAACGAGCCTCGCTGAACTACGACAAGCACATCGCCCCGACCTTCAAGCACCGCCCGCTGACCTCCATCCGCCGCGGCGACATCGAAGACTGGGGGCAATCCCTCCCACTCGCAGCGTCGACAGCGGGACTCGTCATCAGCCTATTCTCAGCCATGCTCCGAAGCGCTGTCGACGACGAGCTCCTGGCAGCCAACCCGGCGCTACGAGCCAAGCGCCCAACTGTTGAACATGGTCTCGTCCAGCCGTTGACCCGGCCGCAGATCGAAGCGCTCCGAGCAGCCCTCCCCCCGTGGGCACGGGTCGCGGTCACCTTGGGCGCCGGCGCCGGCCTGCGCTTCGGCGAAGCTGCCGGCCTAACGGTCGACCGCGTGGACTTCCTGCGTCGAGAGCTTGTCGTGGACCGTCAAGTCGTGCTCTCCCGCAGCGGTCGCCCGACGCTCGCCCCGCCCAAGACCCGTCGCTCGTTTCGCACCGTGCCGTTACCGGAGGTCGTGGTCATCGCACTCGGCCGCCACCTCGAGCTTCACCCCCCGACGACCGAGGGCCTGATCCTCCACGGCACCGGCGAACCCCTCAACCGGTCCACCTTCGACAAGCGATGGACCCGGGCACGCGCAGCCGCTGGTCTGCCGGGCACGAAGTACCACCATCTGCGGCACACCTATGCGAGCAACCTGCTGTCCGGCGGGGTCTCCGTCGCCGCCGTCGCCGACTGGCTCGGGCACACCCCGGCTGTGCTTCTACGGACCTACGCCCATGTGATCCCAAAGGACACCGCCCGCGCCCGAGCCATCGTTCAGGAAGCGCTCACAGGCCAGGCTGAGGACTCCCTGAGGACAGGCACGAGCATCTGACCTTCGCGTACCAGGTCAGAGCATGGAAATGCACTCGAATCAGGACTTGAACCTCAACTTCGGCCCCGGGGACACGATCGCCAACGCAGTGACGGTCAAGATCGGCGACGGTGGCCAGATCTGGCTCAGCAACGCCGTCGGGTCGGTCGAGGTGATCGTCGACCTCTCCGGCTACTACCTGCCAAGTGCAGACGCCCCTCAGACCCGCTTCACCACGCTGGTGGAGAACAACGAGATGGTTGGTGGCGCTCCGGCAGTGACGATCGCGTCGCTCACTTTGGAGGCAGGCACCTATCTCCTCGAGGCATCGGTACAGCTCAACGACGGCCAATTGGCGACCTTGCAATGCTCGGTCGGTGACCGTGCCGTGACCCTTCAGGTGACCGCGTTGTCCAACAGCTACGCGATGGTCGGCGGTGTCGATTTGTCAGCCGGCGGCCCTGTGTCGTTGGTTTGCGCGTCGCGGGACGCCGACGAGGACGTCACGGTGAACAGCATCGTGTTCTCGGCCAGTCGGGCCGAGGAGATGCTGGCCGGCTGACACCTTCCCGGCCGACTCGCCGGCGCCGCTGCTGGCTGGAAGACTCCCCCGCCGGTGACCGACCCCCAGGACTTCGCCTCGCTGATGGCGCTCGAGCCTCACGGCCCCGACACCTTCGTCGGCGTCAGCCCGCCCTACAGCTGGGGGCGGATCTACGGGGGACAGGTCATCGCCCAGGGCCTCTGGGCGGCGGCGGCCACCGTGCCCGACGGCTACGGCGTGCACTCGCTGCACGCCTACTTCATCCTCGGCGGCCGCCTCGACGAGCCCGTCCGCTACGAGGTGGACCGGGTGCGCACGGCCGCTCGTTCACCACCCGCCGTGTCGTCGCCCGTCAGTCCTACGGCGCCATCCTCACCCTCGAGGCCTCCTTCCACGCTGACGAGCCCGGCCCCGACGTCCAGACCGTGCGCATGCCTGACGTGCCCGGCCCCGACGAACTGCCCGAGATCGGCTGGGGCTGGATGCTCGAGCGCCGCCAGGGGCTCCCGGCGGACGGCTCGGGCCGCGCCTACGCCTGGTTGCGGGTGGACCCGACCGTCGAGGACGACCCGGTGAGCCAGGCCTGCGCCCTCGCCCTCGCCACCGACACGGGGACCGTCACCGCCGTGCGCACCACCCACCCCCGGCCTCTCGACCGCACTCGGGAGGAGATGAACGAGCACTTCATGGCGGCGAGCCTCGACCACGCCGTGTGGTTCCACCGGCCGGTCCGCGCCGCGGACTGGATGCTCATGGACATGCAGTGCCACAGCCTGACGGGCGTGCGCGGCCTCACCATCGGCCACGTGTTCGACCGCTCCGGCAGCCACGTGGCCACCGTCACCCAGGAGGCGCTGCTGCGGGAGCGCCGCGGCCCGGCCGCCGGGGCCATCGACCTCTCCGGGACCTGACCTCCTCCGGCCTCGCCGATTGGAGCGGGCGCCGCCGGCGCGGCCTACCGTGGCGGTTGGCTCGATGTCGCCGACCGCCGCCGGCACCAGGAGCCGAGCCGCGCTGCGAGGAGGAGCCCATGCCGACCGTGCCCGGTGCCCCGCCGCCGGTGGCGGGCGAGATCGCCGCGCTCGTCGACCGCCGCATGGCCGAGCTGATGGCTGCCGAATCGGCTCGTTGGGACGCCGTGGCCCCTCCTCTCGGCGACCCCCTGGCTGCCCTCGACGCGTTTCTGGCGCGTGGGGGCAAGCGCCTCCGCCCCGCCTTCTGCTACTGGGCCTACGTCGGTGCCGGCGGGCGGGCCGATGGCCCCTCGGTGGTGGACACCTGCGCGGCGCTCGAGCTGCTGCACGCCTTCGCCCTCGTGCACGACGACGTCATGGACGGCTCGTCCCGGCGGCGGGGGGCGGCGACCGTGCACGTCGCCTTCGCCGACCGCCACGCCGAGCGGTCCTGGCGGGGCGAGGGCCGCCGCTTCGGGGAGGGGATGGCCGTGCTGGTGGGAGACCTGGCCATCTCCTATGCCGACAGCCTGCTGGTCGGCGCGACCCGCGACGTGGTCGAGGTCTTCGGCGAGCTCAAGCTCGAGATGGTGATGGGCCAGTGCCTCGACCTGCTGGGCGCGGCGCGCGGTCGGCTCGAGCGAGACGAGGCCCGCCAGGTCGCCCTGCTGAAGACGGCCAAGTACACCGTCGAGCGTCCCCTCCACCTCGGCGCCGCCCTGGCCGGACGGCTGGGCGAGCTGGCCGGCCCGCTCTCCGCCTTCGGCCTCCCGCTCGGCGAGGCGTTCCAACTGCGCGACGACCTGCTCGGCGCGTTCGGCGAGGTGGGCGAGACGGGCAAACCCGTCGGGGAGGACTTCCGGGAGGGCAAGCCGACCGTGCTCGTAGCCATCGCCCGTGAGCGCGCCCAGAGCCAGGGCGACGAGGCGGCTCTGGCCGCCCTCGACCTCGTGGGCCGGCCCGACCTCGACCAGGCGGCGGTCGACCGGGTGCGGGAGGCGGCCGAGCGCACCGGGGCGCGAGCGGAGGTCGAGTCCCTGGTCGCCGAGCTCGTGGAGCGGTCCTGTGCCGCCCTCGAGGCCGCCCCGCTCGAGTCATCGGCGCGTGAGGCACTCGGCGAGCTCGCGCACTTCGTGGGCGGCCGGGCCGCCTGAGCGAGACCGGGCTGGGCAGCCCGGCCGGTGGGCCGAAGCCTCAGCAGCGCTCGTCCGCAGGGGTGTCGAAGTGGGCGAGCCTCGCCACCGTGTCGAGGTCGGCGCTGGTCGGCTGCCCGGCGAAGCGCGACCACGTCGGCCGCCCGACCTGCCAGACGGCGAAGGCCTCGGCGAAGTCGCCGGCGCCGCTCTCGAAGTCGCTCGCCCCGTCGCCCACGTACCACTGGGCCGTGGGGGCGTGGCCCCGGGCGGTGAGCCAGTCGTAGCGGTCCCCCCAGCACAGGAGCGTGACGTCGACGGCGTGGCCGAGCTCGTGGGCGACGACGCCGGCCAGGTCGGCGGCGCTCTGCTCGTCCCGGACGTAGATCTCGATGCGCCGGTCCCCGACGAGGGTCATGCCGAAGTAGCCCTCCTCGCTGTCGAGGAAGCTGATCTGCCACCCCGCCAGGCGCGTCTGCCACGGGTAGCTGACCAGGGCGAGGGCCGCGTCGATGCGGGCGTCCTCGCTGGCGGAGACGACGGCGGGCTGGCGCAGGGCGCCGGCCTCGGGGAGGGCGAGGCGGTCCTCGACGGCGGCGGCCGCGCCGGCCGTCGGGGGCGCGACGCTGAGGAGCGGGCGCTCCCTCGACGGCCGGGCCACGCCCACCGACACGAGCAGGGCCACGACGAGGGCCGTGGCCATCGCCGCGAGCCGTCGCGCCCACACCTGCCGGGGACCGGGCCCGCACCCGTCCGCCAGGACCGTACCTTGGTCCACGATCGCTCTCCCACCTGCACCCGGACCTGGTCAAGGGCCGGGTCGTCCGCCGTTGTTGCCGGGGAGATCGGGCGGTGCAGGCACCGAGCTGAGCGCCGTGGAGGTGGTTCCTGCGCTGTGGGGACCCCTATCCCCACTACGAGTGGTTGCAGGTGCGGCCCGGGCGAGGCATCGCCGCGCCGGTCGGGCCCGGGGGTGGCTCGGCGCGGTCAGCCCAAGGCGGGGTAGAGGCCGGTGAGGGCCGGCCCGAAGGTCACGACGGCCACCGTGCCGGCGGCGAGGAACGGGGCGAAGGGCACGGCCGTGCGGCGACCGGCCCGGCCGGCCACGAGCAGGCCCACCCCCACCACCGCGCCGAGCAGGAAGGCGGCGAACAGCCCGGCGAACACGAGGCGCAGCCCGCCCCAGCCCAGCAGCAGCACGCACAGGGCGGCGAGCTTCACGTCCCCCATGCCCATGCCCCCGGGCGAGGCGAGGTGGACGGCGCCGAGCAGCCCCGCCCCGACGAGCCCACCGGCGACCGCCCGGCCGAGCGCGGCCCAGTCCCCGGTGGCCGCCGCCCCGGCCACGAACAGCGCGACGCTGAGGGCGAGGCCCACGGCCAGCACCCGGTTGGGGACCCGGCGGCAGTCGAGGTCGATGAGCGAGAGGGCGAGGAGCGTGGTGAAGCCCACGGCCAGGGCGGGCAGGGCGGCGAGGCCGTGCAGGCCAGCCAGGGCGCACAGGGCGGCGCCGGCCAGCTCGACGAGGGGGTAGCGGACGGGGATGCGGCCGTCACAGCTGTGGCAACGGCCAGCCAGCGCCAGCCACGAGGCCACCGGCACGTTCTCCCACCAGGAGAGCTCGTGGTCGCAGCGCGGGCAGTGCGAGGGCGGGCGGTTCACCGACTCGCCCCGGGGCACCCGCCAGGCCACGACGTTGACGAAGGAGCCGAGGCAGAGCCCGAAGGCGGCGGCGAGGACGATCAGCACGGGGCGCTCCTGAGGGGACGGCGGGCTGGACGCGGCAGAGCCGCCGAGGCCCGAGAGGCTTCGGCGGCTCCGACATCGAAGAGCTGGGTCAGCAGCCCGCGACGCTGCCGTCGCCGGAGTAGGTGATCGTGCCGCCCTCGACCGTGAAGGTCATGTAGGGGCTCTGCAGTGGCCCGCCGGGGACATCGCGGAGGAGGTTGGCGTCTACGAGCTCCTGCAGGTTGGGGGCGTAGCTGCCGTTGGTCGCCCGGTAGGCCTCAGAAGCGACCTGGACGGACTTCACGTTGGCCTCGCAGGCGTTCTGCTTGGAGTCGTTGGTGATACCGGCGACGGAGAACATCACGACGGCGGAGAGCACGCCGAGGATGACGATCACGACGAGCAGCTCCACGAGGGTGAAGCCCTCGTCGCGGCCGGTCTTGTCCTGGAGGGTCTTGCGCAGGTTCATTCGGGGGGTTCCTTCCGATGACTCGAGGGATCCTGTGGGCCGCTCGTCGCAGGGAGATCGGCGCGACCGGGGGACGCCGTGCTCCAGGGAGACGGGCAGGACCTCGAGCTCGCGGGCCGTGCCCTCGGGGACGCGGGCGACTGCTTCGGGGCTCGGGGTGACGTGGCGCAGGTCGACGACCTCGGTGCCCACCTGGTCGGCGAGGGCTTGGAGCAGCGAGGCCTCGTCGATCACGCCCTCCTCCACGAGGGCGCGGCCGAGCCGTACGCCGTTCTGCTGTTGGCGCGCCAGCGCCGTGGCGAGCTGGTCCTGGTTGACGAGGCCCCCGCCGACGAGGAGATCGCCGAGCCGCTGCCGGACGACCGAGACGGGCGCGGGAGCGGGTGCCAGTTCGTCGCCGGGCTCGGCCCCAGCCGTCCTCGACCTCGTGGTGAAGCGCATCAGCGGGGGGATCGGCGCACAGGCCGGCGCGGTTGAGCACCAGATCCGGCGCTCAGCTGCCCCGACAGGGGCCCTGGGCAGGATTGCCGTCCCGGGTACCAGGTCCCGGTCCCGGTCGCGCTCACCCGGGTGGGGGAATCGGGTCAACCGCCGCCGCTACCAGGTCGATCGCTGGGTGTCCGAGCGGCTCAGGCGCCGCCGGCACCAGATCCAAGGCGACAGGCGGTCGCCGTTGGGCTCCAACCGGCGGAATGGCGGGTACGGAGGGGCTACCTGCCCCACCGGACGCGCTCGCCTGGGCGTCTCACGGCCGACACACCTCAGGCGGACCAGGAGGAAAGATGGCCACCATCCGTGCGACGTGCGGTGAATGCGGCGACGTCGTGCTCACCGCAGCCGACGTCCGAGTGCTGTTGTGCACCCACGACAACAGCGCCTCGTACACGTTCCGGTGCCCCGGCTGCCGGTTGATGGTGGTCAAGGCAGCCCGCGGGCGCACCGTCGACCTGCTCGTGGCCTCCGGTGTGGCCATGTCGAGCTGGGACTACCCGGCCGAGCTGCGGGAGCCCCGCGGCGCGGGCGGCCCCATCACCCACGACGAGCTGTTGGACTTCCACCGCTTCCTGGTCGACGACGCCCGCTTCACCGAAGCCCTCACCGCCCTCGAGGGCGGCCGGCACTGAGCCGGTCCCACCAGCCCCGATGCCCGCGGAGCGAGCGTTTCCCCAGGTTGAGGTACGTTCGGGGCGAGGAGGCGGGACAGGGGCACCCCTAGCGTGTGTCCCCATGCCGACGATCTCGACGCCCCGCCCGGCGCCGGCAGGTGACCGTACGGCCGGCCCGGTGGACGCGGTGCTCCGAGCGGCCCTGCTCGGCTCCCGCGACCTGTTGGAGGCCGCGCTCGAGCGGGCAGCCCAGCACGACCGCGTCGGTGACGAGCGCGCTGTCGCCGCCCGGGTGGCCCTCGGCGCTGTCGAGGCGGCCCTCGGCGAGAACGCCGCCGCCGGCCCGCGGCTCGGCCTCGTCCAGGGACGGGGCCTCGACCGGCCCGTCGGCCTCCGGGCCGAGATCCGCCTCGTCGACTGAACGCAGCCAGCCCGAAGGGGTGGGTGGAGCGCTCCTCGAAGGTGGGTGGGTGCTCGGGCCCCGGTCATGGGCATTGCTCCGGTGATGAAATGCCCTGTGCAGGCACGCCGCAGTCCAACCACCTGACGAGCGTGCCCGCCGGCCGTTTCGTCACCGGAGCAACGGCCAAGGTCACCGCGAGGTCCCGTGTGTTGTGCGAGACGGAGGGGCCGTCGACGCAGAGACACCACTCAACGGGCGCTCGCTCAGTTCCGGACGACGACGTGCCGATACCCACGCCGTGACGCTCGTCCCCCTCGACAAGGCGCCGGCGCGCGGGTCCTCGGTCCGCTCGTTGCGCCGGGCGAACGGTCGCCTCCTCCTCGACCTGCTGCGTAGGCACGGCCCCCAGACGCGAGCGGCGCTGGCCGAAGCCACGTCCATGACCCCCCAGGGGGTGGCGCAGATCGCCGCTGACCTGGTGGCAGAGGGACTCGTGCTCGAGGTGGCGCCCGACCCGGCCGCGGCACGCCGCCGAGGCCGGCCGCCCGTGCAGCTGGCCTTCAACCCCGAGGCGAGCGCCACGGTCGCCGTCGTGGTGGAGCGGGGCATCTGGCACGTGGCCGTGGCCGACGGGCTCGGCCGGGACCGCGTCCGCCGCACCGTCCTCGACCGGCCGACGTCACCCTCGGGCGTGGTCGAGGACCTGGCCGCCACCGTCCTCGACTTGTTGCGCGGCGAAGGGGTGGACCTCCACCGGCTGTCCGAGGTCGTCCTCGTGCCCGGCGGAGCCCCGGGCGACGTGGCCCTCCTCCAGCTCGCCGGCGTCGAGCTCGACCGCCTGGCAGCGGCGCTCGGCGCGCCCGTGCGGTCCCTCTCTGCTCCCGCCGCCGTGGCCTTCGGCGCCACCGCGGCCTCGAGCGACGGCGATCCCCCGGCGGCGCTCGCCGTGCTCGACGTCGGGCCCGACCTCGCCTTCGCCGTGGTCCTCGACGGCTCCCTCGTCGTCGGTGGCCGCGGCCCGGCCGGCGGCATCGGCCACTGTGCCGTCCCCGGCCACGATCGACCGTGCCGGTGCGGGCGACGAGGGTGCCTGTCGACCATGTTCGAGCCCGAGACCATCGGGCACCTCCACCGTGCTGCTGGGGGCAGCGGCCAGGTCTCGGGCGTGAGGGACCTCGCTCGGGGGGCGGCCGCCGGCGACGCCGCGGCGCGGGCCGTGCTCGACGAGCTCGTGGCCTGGGCCGGCTACGCCGGTGCCGTACTGGCCTCCTGCCACGACCTCGACGCGGTGGTCTTCACCGGCGTCGCCGCCGACCTCGGCGGGCCCGATCGCCAGTTGCTCGCGGCCACGCTCACCCGCCTGGCCGCCCCCGGGGCGCGTCCCCGGCTGGCGACCCGGGTGCAGCGGGCCGATGTCGACGCGCTCCTCGCCGGCGCTGTGGCCGCCGGCCTGGGGACGGGCCCGAGGCGCGCCCTCGACCCGCCCGGCCCGAACTGAGCGTCTCGCGACGCTCCCTTCGCGTTCTGGGGCCACGTTCCATCAGATGGGCGATGGGGCCGGCGCCCCGACCTGTCGATGTCTCTGGGAGCAGCAGAGCGCCCACCCGGCGGGCCGAGTGGACCACGCCCAGCCCGGCGGACACGGCCGAGGCGGAGTGGCCCCGGCGGACAGCGGGCGCACGACGGAACGGAGCCCCGAAGGATGCCATCGAGCCGAGCGATCGCCCTGACCGGCAGCCTGCTCCTCGTCGCCCTCGCCAGCGGGTGCGCAGCGACCGGCGGGCGGGTGGTCACCGCCGGCGCGATCCCCGACGAAGTGGCCCCGTCCCTGGTGGCGCGACTGGCGCCCCCCCCTCCGACGACCACGACGGCGAGCACGACGACGACGGCCCCGGCGCCCGAGGTGGCGTCTGCGCCCGCGCCGACCGTGCCGCCCGAGACGGTGCCGCCCGAGACGGTGCCGCCCGAGACCGTGCCGCCCGAGACCGTGCCGCCCACCACCGTGGCGCCCGAGCCCGACCCGCCCTCCTACGGCGTGGCCGCCCCCCCGGGGACGTGGTTCGACAGCACCGGGGAGTGGGAGTTCCTCGCCCTCACGAACGCCGAACGGGCCCGCATCGGTGTGGGCGGGCTGGCGCGTGACGCCAGCCTCGACGAGTACGCCCGGGCCCACGCAGTGGCCATGATGGGCGGCGGGCACATCTACCACTCCGAGATCGGCAACCTGCTCGGCTCGTGGTGGACGGTGGGGGAGAACGTGGGCGTCGGGCCCACCGTGCAGCCCATCCAGAACGCCTTGCTGGCGAGCCCCCCGCACTACCAGAACATCAGCCTCGCCGAGTACACCTCCATGGGCGTCGGCGTGCTCGCCGACGCCACCGGCCGGATCTGGACGGTGCACATCTTCGCCGCCCCGGTACGCCGGCACGGCTGAGCGACGACCCACGGCGACTGCCGCCGCCCCTGGCGATGCTCAGGCGTCGTCGGGGTTGGCCATGACCTGCAGCTCGGCCATGGTCGTCTCCCAGGCGGCGACGACGTAGGCGTCGGCGAGCTGGCGGAACTCGCGCACGTCGACCTCGGCCCCGGTCAGCTCGGCCACCGGCTTGTAGCGCAGGAGCCGCTCGCCGGACTGCACGAGCACGAAGGCGGGCAGTGCCCGGCCCCCGGCGGAGACCACAGCCCTCGTGGCCCCGCAGCTCGAGCAGCAGAGTTGCTCGTCTGGCGGGTGGTGGCCGCAGAGCAGGCAGTGCCAGATCAGCTCGCCCGCGAAGGTTTCGCCGCACCAGCACTCGGTGCGCCACCCGTCCAGCCTGGTCGTTCCCGGCTCGTGCACGCTCCGCCCACCTTCCCGCAGCTGGGGCAGCCGCCCCCGCCGGACCGCCCCGGCAGGGGACCGCTCTCGCCCGATCACTGGCGCCAGTATGGGGCCGGGTCCCAGGACGGGCCCCACCCGCGGCGGGGATTACCCCAATAGGGGCGATCAGCCCGGCGTTGCCCCGACGCGCCGCAGGTCGAAGTGCTCGGTGACGGCGCGTGGGACCACCCAGCCCTCGACGAGCCGCTGGCGGGGCACGCGCAGCTCGCCGGCCGACACGCCGCCGTAGCGCAACATGACCATCAGCTCCGGGCCGACGTCGAGCACCTCCTCGAAGACGGCCCGGCCCCCGGCCGGGACCTGGCCGAGGTCGAGGCTGGCCCGGCTGTCCACGGCCCGCAGTCGCACCGACACGGCCCGCTCGCCGGGGTTCTCGATGACCACAGCCCGCAGGTGCCCGGGCGATGGGGCCAGCGCCACGCCGAGGCCGACCAGCAACCCCAGGCCGACGAGCACGGCGGCGAGGTAGCCGCCAGGGCCAGCACCACCTGTCCCGGGGGCACCGGGCCGGCGACGGCGCATGACCGCGATCATCCGCCCATGCTCGCAGGTGGCTCGGGGCAGGGGACAGCGAGGCGCAGCCCGAGGCGGCGCGGTGGCACGGTGAGAAAGGCGCGGTGGCACGGTGAGAAAGGAGACACGGTGTTAAGGAAGGTTTGCCCACCGAGACGGGCCTCGCCCTGGCCATCCTGAGGGCCGGGACGGGTTCGCCGTGCGGAACGGCGAAAGGCGTGGGAGATCGACGATCACCTCGGAGGCGACGACCATCTCGGGCGCGGCGGCAACCTCGGCCGCGTCGACCACCTGGGTGCCACGCCGCACGTCGGCGCGTGCCCTCGGGGCCATCGTCGCCCTGTGCCCGCCGGTCGCCGCGCTCGTCGTGGCCGTGCTGCTCGGCCGGGCGCTCGGCCCGGGGGACGGCACGGGCAGGGCGCTCGGACGCCTGCCGCTACTGGCCGTGGCGGCGATCGCCGTCCACCTCCTGGTCCGGCGGGCCGTGCGGCGACTGGCTCCTCTCGCCACCTTGCTACGGCTCTCCATCGTCTTCCCCGACCGCTCGCCGTCGCGCTTCGCCGTGGCCCTGCGGGCCAACCAGGCGCACCGCCTCCACCGACGCGTCACCGCCGCCGCGACCCACGCCCG